>JAGBCX010000040.1 GCA_017937805.1 Alistipes sp. | reverse complement strand
GACCGCTTCCGTTTGGCAAATACGGCCGTTATGCAGACCGTTGATGAACACCCGCAAGATAGGCTTGTTGTGGAGCATTTTGCAGTTAATCGTCCCTATGGTTGCTGTATTGATAGAGGTTCGAAGGTAACAATCGTATCGCCAAGCAATATAGTGGATCCCGTAATTGGTCACTTCGGCTACTATTTGGCAAAGATTGGAGGCTTCAACTTTGTTAGTCGTGAATTTGGCGAGACACGCCCATATCGCTCATTCTATAAGTTTGACGATGAGAATGCCGTAGAGGGGCTTACCGAGTATATGGCAGACCTTAATCGCCTCACCTCGCGCGAAGATTCATGGGTTATAACAATGCTTGCATCGTGTGGTGGAAACGAGCCTTCGTACCCTGCAAAGATTGAATTTACAGCGGGCGGCGAAAAGGGCAACGAGTCGCTTGAACAGGAGGGCTTGACCGTTAAAGATTTGGCTCGCTTTAAGGCTCTTATAGATGATACGGAGATGCGCTTAAAGAGCGAATTTGAGTTGGAGAGCGCCTTTCAACGCTACCACGGCATTGGTCTTAACAGACATAAACTCTATACCCGCAAACTTGCAAATGGTGCGAATATCAATAGTTTCGCTATTCTTGTTGCGTGGAGCGTAAGTTTTTGGGACTCTCGCCGCACGGCAGTTGCCAAGTGCCTTGCCGAGCTTATCGCCAAGAATATCGAGGGGCGCAAAGAACTAAACCTCTCGCCAGAGTTAAAGCGCAAGGATTGCGGATATGATGATTATAAGGAGTAAAACCAAAAGACTATTTATATAGTCAATTTTCATTTTATAAACCCATTTAACAAAAAAACAGTATGAAAAAACACGCAACTTATGGCGGTCATACCATTTTAATTGCCGTAAATAGCAGTATGTCAGCTATTTACGGGGGGGGTAGTTCGTTTCTTAAGAAGCGCAAGAATGTCGGAGTGGTCTATGCATTAGTGTAGACACTCCGACTTTTATTATTGATACCAATTAAAACAAATTACATTTTTTAATCTTAAAACATTTAACTATGGCAAAGTATGAAATTAAAGATGGCGTGGGAATAATTCCCGACGGAGAGACAACGATCGCCAATATGGCGTTTACTTATTGTGAGGAGCTAACCAAAGTCGTTATCCCCAGTAGCGTAACAACAATTGGAAGAGAGGCATTCAAGGGCTGTAAGAATTTGGAGAGTGTCGAGATTCCAAGCAATGTGACTTCTATTTATGCATATGCTTTTGCAGGTTGTAGTGCTCTTAAAAGTATCAACATCCATAAAAATCTATCAATGATTGGGCTTCAAGCCTTTGATGGTTGTGGTGCATTGACAAGCATCGTGGTAGAGGAGGGTAACTTTATGTATGACTCGCGAAACAACTGCAATGCGATAATAAATAGTGCTACAAACACCCTGTTACGAGGTTGTTGCAACACTACGATACCAGAGGGTACGGAGGTTATTGATTCATATGCTTTTAGTGGGTGCAAGGGCTTGACCAGCATTGTTATTCCCGAGGGTGTGAAGAAGATTGAGAAGTATGCTTTTTTCTGTTGTCACGACTTGACAAGTGTCGTAATACCAAAGAGTGTAACAGAGATTAGTAAATACGGTGTTTTCTCGCACTGCGAATCACTGACCAGCATTGTCGTGGAGGAGGGTAACAGCATCTACGACTCACGCGAAAATTGTAACGCCATAATAAAGAATGGTACCACACTCGTTGCAGGTTGCAGCAATAGCGTTATACCTAATGGCGTAGAGAAGTTGGAAGATAATGCTTTTTGCGGATGTGAAAACTTAACAAACATTGTTATACCAGCGAGCGTAACCGAGATTGGGGCTAATGCCTTCAGCGATTGTACGGCATTAACCGAAATCGTTATCCCCGACAGTGTAGAGTACATTGGGGAGAGAGCTTTTTATAATTCTGGACTTACAAGCATCGAGGTGCCCGAGTCTGTAAAAGACCTTAACGGCGTCTTTATGAAATGTGAGAAGCTGAAAACTGCAACTGTAAAGGGCAAGTTGGAGGATTACAGAGCTGACTGTGTCTTTCCATTTAAGGACTGCCCAGCACTCGAGACTCTTACATTCCTCGATTGTGTGCGATATATTAAGGAGGAGAGTTGCAATGGCTGTAAGTCGCTGAAGAACATTTCTGTACCAGCCAAGAAGGGTGATTACTACAAGAAGCGTTTTACAGAGGAGTTGCATCCGCTTATCGTGGAGCTTGAAGCGAAAAAGAAAAAGTAAATAACCTTAAAGATTACGACTATGAAAAAACAAGCAACTTATGGCGATTATGTTATCTCAATCGCCGCAAACAACAGTGTATCAGCAACCTATCAAGGAGAGGTGTTTGACAACACCAAAGCTGCCCTGAGAGAGATTGCCGACCAAGCAGGCTTCGCTTACGAAAAGGCTTGGACCACACAACAATTCGGCTCGAAGTTGGTCGATTTCCTGAATGCCAACTCCGCACAAACGCCTGCCTCAAAGTCAGAGCCGAACAAATCACAAAAACAACATATCTGTGTCGATGTCGAAATTACGGAGCACGAATATATGGCCTTCGACTGTGGCGACGAGATGGTGGGAGGTTGCTCATTTGTTTTCAATGGCGATGATTCTCCCGGCTTTATCCGTATCACAGTAGATGGCAAGGAGATTGAATTCGATGAAGAAGCACTTTCTGATAGAAGCGAATACTCTGACTACGAGCCATTCGATATGGAGGAGAAGTGGAATAGCGAGGATATCGTAAAGTTTGGTTATTACAATAACCTTGCGGGCAAGACTTGGGAGTTCGATGTGGAGAACTTTGATATCAACAAGTTGAGTTTCTACTATGAGTGCTTCGATGCAAGCTTTGGCCCTGCCGACTACGAAAGCGAAGAGCATCGTATCACACTGCGCTACGACGGCAAAGAGGTCAAGGAGGACTTAGACGCCTACAGTTGCGATTGTGGCGACTTTGAGCAGGAGTGGTATATGTACGATGACGAGGACTAACGATCGCCCATATACTCACAATTAGTTATTTAGCAAGACTGTCCGAAGGCAGTCTTTTTTTGCCCCTCCGAGCAGAAGATATACCTTCACACAGCCGCTGCCGATAAAACGAGCGGTTGTGTCGCCTATCTTGCATTCTTCGGTACTGTAATAGGAATATAGTTCTTCGATGGTGCGAGGGGTACAAGCGGACAATCTACGGCGTGAATCATCTCCTTGCCGTCGGTATCCTGTGCCTTTACATTCGTCATGTCAATCTTTGCAACATTGTGAATGCCAATCGGAGTACGATGCTCCTCGCCTGTGAAGGTGAAGTTCAGATTCTCCATCGTAAGATGCTTGATATTGCGCACGAACATTGCCCAATATGGGGTGGTGCGCGACTCGCGTGTCGGCATTCGCAACGGCTCTTTGGTCTTTTCGTCGTTGCGACCGATGTAGTGGATGTCGATATCTCGCAAGGTTACATCCTCATAGACACCGCCCTTCCAACTCTCGATTTGCAGAGCAGCATAGTTTACATTTGTGGCCTTGATGCGCTCCACAACGAGGTTTTTCGACCAAGTGTTGGCCTTTAAGTCCGACGCAAAGACACAACGCACACAGTCGATATCGAGGTCGTGAATATGGACATCCTCGACACCTCCGACAGTGTCCCACCACGCTCCCGGCTGAATGATTATAGCTGCCAACATCTTGCCGGTAAGCTTCGGAATGTGAGGTTGAGCATACTTGCCGGGGCCTTTGATTGTGCAGTGCGAAATCTCCAAGTCCTTGACAGGGAAGAGAATACGGATGCCGTTGCAGGTAGAGTTGATGTAGCAATTCTTGATTACGGCATTCTCCCAGAAACCTCCTGCAAGGCAGTCGTCGCCCGTCTCGAACGAGCAGTCGCGGATCATCAGATTTTTGGCTCCGCGCAGATGAATTGCATCGTGGCCCTTTGTGATTTTCACATTGTCGAAAGTGGCGTTGAGAACTTCGTAACCCATAACGGCGTAGTTCGACGCCTCGGTGATATGGATGCCGCGAATGGTTACACCATCCACCTCGCCAAGCATAATGGCGTGCGGACCGCGAGCACGCCCCTCGCCATTGGGATCGACCAGATGATTCGAGTTGATTACGCCGTCGCCCGTGATTGCAATGTTTTTCACTCGCTGTGCAAGGATAAATGCACGGTTCCAATAGGCGGTGTACGCCACCTTGTATTTCATGAAGTCGTTGCGCAGACACTCATAATTCTTGTAATCTTTCAGGTCGAGCGAGGCGATAAGTTCGGCACCTTCGGCGAGTCGCAACTCGACATTATCGAGCAGCTCGATAGTGCCCGAAAGGTATTTGCCGGCAGGCACATAGACGATACCGCCGCCCTGCTCGTTGCACGCCTTCACAGCCTTGTTGATAGCCTCTGTATTAGAGATTTTACCATTGCCTTTAGCTCCGTAATCTTTGATGTTGTAGATTGGTCGAGCCGACGCGAATGCCACTTGTGCAAGTATTCCCACGATAACGAGAAATAGTTTCATCTTTACTTGTGCTTATTTGGTTTGTTGTCACAAATATAATAATTTTTTTAAAGTTTTCCGTTTTCCGTTTTCCGTTTTCAGTTTTTTGTTGTAT
>JAGBCX010000039.1 GCA_017937805.1 Alistipes sp. | reverse complement strand
GTATGGCTCGTACAAAGGAGTCTTTGGAGAAGGCTATCGTTGAGATTCAGGCTTTGCGCAAGGAGTTCTGGGCAGATGTTAAGGTTGTCGGCACAGCAAACTCGTTCAATGTTGAGTTGGAGAAGGCTTTGCGTTTGGTTGACTTCCTCGAACTCGGTGAGTTGATGGCACGTGATGCTCTCAATCGTGAGGAGTCGTGCGGTGGTCACTTCCGTTCGGAGCACCAGACTGAGGAGGGCGAGGCTCTTCGTCACGATGACAAGTTCGCTTATGCTTCGGTTTGGGAGTACAAGGGTGAGAATGAGGTTCCTGAGCTTACAAAGGAGCCACTCGATTACGAGTTTACTCACCGCGCACAGCGTAACTATAAGGACTAATTTTTTGACGTTTAATATTTAGAGTTTAGAAATTATGAATTTCACATTGAAAATATGGCGTCAGAAAGACGCTCAATCGAAGGGTGCATTCAAGGAGTACAAGGTTGAGAATGTATCTTCGGATACCTCGTTCCTCGAAATGCTCGATATTTTGAACAACGACCTCGTACACAAAGGCGAGGAGCCGGTGGCATTCGACCACGACTGCCGTGAGGGTATCTGCGGTATGTGTTCGTTGCACATTGACGGCCACGCACACGGTCCATCGCAGGCTGTTACTACTTGCCAGATTTATATGCGTCAGTTCAAAGATGGTGCTACCATCACCGTTGAGCCTTGGCGTTCTGCTGCATTCCCTGTAATCAAGGACCTCGTAGTAAATCGTGGCGCTTACGACCAGATTTTGCAGGCGGGAGGTTTCGTATCGGTTCGTACCAACTCGGTACCTGACGGAAATGCTATTCCAATTCCGAAGGCAGATGCAGACGAGTCTATGGACGCTGCTGCTTGCGTAGGTTGTGGTGCATGTGCTGCAACTTGTAAGAACGGCTCGGCAATGTTGTTCGTTGCTGCTCGTGTATCTTCGCTTGCGAAGTTGCCTCAGGGTAGAGTTGAGGGCGCACGCCGTGCAAAGGCTATGGTTGCAAAGATGGACGAACTCGGCTTCGGTAACTGTACCAACACAGGTGCTTGTCAGGCAGAGTGCCCTAAGCAGATTAGCATTGCTCACATCGCTCGCTTGAACCGTGAGTTCTTGTGTGCAAAGTTGGAGGACTAAAATAAAAACCGTCTAACGAGGTAATTTTTGCGTTACGCTTCGGTCGTTGAGCTCCTCACATACGCCAAGTATGCTGCGGGCTCAACGCCTTGCAAGCCTTAAAATTCCTCTCGTTATACAATTTTTAGACCTTATATAAATGATGGGGGTGTTCCAATAAAAAGAATACCCCCTTCTTTCAAAGAAAAACTAATTCTGCATTCTGCATTTTGCATTTTGCACTTTGCATTTTGTTTATGCGCCGTCTACTAACACTCTTTGTTGCTCTTATCTCCTGCCTTGTGGCTTGGGGACAGGGGACTACTGTTAGTGGACGATTTTTTGATGCCGAAACGAGAGAGGGAGTGGTCGGGGCTATTGTAGAGATTACTTCGCTTCGCGACTCGCTTTACCGGCGACACTATACCACCGGTTATGGTGGTTATTTCAAGACGCCACCTATGCCACGTGGCGAATATAAACTCATGGCAACATTCCTTGGCTATGAGGATTATGTACGAAATATCAAGGTTGAGGCTTTGCCCGTCAATCTCAACGATATGGCGATGAAACAGTCTGCTATCAATGTGGGCCTTGTCGTCAAGGAGATAGTTGTACCTCGTGCGCAGATTATGGGCGATACGCTGCGCTATACGGCATCGCAATTTAAGGTTACGGTAGATGCCGAACTCGAAACATTGCTGCGCAAGTTGCCCGGCATATCCATCAATAACGGAAAAATCGAGGCTCAGGGCGAGGCTGTTACTGCCATATATGTCGATGGAGAGCAGTTTTTTGGCGGAAGCGTGCAACAGGTTTTGCAGAGTATCCCTGCGCAGGCAGTTGAGAGCATCGAGGTCTATAACCGTATGAGCGAGGCTTCGCAGATTACGGGTGTAGATGATGGTCGAGGTGGCAAAGTCATAAATATTGTAACTAAGAGTTCGCTTTCGCACAGCGAGTTCGGAAAGATGCACGCTTCGGGAGGTTTGGGTGGCGATAAAAAACCGAACGGCTCCGAAATGGGGCAATATGTAGATAAATTGAAGGGGCGATATTCGACAGGTGGAGCATTGAATATCTTTCGAGCCGATACCCGTATTGCGATTATGGCGTTGGCAAATAATCTCAATAAGCAGAACTTGTCTGACGAGGGTATTTCGATGTCGGGCTCAACAAATCGCACAAATGCCTCATCGTCATTTTCGGTAAATCGTCAATCGGGAGTAGCTTCGACAGAGGTCTTTGCTATAAACTATTCGGATAAGTGGGGAAAGCGCAAGAGGGCGAGATTTGATGGTAGCGCATTCTTCAATCACAACAATACCACCAACCAATTTACTGTAGACCGTTGGTATAATCGCCCTGCGAAACTCGATACCATTCATTACGACCAATTTGCCAATCCGAACAATATAGCTCTTCGTCTTCGAGGTCGCTTGTCGTGGAAGGTGGCAAAACGTCAGCGACTGCTCCTTACTCCGGCCTATTCATACTCAAATAACTTCTCCATCAATCGTCAAGATACAACCTCGATGCGTACGGGCTGGTCGGAGTCGGTTAAGGAGTCGGATAGACCATTGCCACGATACTATCCGAGTAGTAATGAAGGACTTGGCAAGTCGCATAATGCGAGGTTAAGTGCGCAATATAACTACAACTTCCTGAAACGAGGTCGTGTTTTGTTGCTCTCTGCCGATGCCCGATACAATAGCAACGAGAATTGGCGTAACTACAACTCTTATTCGGGACCTTTGGCAACCGAGGCCGAGCGATTGGAACAGAACAAGTACACCTATTCTCGCAATGAGAGCGATAACACGATGGCTCAGTTCCATCTTCAAACGACATTCCGTGAGCGAATAGGTAAATGGGTAGTTGTGAATGTGTCGTACGAAGGCGACTATCAGATGCGTACTCGTGACACTTACAACTTTACGACCGATGCCACCCACGAGCCACTTGCCGAGAAGATAAAGCCAAAGAGCTCCTCGATATATACGAGCGACTATTGGTACCACGAGGCGAGTGCCGGTATGCGATACGGAAAGGGCAAAAATTGGTTTTCGGTAAACTTGCGATTTAGAGATATTACCACCGATGTCACATACTACGGTATACCGGGTAGATTGCTTGAAACACCGACCACGAAACACTCACACTATCAGCGATTTCTCTACAATGCAACGCTGAATATTGCATCGAACAATAAACACAGTATGCGTGCATCGCTCAATTCGAGGTTGCGTATGCCGGGTGTTTGGGATTTGAACGATATGTACAATGTAAATAACAGCTCGTACCTGTCGGTCGGAAATCCCGATTTGAAACCTGCGCAGGAGCATAACTTCTTTGTGCGATATACGAATGTGTCACCGCGCTACGGAACAACCTTTATGGTGATGGGTAAGGTGCAACATGTGCAGGACTATGTTGGCAATAAGGTTGTGTATGAGCCGGGAAAAATCAGACTGCCGGACTATCTTGACGATAAGGGTGAGTGGCACTACGCCAACTATAATCCAATTCAACTCTCGCAGAAGGTAAATCTCGATGGCTATTGGTCGTATGAGTTCCGCACTTCGTTGGGTTGGCCACTGAAACATCTGCACTCGAATTTGAATTTTGTTCTGGGAGGCACATATTCAGATATTCCGATGGAGGTGGTGCCGTCAGATTTGAAACCGGAGGAGATTGTGGACCCTAATCAAGACTACAAGTTTATTGCTCAGGGCGAAAATGTGCTGATGCACAACGCTAATGGATATGCACAATTGACTTTAGGTAGCAATATATCGGAGAATGTAGATTTTACGGTCACTTGGCGAGGTAACTACGCCTACAATAATAGCACACTGTCGAGTTTCAATAATCAATACTTTATGCAGTATGTGCGAGGTAATATCAAGGTGGTGTTGCCGTTGGGCTTTACGATAACCTCATCGGTCAACTTCACCCACTTCAAGGTCTTTACCCACAACTTCAACGACTACTTCACTTTGTGGAATGTGTCAGTCGGAAAGAAGGTGCTGAATGGACTTGGCGAGGTGGAGTTGTGTGTTGATGATGTGCTTAATCAGAACACCTCGTTTGGTCGTTATGTGATAGCAACCTATTCGCAGTTACGCTACAATACGGTGCTTGGTCGCACCTATCTGCTGCGATTTACCTACAATCTGCGCAGTCTTGGCGGCTCGAAACGCCGTATGAAGACCATGGAAGGTCCGCAAGACCCACTTGGCGATGTGCAGTCGCGTCTTGATGCACTGAAATTCTGATACAACTATTAATATAGCTATCTACGTCTACTCAATCTATCGATAAGTTCCTGTCCGAGGGCAGATTTCTCTTCGATGTGTTTGAGTGTGGCACGAACAAACGGATTGCTCTCGAAGTCGCCTCGTACCTGCTCAAAGTCACTATCTTTAATCTCGCGAGAGCCATCAACACCGAAACCTGTGCGTGATGATAGAGAGAACTCTTTGCGGGCATCTTCGTAAATCATCTTATCGAGCCATACAACCGCTTCACGCCACTGCTCGACAATCGAAATAATATCGCTTGCGGTGATATTTTCGGGTGTGATGCCGTAGAACTCCTCGATATGGTCGTAAACCCAACTCCACTCATAGGTGTAGTAGTTGTTGTACATACGCTCCCACTCGGCGTTTATCTCTTTGAGTCGGGTAGTTCTGCCCTCCTCTATATCGGTTATAAGTCTTTCGATTTCGCTCTTCGGAGCGATAAGTCCCGAAACATCAGCCCACTCTCCCTTGCCAATCGAGGTGTCGGGGCGTAGGCGCATACGGATATCCTCGTCAGAGGCGGGGTGCAACCCCTCCAACTTCTTTATTATGGAGTTTCCCATAAACTTGTGTATCGCAACCTCGTAGAATCGTATTCCGTTACGGAGTGAAGAGTTCTTAATCTTGGTACTGTGAAATGAGTAAATATCCGACAACTCACCGCTGGCGTGTTGCAGCTCTTTCAGAATCTCACGCCCCTTCATCATCTTCTGTACAGTGTAGGGGCTGAGGTGGTTGTAGTTTATCAGGTCGAGCCTGTTCGGGTCTGTGCGGCGGTCGCGCTTTGGCCACTTCTGCACATCTCGAATTGTACCCACCGAACGCAGGTTTACGCCGGGTACAAGATGTGTGGTGTTGTTCTGCTCTATGAGGTAGGAGAATGGCAGATTTGTAGTATCGGAGTTGTTTACATGTCGCCCCATGACCAATGAGAAGGCTCCCACGCGAGAGGGCCAAAGGATGTAGGAGTTGGAGGTGGTTTTTGCACCTCGCTCCAAAGTGCCTTGGTGTATAGGTCCCAACTTGTACATGTGGTTGCTCTGGTTAGAGCCGGAGCCAGCGTTCATAAACGAGAACATTCCGGCGATAAGGAGTGTCGATTTATGGTGTGTTACCGTATAAGGACCTGCGAATATTGCGCAAGCTTCGCCATTCTCGCCTTGACAGTTGCTGAAAAATAGCGAGTCCGAGGCGGAGTAGTTGTGTCCGAGTTCGCACGCCTGACCTACAAAACAGCGACTCAGAGTAGCCCCACTATCGACCTTTGCTCCACTCGAAACGATAAAGTCGTTACATACGACACCATGCCCGATATATACGGGTGCTTTTTCGTTACTGTTGATGCTTCCGTTCGAGAGGAGATTAACACCTTCAATACGACAGAAATCGCCTATGCGAACACCTTTTATAATACCCGAATTTGAGATTACTACACTCTTGCCGATTGTACCCATCTCCGATGCGTGTTTGTTGCTATAATATAGAGCGATTTCTCGTAATTGTTCGATAAGTTGCGGGCGGTGGCGATAGAGAGCCATTATGTAGGCGGTGTGGGCGGATAATTTGTCGGTTATCACAACCTCTCGACCACCAGTTTCGTTGAGTACGGCAACCTCTATACCATTACCGAAGTGTGATTTTCCATCAACAACGATAAGGTCGCAGTTGTCGATTATGGTGCGCTCGCCTATTGTGTAGTTGGCGATGTAGTTGTTGATGTTTTCGATAAGGCAGTTGTTGCCGATGCAGACATTGTGCAGTGTGGCATTGCGAATACCGGAGTGCATCTTAATACCGCCCTCTCGCACAAATGACTCGGAGAATATGCCGAGTGTTATATTGCCAGAGAAGCGAACATTGTGAATATGCTCTGTCGAAAAATCGGGGTGAACCTTTATGTCATTCCAATCTTCGGCACGGCATTGTTGTGCTTGCAGTTGCGCTATCTCTATTTCGGTAAGTTTGCGAAAATTCATAATACGATTAAATTGCAGAATTAAATAATTTGCTCTAAATCATTGTACGACACCACTTTGTCCTCGACACTGCCTATTGCAGTGGGGAATATCAGATGCAACGAGTTGCCCTTACGCTTTTTGTCCCCTTTGATAGCGTCTAACAACTGCTTGCGCTCTGCGGGCAGGGTAGTATCAAAACCGTACTGCTCAATGAGGGCACAAATTCTGCCGGCATCTCCCTCCGAAATAATCTTTTGTGCAAGGGCTGAGCGTGTTATGTGGTACAAGCCTGCGGCTACCGCCTCGCCATGGTTCATCTTGTTTGACGACTTTTCGATGGCGTGGGCTATTGTATGTCCGAGGTTGAGAATACGGCGGCGACCGCCCTCTCGCTCATCTTCGGCTACGACCGAAGCCTTGACACGCACACAATGTGTGATAATCTCTTCGAGCAATTCGTTGTCGTTGCGAAGCGTGTCGAATGAGTTGTTTTCCAACATTTCGAATAGTTCGGTGTCGCCCAAAATAGCGGTCTTGATAACCTCTGCCAACCCTGCACGGAACTCACGGTCGGAGAGCGAGTGGAGTAGGGCAACATCGCATATTACGAAGTTAGGTTGCGAGAAGACACCAACCATATTTTTGAAACCGCCTACATTTACACCATTTTTTCCACCGACCGAAGCATCTACCGAGCCGAGTAGGGTGGTAGTTACGAAACCGAACTCCACACCTCGCATATAGGTCGAAGCGACAAATCCTGCAATATCGGTCACGATGCCTCCACCAATACCGAGAATAAAGGTCGAACGGTCGGCTCCGAGTTCGATAAGACGGCGATATATCTCCTCTAATGTCGCAAGACTCTTTGCCTGTTCGCCCTGTCCGATAAGGATATGCTCGTAGGGCGCGATAAGGTCGTGATGAGTACGGTCAATATTGCTATCGGATATGACAATTACCCGTTTTTCGGGCAATAGTTGTGGCAATAACTCATCGGTGCCTCCTATATATACGTGGCTACCATCGGTAACTTCTATCTGCTTTGTCATAAAATTATTGACGATTAGTTTTACAAAAGTAACAATTTTCCGATTAAAATTAGTAATTTTGCGCGTTATTTAGGAAAAACTAAGGCAGTAGTATGCAAAAATTACGCAACATTGCAATTATAGCCCATGTCGACCACGGTAAAACAACGCTGGTCGATAAGATGATTTTGGCAGGCAATCTGCTCCGTGAGTCATCAAAGACGGGCGACCTCGTACTCGACAATAACGACTTGGAGCGCGAGCGAGGTATCACAATTCTCTCGAAGAATGTTTCGGTGGTCTATAAAGATTACAAAATCAATATAATCGACACTCCCGGCCACGCCGATTTTGGTGGCGAGGTGGAGCGCGTGCTGAATATGTGTGATGGCGTTCTGCTGTTGGTTGATGCCTTCGAGGGTACAATGCCACAGACGCGCTTTGTGTTGCAGAAGGCTCTTTCGCTCGGCAAGAAGCCTATCGTTGTTATCAATAAGGTCGATAAGCCAAATTGCCGCCCTGAGGTTGTTAATGAGCAGGTATTCGATTTGATGTTCACGCTCGATGCAACGGAGGAGCAACTCGATTATAAGACCATCTACGGCTCGGCAAAGCAGGGCTGGATGTCGCACAAGTGGAACGAAAAGACCGATAGTATTGTGCCGCTGCTTGACGCTATTATTGACGAAATTCCTGCACCGGCAGTCAGCGAGGGTACTCCGCAGTTGTTGGTAACTTCGCTCGAATACTCTTCGTATATCGGTCGTGTCGCTGTCGGAAAACTTACCCGTGGAACGCTTGTAAATGGTCAGAATGTAACGCTCGCAAAGCGTGATGGCGTAACCAAAATTAAGACCAAGATTAAGGATTTGATGGTCTTTGACGGCTTGGGCAAGAAGAAGGTTGAGAAGGTAGAGTGTGGCGAAATTTGCGCCTTGGTAGGTATTGAGGGCTTCGAGATTGGCGATACAATCTGTGATTTTGAAAATCCTGAGCCACTGCCACCAATCAAGATTGACGAGCCGACAATGTCAATGCTCTTTACGATTAACAACTCGCCATTCTTTGGCAAGGACGGTAAGTTCGTAACCTCGCGCCACATCAAGGAGCGTCTTGACAGCGAGTTGGAGCGCAACTTGGCGTTGCGTGTCGAGCCGGGACAGAATGCCGATTCGTTTATTGTCTATGGTCGTGGCGTGTTGCACCTCTCAGTATTGGTCGAGACTATGCGCCGTGAGGGATATGAGTTGCAGGTAGGTCAGCCAAAGGTTATTATCAAGGAGATTGATGGCGTGAAGTGCGAGCCTGTCGAGGAGATGACTATCGACTGCCCTGACGAGGTGGCAGGTACTGTCATCGAACTCTCTACTCGCCGTAAGGGCACACTTACAAATATGGAGTCGGCAAATGGTCGTACTCGCCTCGAATTCGATATCCCTTCGCGTGGTATTATCGGCTTGCGCTCGAATATGCTCACCGCCACTGCGGGCGAGGCTATTATGTCGCACCGCCTGCGTGCCTTCGAGCCATATATGGGCGATATAGATATGCGCACCAATGGCTCTATTATTGCATCAGAAACGGGTATGGCGTATGCCTATTCGATTGATAAACTGCAAGATAGAGGTCGCTTTTTTATCTCGCCGATGGAGGAGGTCTATATGGGACAGGTTATCGGCGAGCATACCCGCAACAACGATATTACCGTGAATGTCTGCAAGGCGAAGCAGCTTACCAATATGCGCGCTTCGGGTTCTGACGATAAGGCAGTTATCGTGCCACCAAAAATCTTCTCGTTAGAGGAGGCGTTGGAGTATATCAAGGAGGACGAGTATGTTGAGGTGACACCTCATTCGATGCGATTGAGAAAGATTCTTCTTAACGAAATCGATAGAAAAAGGGCTTCAAAATAAAAAATCGTTTTCTGTATGAAGTTGCTTAAAGAGCGCATTCTGAGAGAGGGAAAGTGCTTCCCGGGCGGTATTTTGAAGGTTGATAACTTTATTAACCATCAGATGGACCCTATGCTTATGCGCGAAATGTCAAAAGAGCTTGCAAGACGATTTGCAGAGCATAAGATTAACAAGGTAATTACCATCGAAGCGAGTGGTATCGCTCCGGCTATTATGGTTGGTGACTATCTGAATGTGCCCGTATTGTTTGCGAAGAAGAAGGTGCCAAGTACGATGGAGAATATGTTGGTAACCGAGGTGTTCTCTTTTACAAAGAATCGCTCTTATTCGGTCTGTGTAAGTAGCGACTATCTGACCAAAGATGATAGGGTGCTATTTATTGACGATTTCCTTGCAAATGGCAATGCTGCTTTGGGTATTATTGACTTGGTTGAGCAGGCAGGTGCCAAATTAGAGGGCATGGGATTTCTTATCGAGAAGGGCTTTCAGAGTGGAGGCGAAGAGTTGCGAGGCAGAGACATACACGTCGAATCCCTTGCCATTATAGAGAGTTTGGACAACTGTACAATAGTGTTAAAATAGTGGCAGAAAATCTGCTTCAATAGCAAAATGCCCCGAAAATGAGTTTTTCGGGGCATTTTTGTTACTCTGCTTATCAGAGTTAAATCTTTGCAACTCGACGCTCATGGCGGCCACCCTCGAACTCGGTGTTGAGCCACTCTTCGAGTATCGCAATAGCCTCTTCGTTAGAGATGAAGCGAGCCGGCAATACAAGCACGTTGCTGTCGTTGTGAAGTCGTGTCATGTGGGCTATTTCGGGAATCCAGCAGAGAGATGCACGCACTTTCGCATGTTTATTCAGCGTCATAGCCATACCTTCGCCTGAGCCGCAGATGCCAATAGCACGTGGGAACTCGCCCTTTTCAAGAGCCTCAGCCATAGGGTGAGCATAGTCCGGATAGTCGCAACTCTCCTCCGAGTGACAACCAAAATCGAACACCTCAAAGCCCTTTGCCGAGAGGTAGCCCGTCAAAAATTCTTTCATGTCGTAGCCTGCGTGGTCGCAAGCGATACCTATCTTATCCATATAGTTCTATTTTATGTTTTATTCATCTCCTGTACTACAAATATACGAAATATTTGTATATTTGCTACGAAATGAGAATATTTTTAATCGCAATAGGTGCTATTACATTGGTATTAGGCATTTTGGGTATTTTCCTTCCGATGCTGCCCACAACGCCATTTCTGCTTATCTCGGCTGCTGTATGGGTTAAGGCTTCGCCAAAACTCTATAATTGGCTTATTCATCATAGAGTTTTTGGTGAATATATACGCAAT
Source organism: Alistipes sp. (assembly GCA_017937805.1). Classification (GTDB taxonomy): domain Bacteria; phylum Bacteroidota; class Bacteroidia; order Bacteroidales; family Rikenellaceae; genus Alistipes. The sequence continues at coordinate 28,691 of JAGBCX010000039.1, read as the reverse complement.
TTTTGCGAATATCGTGCCATTCCTCTGCGTGTGAAAATAATCTCCGTTTCGCTGGTGTGGCTCACAATAGGCTATTGCATCTTTGCAGTGGTCGATGAGTGGTGGTGGGCGCAGGTGCTTATGTTCCTGCTTGCAGTGGGCATTTCGTGGCACATACTCTCGTTTGCAACTCTAAAAAGAAAGAGTTGAGAACTTTTGCTCTCAACTCTTGTCTCTCGTCTATATCTTGGTATCCACCGGACCGGCATAGATGCCGAGATAGACTTTTCGTGCAGTTTTTATGTCAAGTCCATACTCCATAAATCGAGCTTCGGCATACGCCATACGGCCCTTGAACTTCTTGACAGCCGCAGGGGTGTAATATTCGGCATACTGCTTGCTACGATGCAGAATATCGTGTGCTATATAGTTGGTGTCGTGCAACTTATAATTCTTGTATATGCGGTTGTCGATAATCTCTTTGAGCATTCTGTAAGCCTCGGCTTTTGGTAGCTTGCCACACTCCTCCAACTCCTCACGGGTGATAGGCTCACAAATTGTAATATTTACATCGCCCTTTGGCATACGGATACCATACAATATACTGTTGACATCCTCGTTTTTGCCCTTTTGGTAGGTGCCACCCATCAGATTTACAGTTGTTTCGATAGCCTTTCTGATGTCGCATGGCTCGTATTGGTATGAGATAGCGATTGGTGCAATGCTCAACTCGCTGAAATTCTCTACAAAGTCGCTCGGACCACTCAGGCTGACCATCTTCAATACGCCTTGGTCGGTGGCATCAATACCATCTTTCGTGCGACCATTGCGCTGTGATATCCACATTGACTTACCTTGTGAGATATACCAACGGATATACTCAGCGAGGTGCTGCGAATTCAGCAGGAACTCGCGAGGCGATATATCGTCTGTTTTTCTAATTACTCGCACTGCGCGATTTATTCGGCAGATATCGATAATAAATTGCGAACGCAATAGGTTGTCACCCAATGTAGTGGCAGTTGTAGGCATGCCATTGGTAAATAGGGTGTATTGCAACAAGAAAGAGTCGAGCGTAATGTCGCGGTGGTTCGAAACATATAGGTAGCCTTTACCCTCTTCGATTCTCTCTAATCCCGAGAAGGTGAAGTTGTCGATAGATGTTTCGATAATACGCTTAATGATACTTATCATTACGCGCTCCTGCATCTGCTCCACTGTTTTGCAAGTTCGCACAACCTCTCTGATGCTCTCCATGTCGGCATCAGGGAAGGCGAAGTTTATAGCAGGTACAAAAAATGGGTCGTTTGCAATTCGCTCCAGTGCGGCGGGAATTTCGTCATCGTTGTAGGGGCGAATATCACTATATAAATCCTCTTTCATAATCTTCGAGAGTCGTAATACGACTACAAAGGTAAGTAAAAATCCCCGAATGGGCAAATTTATTTTGCAATAACTACAAAAACCACTCTCGAAATTGATGAATAGTTGTAAATAATTTTCGCTAAAAAATAGAGATGTTTTTGTTTTTTACGTAGTAAAACACTATCTTTGCGCACTATGTTAAAAAGAGATTTTAATTTATTGCAGGTCTGCTTGCTCCTCGTGCTTGCGATTGTGCCCTATCTCGCGTTTGCGCAGGGTGCTTCGGTTGTTACGGTGAGTGGCGTTATTACCTCGGCGGAGGATAAGCAACCGCTGATAGGAGTTACGGTTGTTACCGATAAGATGCAAGGTACGACAACTGCGCTTGATGGAACCTATACCATCAAAGTTGAAGCAGGCACAAAACTTTCATTTTCCTATTTGGGCTATCGTTCGGTAGATTGGATCGTGCCTGCGGGTAGCGATAAGGCTGTTTACAACCTTGTGATGCAGAGTGATGCCGAATCCATTGACGATGTTGTGGTTATCGCTTATGGTGTCCGCAAGAAGGGCACTGTGGCGGGCTCTGTTTCGGCTGTCGAGATGGAGAATATCACCGATACGCCGACCGCAGCGTTCGATCAGGCGTTGCAGGGCCAGGTGGCAGGTTTGTCGGTTATGTCCTCTACGGGTGAGCCGAGCGCTTCGGCAAAGATGACCATTCGAGGTGTGAACTCCATCAATTCGGGTACTGCTCCACTCTATATATTAGATGGTGTGCCTATTGAGAGTAGCGATTTCAATGCCATCAATCCGGCTGACATCGAATCGCTGTCGGTGCTGAAAGATGCGGCTTCGACCTCTATCTATGGAGCTCGTGCTGCTAATGGAGTTATCGTTATTACCACCAAGCGCGGAGCGAAAGCCGACCGCCCTCGCATCGACTATCGCATGCAACTCGGATTTTCGCAAATTGCAGGTGATAATTGGGACTTGATGAATACCGCAGAGCGTATTCAGTACGAGAAAGAGGTAGGTTTAACGGAGGGTAAAGATTATGATTTGCTGAGCAAGACCGATATATGCTGGTTGAATGAGGTCTATAAGAAGGCGGCTTTGTTGCAGAACTACGAACTCTCCATCTCGGGTGCCGATGATAAGACATCGTACTACGTTTCGGGTGGTTACTACAATCAGGAGGGTACGGCTCTTGGCTCGGGCTTTGCGCGATTTTCGTTCCGCACCAATCTGGAGCGTAAGGCTGCAAAGTGGCTCAAAATAGGTACTAACACCATGCTCAACTATCAACAGATTGAGCAGGCTGACGAGGGTGCTTATGCGCTTGAAACCCCTATCTCGGCTGCGAGATTTATGTTGCCATACTATTCGCCATACAAGGCAGATGGCTCGTTGGCATCGGTCAATGATGGCTCGTGGAAGGGTATAAAGGTCAATCCTATCGAGTGGTTGGAGAATAATCCGGTAAGTTTCAAAAAATATAAGTTGCTCTCGACTTTTTACGCTGAGGCAACTCCAATTGAGGGCTTGTCATTGCGTTCGCAGTTGGCGGTAGATTACGCACATACCACAGGTTTTGGAGTATCGTATCCGAGTTATCTTCCAAATCAAGGACAAGGCTCGGCTTCGCGCTCTTCGACAGATGGAGGCTCGCTTACCGTTACGAATACCATAAATTACCGCTTCTCGAAGGGGTATAAGCACAATTTCAACTTCCTTGTTGGTCAGGAGGGTATATCCTACCACTACGAGGCATTCAGCCTTTTGACACAAGGACAGAATAACGACTTCCTGACAAATATCTCTTCGGGAACACGCGCATCATCGTGGAGTGATACGGTCGATTCGGATTATGGCTTCTTGTCATTCTTTGGACGTGGGGAGTACAACTACGATAACCGCTACTTTGTAGAGGCGGCAGTGCGTGCCGATGCCTCTTCGCGTTTCGGAAAGAATAATCGTTGGGCAGCATTCTGGTCATTGGGCTTTATGTGGAGTTTGCGCGATGAGGTGTTTATGGAGTCTGCGCGCCGTTGGCTTACACATGCACAGATTGCAGTTTCGACCGGTACTTCGGGCAACTCGTCTATTCCTAATTATGAGCATTTGGCTCTTGTGGGTGGTGGTGCCGATTATGCAGGAAATGCCGGTATCGGATTGTCGCAACCCGGAAATGAATCGCTTAGTTGGGAGAAGCCTTGGACTTCTAACTTGGCGCTCCACTTTGGCTTTTGGCACAGATTGACGGTCGATTTGGAGTTGTACTACAAGCGTACAACCGATATGTTGATGCAGGTGCCATTGCCATATTCGACATCGGGCTTTGGCTATATGTGGGATAATGTCGGAGCGATGGTGAATAAGGGCGTAGAGCTCAATCTCAGCGGCACCATTCTCCAAGTGAAAGATTTTGCATGGACGGCAAATGTGAACTTCTCGTATAACCATAACCGTATTACCGAACTCTACAATGGCGTGCAGGAGTATGAGTTGGCCAATACCAATACGAAACTTGTTGTCGGACACCCACTTGGCGAGTTCTATATAAATCGTTATGCGGGGGTAAATCCGGCAAATGGAGATGCGTTGTGGTACACGAAAGACGGAGAGATAATCAACGAGATGCGCGATGAGGATAAGGTGTTGGTAGGAAAGAGCTATATCGCACCTTGGCAGGGCGGTTTTGGTACAGCATTGTCATGGAAAGGTCTTGCCCTGAGTGCTCAATTCTCGTGGGTTGCAGATCGTTGGGTGCTCAATAATGACCGTTACTTCGATGAGTCGAACGGACGTTTTATGTCGTACAACCAGTCGGCACGACTGCTCGACCGATGGAAGAAACCGGGCGATATTACCGATATTCCGCGTCACGGTGTCTACACCGAGTTTGATAGCCGTTTGTTGGAAGACGCATCATTCCTTCGCTTGAAGAATGTGATGCTTTCGTATGCATTCCCGCAGGCACTATTGAAGAAGAGTCGAGTATTTCAGGGTTTGCGAATATACGCACAGATACAAAACCCTTTGACCTTTACGAAATTCTCTGGATTGGATCCGGAGGGTACGGCAAATGTCTATCAGGCGCAGTATCCGATGGCTCGTCAATATACATTCGGACTTGATATAACATTCTAACGGCTATGATAAAGAGTATAATATACAATATAAAAGTCTGTGTTGTAGTGGTTGTTACGCTGTTGCTGGCAACTTCGTGTCTGGAAAAGTATCCGGGCAGCGCAATACCGACCGATAAATCGATGCAAACTTTCGAAGATGCATCGCAGTTCAATATGGGCATCTACGCCATGTTGAAGAGTTCGAGCCTCTACACGGGTTATCTGACTACATTGCCTGATGTGCAGGCCGATATGGTCTATGCGGTAGATGGTTACAGCAATCAGCTCGGCTCATTTTGGTTGTGGAAGATTCGCTCAACCTCTTCGGAGTCGGAGGCAGTATATGCATCGCTATACAGTGTCATTTCCAATTGTAACTTCTTCCTTGAAAATATTGGAGCAATCAAGGCGAATACGATTGACGATAATCAACTCTCCCAACTCGATAATATGACGGGTGGTGTGTATGCAATTCGAGCGTTGGCATATTCGGAGTTGATAAAACTATTCTGCAAAGCCTATGACCCTGCTACGGCAAAGCAGGAGTTGGGTGTTGTCTTGCGTAGGTACTACTCCGTAGAGGAGGAGGCTGTACGAGCATCGTTGTACGATTCGTATCAATTTGTTTTGGCGGATTTGGCAAAAGCCGAGAAGATGCTTGACGGTGCGAACGATACATATACGAATATCTACACCTCGAAGGCTATGGCAGAGGCCTTACATGCCCGCGTAGCACTCTATATGCAGGATTGGGAGACGGCAATCGACTACTCTACGCGCCTTATCGAGAATAAGGAGTTCGAACTCTCTTCGGTAAACAACTACAACGGCTCAGGCGCAGAATCACATTTCAAGTATATGTGGACAAGCGATGTGGGCTTTGAGGTAATTTGGCGCATAAACCTCACTTTGGAGGCTTATGGAGGTGTCGTAGGCTCGCCATTCTTGGGCTTCAATAACGATGGCATATACTACTATCCGGACTACGTGCCGGCTCAGTGGGTGCTTAGTTTGTATGAGCAAAACGACCTGCGTGATGATGCCTATTTCCGTACTATAACTACGGGACATGCCCACCATTTAACGTGGCCACTATTGGTTAAGTACGAGGGTAATACTTCGTTTATGAACTATCGTCTTTACGAGGTGTCGATGCCTAAACCGTTCCGTTTAGCCGAACAATATCTCATTCGTGCCGAGGCCTATTGCCGTAAGGCTACTCCGAACTATTCGGCAGCATCTGCCGATTTGACAACACTGCGCCAAGCGCGATTTAAGTCGGGTTCGGGAGCGTTGAGCGTGAATGGCGACAATTTCATTGACAATATCGCTAAGGAGCGAGTTCGAGAACTCTACATGGAGGGACATCGCTTGCAGGATTTGAAGCGTTGGGGCAAGTTGTATAATAACGGAGAGGGCTTTGAACGCACACCTCAGACCAACTCGTTGGCCGAAGGCAGCTCGATTAAGAAATCGGCAGACGACTATATGTTTGTGTGGCCAATTCCTCGTCACGAAGTTGAGGCACCGGGTTCGTTGGTACAACAGAATGAGGGCTATTAAAATATGAGAATGATTATGAGATATACCATTATAAATACACTTCTAATTGCAGCATTTGTCGTAGGTGCTATCTCGTGTAGCGAGCGATATACCACCTATGAGGGTGATGAATATTTGATGTTCTCCGACACCTTGTCGGTAAATGCCGTTACGGCAGATGGAACACCGTTCAAGGTGGCGGTCTCTTCGACAGTGAAGCGCGACTATGACCGTACTTATGCGGTGGAGATAATCGATAAAGGCAGTAATGCCATCGAAGGCGTACACTATCGTCTGCAATCGAATACTATTGTAATACCGGCAGGAGAGAGTTCGACCGATGTTGTGATTTATGGCAACTACGAGAATATTGAACCTACCGACTCTCTCGGATTTACCTTGCAGTTGGTTATGCGCGATGAGTTGAAGTGGAATCTGTATCCTGAGTCCAATCGTACAAAGGTTGTGATGTTCAAGGCGTGCCCGTTCGATATAAATGAGTGGGGTGGTACGAAGCAGGAGCCTCGTTATTGCCTACTCACTTCGCAGTTGTTGTTGGAGTATATGGGTACAAATCAATCGTATCGTCGCTTGGTGAAGTGCTACAAGCACGAAAAGTTGGACAATACGGTAGTTATGGACGATTTGTTCTATGATGGCTACGATGTAAATCTTACATTCGACCCGTCAGACCCATCGCGACCACTTTTGACGTTGGCCGATGGGCAGGTTATCGGCAACGAATACGCCGTATTCGGCATAGCGTGGGGTGATGGTAAGATATTGGCACAAACAAGCCCTGTAACGAGCTATGTGTCGTCATACAATTCGTGCTTGAACTATGCAACAATGTTTGTTCGAGTATATATAAAGGATTTCTCTTCGCTTGTCGGATACGTAGGCGATTTCTACAATATCCTCGAATGGGTATCGAAGGAGGAGGCCGAGGAGATGATGCGAGAAGGAGTGTGAGAGAATTGAGCGAGAGAGTTAAGAGAGAAATTATATAAATAGCTGATGGCTAAGTGATAAGTAAAGAGAGTTATGAAGAAGATATTATTAGTTTTGAGCATTATTGCGACTGTGTTTGCATCGTGTACAACCGACAAGACCGAGGGTGTTGAGGCAAAAATGCCCAATATTGTTTATGCAAATGTTGCGGCAGGAGATATATACGAACTATCCTTTTCGGCCAATCTCCCGTGGGTACTATCTATCTCGCAGGAGGCTATGGCATATTTCTACTTTTTGGAGTCGGAGGATTCGACCTCTGCAACCTACTCCCTGCGAGGAGAGGCCGGCACTCACGTTGTGAAGGTGAAGGTTGCCGATGTTCAGGAGTACGACCAAGAACGAGTGTGCGATATAGCCCTTGCCATGGGGGGAATAAAGAGTGTTATTTGTAGATTGACTCGCACGAGTGTATCGCGCGGTGTTTCTGTCTTCGTGGCACAATCCTATGACGCAGAGGCTGATGACTTTGCAAAAGATGCAGATGAAAACTATCTATATAGTAGCGAGGATATCTCCAAGTTGCCATTGTACTACGATGCATATAACAACGTGTATAAGCAGCGCATTAAGGCGGTGGCTACATGTACTTGGGAGTTGGTGGAGATGCCCGATTGGCTCAAATGTACACCTGTCAAGGCAACCGAGATAGGTGCGACCGAGATTTCAATACTCTCCAATCCAAAGAAAATTCCTTATCAGAGCGAAACTCGAAACATGAAGTTTGCCGACTGTTCCGATCCTAAAAATAGAATTATGCTCAAAACCGTATCGGTAACGATGCCGGGCTGCGACTCCTATTTGGAGGTCTCCTTGTCGAAGAGTATGACTTTTGATGGCGATGGCGAATACTACAACAATGGCGAGATGACGGAGGGCGGAGCCATAGGTATTATTGAAGCTCCAAAGGGTGCGCAAATCTACAAAGTTGCAAAAAACGGCGGAGTGTATGATGTAGACGACAACGCCACATCGTGGATTTTGCTGGAGAATGATGAGTGGGACTCTGATGCATCTGATGTAGAGGGTATTTGGAGCAGAAGATTTAATGTATGCACCACTAAGAACGATGGAACAACTACGCGCGAGGGTATGCTTATTATCCTTCCGCAATCTTTGGCCAAGGGTGTGACCAACCCTGCGATGGAGTTGTTCAACAGCGCGCGAACAGAGATTAAGGCCGAGTATGCTGAGTATGTATATAACATCACTCAAACTCCGTTGAATCTGTCCAATGGCGTATTTACCATTCAAAAACTCACCGATAATATGGTAGAGGTAGGCGCCGAGTTGAGTGATGCCGAGGATTGGACATATACGGAGATAAGCAAGTGCGAGAAGGCATACAAACTGCTCTATACCAATGCAAATTCAAGCCAAGGCTACTACCTTAATCCCGATTTCGAGTACGATACAATCGTCTATAAGGCGTGGAATGCAGAGGGATATACCTACTCCAATGTTTCGCCCGAGAAGTCGTGGTTGGCGTATAAATATATTGAGTCGGAGGAGTTCGGCAATGGCTATCGTGTAGAGATGGATATCACGAAGGCTCAATTGAATAAGGATACGGACCAATACGAAGGCTTTATCATATTCATGAAGGATAATGTCGTTGTGACATACCTCTATTGCGTTTATAACGAGAATGCCACGGTCGGAGGAGGTGGCGAAGCAAGCGTGGGCGAGATTACGCTTGTAGATGAGTCGTTGGCTGCTATGCATGGTGTCACATTGACGCAAATAGAGGCTACAAGTGCGGATTATGACAAGAATATGGGAGCGCAGTATGGCATAGATGATATCCCTTATCAATATCGCCTTACATATAGCAGTCGCGAAGCTTTGTCAAATCCTCAGTATGCGGCGATGAACATCGCAGGCTTTTTCTACGGACAGGCAGTAGGAGAGTACACCTATAAAGTAGAGGGAGATAAAGATGAAGATGGAGATGGAGATGGACAACCTGACATGGTTGTAAAAACAGGCTACTATTCACACATGTTTAATGTCGAGAAAAAGGAGGAGTTTGGCGGTGTGGTTATCGAGCCGAATAAGGCTAATGGATTCGATGCAGAGTCAATTAAGGCCCAAAGGTATGAAATTCTCCTATTTGGTTCGTATGATACTCCAATTGCTCGTATTATTTTCGATGTTGTAGCCCAATAGTCATAGAAGAAAATTGTTGTTAAAGATGAAATTTGGTAAGATATATACATTTGCAATAGCCTTGTTAATGCTCTTCGTGCAGAGTTGTACGAATGATGGTAATGTCGATCTCAGGGAGAACGACTACGGATACGTTCAGTTCAAACTCTACAAAAGTGCATCGTATCAGGGTGGTGCTTCGGCACAATCCAGAGCAGTACAGACGATACTTGACTACCTTTCAAAGGTCGGCAAAATAGGTGTGATAATGGTCTATAATGGTGAGACCATAACGCAGTATCTTCCTGTTGATGCTGCCGACAGCGAGGCTGCAGAGTTTGGTTTGCGCAGCAATAAACTCAGATTGTTGGTTGGCGATTATGCTATAACGGTCCTTATTCTCTACGATAAGGAAGATAACGAGCTGTTCCGTATGCCGGTTACGACCAACAACATCTTCTCGGTTATTGCAGGAGGTCTTACCATGCACGATTTGGTGGTCGATGTAATGGAGCGAGGCAAGGTTCAATTCACACTTGTCAAGGATCTCTCCGAGTTCGAAAATATCCCTAACGGAACCTCTACACGTGGAACAAGAGAGGCGGAATACACATTCGATGAGATAAAGTTTGTGGATATAGCGTTGAAGGTTGTTCGCGATGGTGCTGTTTCGGAGAGCGAGGAGCCTATTCTTTTGGAGAATATCCCGACCAAATATTCACAGCACTTCGATGAAGATGATTATCAGAGTGATAAGCATGGTTGGAAGACTTCGTCTTTGCAGTGCGATACTCTATTTTCGTTACCTGCCAACACCTATCGTGTTGTATCCTACACGACAAAATCGAAGAAGACGGGTGGCGTATTGGAGTTGAACGATAAACCGGCATTGTCGGAGTTCAATGTTGAGGATAATAAGGTCACCAAAACAAAGGTGAAGATTTCACTCTACGAGAGCGATGAGTATATCAAAGATGGCTACGCTCTGTACGAGATTTGGAGATCGCTCGATGGCGAAAATTGGTGCTACGATGGCGAGAATTATACGCGTGGCACAAATTGGAATTTCGATAAAGATGTTGACTTGTGGTGTGAGCAACCGGGTGTACAGTTGCATGCCAATGGCCGTGTAGCCAGCCTTGATTTGAGCAATTTCGGCTTCAAGGGCGATCTCTCACCTGCAATTGGACAACTTACCGAGTTGGCAGAGTTGCTTCTTGGTACCCATAACGATACAAACATTATGTACGATCCGTCACTCGATTTGAAACGTTCGCATGCAGAGCGTCAGCGTAACCTCTTCGATGACCAACGTGCATATTTGCGCTCTATGCATCCGGCCATTCAGATGTCTGAGCCTTGCGCTCGTGCGTTGATGGAGAAGGGCTTGACCTCGCCTGCCATTTCGCTCTACGAGAAGGGTGGCAAGGAGAGTGATGTCATAGATAAGAAGAGTGGTACTCAAACCATTCGTAAGTACGATATGAACCATGGAACTTTGAAGAATGGCTTGCTCTCGTTGCCAAAGGAGATTGGTCGCTTGAAGAAACTCGAAACTCTGAATATCGCAAACGGCGAGTTGGTGTCGTTGCCAGATTCGATAGTGCATTTGGAGTCGCTCAATTCATTGGAGATTTACAACTGTCCGAAGATGGTGAAATTCCCTCTGGTTATCGCCGAGTTGCCTAAGTTACGTTCGATAAATATATCCAACAATAGACAGTGGTCCAGCGAGGAGATTGAGAAGGGCTTTGCGGCATTGGCAAGTGGAAAATCGCGTAAAAATATAGAGATTCTCTACGCTCGCGAGAACAGACTCTCGAAACTTGACCATAATTGGTTTGGCGCAAGTCGCAATGGCTTCGAGGCGATGGGCTTGCTCGATTTGGCTTTTAACGAGATTACGGGCGAGATTGAGGGATTTGGCAAAGAGGTGGCGTTCATTCAGCTCTACCTTGACAATAACAAAATTACAGGGTTGAAGAGGGCTGCCGATGGTTACTTCTGCGGATATGATGACGTGGAGAACTTCTCGGTGAACTTCAATAAACTGACGAAAGTGCCTAATATATTCAACGCGAAGAGCACCTTTACGATGAACTCGGTAAGTTTTGGTGGCAACGAAATAACCGGCTGCGAGGGCGAAGAGGACGGCACGTATAAGGGTATTAAGGTGAATACATTGACTCTGTCAATGAATCCGTTGAAGAGATATCCGAAGGCATTTGCCGACTCGAATTCTATTTTCGAGTATCTTGTTGCAAGTGCATGCCAGATTGAAACAATTGACGAGGGTTGCTTCTCGCACGAGAAGGCTATTCATCATACATCGTTTGACCTCTCATACAACCGCTTGAAGAAGTTGCCAGACGACTTCCATGCAGGAAATATGCCTTATCTCTATGGCGTAGATTTGTCGTTCAATCGCTTCGAGGAGTTTCCGTTCAATCCGCTTGATGTAACGGGTTTGACCGTTTTGGCGGTGCGCAGTCAGCGTGACGAGCATGGTGCGCGTTGTTTGCAGGAGTGGCCACAGGGAATCTACCAGCACGCAGGCTTACGAGGTCTTTATCTTGGCTCGAATGATTTGCGTAAGATTGAGGATACAATATCGACATTGTGCTATATTCTTGATATCAGCGACAATCCGAATATCGTATTCGATGCGTCGGATATCTGCTATGCTTGGCAGTCGGGAGCGTATATTCTCTTTTACGATAAGAGCCAAAGGATTTTGAATTGTGATGCAATGTTGGAGTAAAAAGCAGAAGAAAAGGGTATGAAGTTAAGATATAATATATTTGTTTTGGTAGCGGTGGTTTTTGCAACCATCGCATGTACGAATGATCCGGATATTATAGATTTCCGTTCCGATGTTGATACTATTGAAGTCGATGCGTCAGGAGGTGTAAAGAGGGTGCGTATCTCGTCGAGTGACGAGTGGGTTGCTTCGGTACGTCCGCAGGCAGACGGAACGGCCAATCCTTGGATTACGGTATCACCTGCCAATGGTCGTGGCTCTGTAACGTGCGATTTTGTTATAGACTCTGCATTTACAACAAATCCTCGCTCGGCGATAGTCAATATCACAAATCTTGCGACTAACAAGTCGCATCGTATCACCGTCAATCAGAAGGGCTACGAGTACAAATTGGAGATTGACAAGAAGAACATTTCGTTGAAGAAGTTTGCCGAGTATGGTAAGCGATATTTCGATATCACCGTAAAGACCAACTTCCCATTCACGGTGGAGGTACCGCCGAGTGCGTATTGGATTTCGCAAGAGCCTGCAACCAAGTTGGGCAAGGAGTATCAGTTGGATTTGAATCGAGGTGTGCGCCCTCGCGAGGTTAAAGTTCGATTTAATTGGAAGATAAACAGCTCACCAAATGAGCGTTTGGCCGATATTAAATTTGTTCCAACATCGGATATTACTGTGTCGCATAGCGATTTGTTGAGTGTTTCGCAGGAGGCTGCCGAGCCGATAACCCCTGAATCACGTCAGGGCGATTCGTTGGCACTCTTGAATATCGCCAATAAGATGCAGAGCTGGACTGTTTGGGATACTTCGGCAACGATGGATACCTGGCGAGGTGTTACCTTGTGGGAGGAGCGAATGGAGGGTTGCAAGCCCGAATGGGTAGGTCGTGTAAAGAGGTTGGAGTTGTTCCTTTTCAACTCTTTTGAGGGCTTGCCATACGAAGTGCGATACCTGACAGCGGCTGACGAAATTTACATCTTTTCGAACGAGAATTCTCGGTATAAGAGCCTAAATCTCGGTGAGGATATCCTCGAACTGACAAACTTGAAGCGCTTGACTGTTGCAGCGTTCGGTTTGAGCGAGTTGCCGGCTAATTTCAAATTCCCTAATTTGGAGTATCTCGACCTTGGCTCCAACAATTTCCAGAGGGTGCCCGATGTAATCAATCCTACGAACCTGCCTAAATTGCGAGCATTGGTCTTGAATGCACAACAACGCCGTACTGTGTCGTATTTGGATAATTCTAAATATCCGATGGAGGAACTTGGCGGATTTGTTGAGGAGGAGAAGTTCCCTGAACGCTTGTTGAAATGGGGCTTGGATACATTGGTGTTGAGTGTGAATTACCTGCACGGAGAGTTGCCTTCGTTCGAGAACGATCCTGAGGTGCCAAAGTGGAGCGAGGAGGAGGTTATCGCTGCCGATACATTGCCTATGGCGTTGGTCGGAACACCCAAGGTTATGCCTACGACAAGGGTATTCCGCATAAATCACAACCGTCTTTATGGCGAAGCTCCGCAGTGGTTGTTGATGCACCCTGCGCTCGATTGGTGGGAGCCATTTGGCTTGGTCTTTCCGCAGGAGGGCCGATGGAGCGATGGTACAAATGCTGGCTTTACGAATCAGCCGGCCAACCTTGTCGATTACTACAAAAATTGGTATCCTAACAAGAAATTGGCGAACTCCATCGAGGAGGAAGTACCTGAGGATAGTGGTGAAATTATAACAAAATAGAGCGAAAAACGGATATGAAACAGAACAATATATTGCTACTTGTTTTATGCGCAATAATTGCCTTTGCCTCGTGCGTACGCGAGAGTGAGGTGGCCATTGAGTCGCAACCTTCGGCCCCTTCGACAGAGGAGCGACCATACTCGTCAGGCGAGATTTTGGTGAAATTCTCGCCCGATGTCGCAGCACTGCTTGAAGAGTCGGGTGTCGTGCGTTCAAACGTTACTCGAAGCGGTGTTGGTAGTGTTGATGAGTTGCTTGACTTGGTGGGAGGCTTTGAAATTACGCGTGTATTTCCTGTCGATAAACGCCACGAGGAGCGCACCGTTCGTGACGGACTTCATTGTTGGTACATCGTGCGCTACAGCAACGACTACACCGTAGATGATGTTTCGCAACGTTTTGCGGCACTTGGCGAGGTGCAGAAGGTCGATATCAATCGCACCATCAAGCGCGCAAATAGTCGTCAGGCAATACCTATGAGTAGGAAGGCTTACGAGCAGGTTGCAAATTCTACTCGCGCCTTGCAGGGCGGTTTTAACGATGCATTGTACGCCAAGCAGTGGAACTTGGAGAACGATGGCGCGATGGCCGAACTTGGCGAAAACAAGAGGGCAGGTGCCGATGTGCAGGTGGTTGATGCGTGGGCAAAGAGTTGCGGTGATAGTTCGGTAGTTGTTGCAATCCTCGATGAGGGTATAGATATCGAGCATGACGATTTGAAGGCCAATATATGGAACAACGAAGACGAGGGGAATAGTTGGTTCGAGGATAACGACAACAATGGCTATAAAGGCGATAAACACGGATACAACTTCGTAAAGGATACGGGCAAAATAACATGGGATAGTTATGCCGATTCGGGGCATGGTACACATGTGGCAGGAACTATTGCGGCGGTGAATAATAATGGTATCGGAGTAAGTTCCATTGCCGGTGGAGATGGTACTGCGGATAGCGGTGTGAAGATTATGGTTTGCCAAATATTCTCGGGCAATATTTCGACCGGACTTATCAACGTAGTGCGAGCAATGAAGTATGCTGCGGACAATGGAGCCGTAGTTTTGCAGTGTAGCTGGGGCTATGTTTCGGGTGCTGTTCACGAGTATGAGTGGGGCGAGGCAGGCTTTGCTTCGGAGGAGGAGTGGATTGCCGGCTCTCCAATCGAGAAGGAGGCTCTCGACTACTTTATCAACAACGCAGGCTCTCCAAATGGAGTTGTAGATGGCGGTGTCGCTATCTTTGCAGCGGGTAACGAGTGCGCTCCTATGGCAGGATATCCAGGTGCAGCCGAGTATTGCGTGTCGGTGGCGGCTACAGCGGCAGACTTTACCCCTGCAACTTATACGAACTATGGTCCGGGAACAACCATCTCGGCACCGGGTGGCGATCAGGATTACTACTACTTCTACACCAACCCCGAAACGGGTAAGGTGGGCGAGATTGGTTGTATCCTTTCAACCCTGCCAACGCATATTAGCGAGTCGGGCTACGGCTATTTTGAGGGAACTTCGATGGCGTGCCCTCATGTTTCGGGTGTTGTAGCTCTTGGACTATCTTATGCCACAAAGTTGCGCAAGCACTTCAAGGCGGAGGAGATTCGTAAGATGTTGTGCGAAGCGCAGAATGTAACCCCGATTGACGAATATATGACGGGTTACAAATACTACAATCGTTATGTGAGCGATATCGGGGCGTTGCAACCTATGCAGTTGCCGTTGGCTCCATTCAAGGGCCAAATGGGTGCAGGACAGGTTAATGCTGCGAAATTCCTCGCCGCTATCGGTGACGAGAGTGCAGGAGTGAAGATGCACTTCCCGAATCTCACCATTAAGGTTGGTGACGAGGTTGCGGTTACGCCTGCAAACTACTTTGAAAATGGCGAGAATCTTACCTACATAATCGAGATTAGGGATATCTCGATTGTCACATGCGAGATGGTTGGCAAGAGATTGTTGTTCAAAGGCTTGAAGAGTGGTGCTACTACGGCATTGATTACTGCAAGCAACGGCGAAAAACACAAGTTCAATATTACCGTCACTAAATCCGATGGTTGGTTGTAGTGTTTGCGTGTAGCGACTAATTGTTTATGCTAATTTGTGGAGCAGGCAGAGCGATGTTTGAGAGGAGATCTATTTTTGCGGTTGTGATGCTTTGTGCTGTGCATTTGTTGAGTGCGCAGATACAGATTATTCCACAAGAAAAACTCCTCGAAGTGGTCGAGCCGAAGGTGGCAGACTCGGCTTTGTCATTCACGAGCAACAAGGTCGATTTTGGCACGATAGAGGAGATGTCGGGCGTGTGGCAGGGTAGTACGAGATTGGTGAATAACGGCAACGATACCATTGTTATCACGCGATTGAAGAGTACTTGTGGCTGTTTGCAGGTCGAAACAGAGAGAAGGGTGCTTGCTCCGAAGGCGCAGATCGAGGTGACTTTGAAATACTATCCTCGTGGCCATGCCGGCAGGGTAAGACAGAGAGTGTTGGTCTATACGAAGGTTTCAGAGGAGAGTCCTTCGGCAATACTCACTCTGCAAGGGGTGGTTACGGCATCGGCAGATAGGAGCGATGATTATCCCTACGCACGAGGAGCTTTGCGCCTGCGCCAAGATGAGTTGCAGATAGAGAAGAACCAATCGCAACGTATAAGGATAGCCTGTATGAATGGGGGCTCGGTGATGTTGCGACCTATGGCCGATCCATTTTTAACTTCGAAAGAGCTGAAAGTGCATTTTGAACCGGCAGAATTGGCACCTAAGCAGGAGGGCGATATGGTAGTTGAGTATACGCCTACGGAGGGAGCGAGAGAGGTCGAAATATTGAAGATTTATATCAATGGATTAAATCTCTCACCACGTTATTGTGTGATAGATATTAAGCTAAAAGAGTAAAAAAAGAGATAAATTAGTGAAATATATGAGAAAATTTGTTAATTTTGCATTCGTGGTGATGTTCTTTGTTTCGTGTCAGAAGGGAGGCGATTACCCAAAACAGCCTTTTCTCAGCGTTACACCCAACAATATTGCTGGTGTGTGGAGTTTGGAGAGTTATGACGATGGCGTAGCATTGGCGGAGGGTAGCTATCTCTATATTGCGTTCGAGCGTGCGGAGCGAACTTTCACAAGTTACGATAATCTCGAAAGTATGGAGATGCGTAAGTTGTCGGGGCGCTACGATATCGTTACCGATGAAGCGGCCGTTATTCGTGGAGCCTACCATTATGGCAGAGGCGATTGGGAACATGACTACTACGTGCGTGATTTAACCTCAAATCGCATGGTTTGGGTTGCCACAGACGACGAGAGTGTGGTACAAGTATACATTCGTGCCGAGTTGCCTAAGGAGTGGCAAACGGAGGAGTAGAGCGAGATTATATATTAACAACTAAAATAAAACTATTATGAAAAAACTAACCATTATTTTTATGATGCTTTGTGTGGCATTTACCACACGAGCAGCTGAGTTCCTTTATGGACCGTATGTTCAGGCAATTACGGAGGATTCTGCCTATATCGTATGGGTTACCGACAAGGCAACCTATGGTTGGGTAGAGGTAAAGGCTGAGGGCGAGAAGAAGCCTCAAACTTACATCGAGAGTAACCTCGGTTTGAAGTATAATCGTCGCGTTCACCGCGTTCCGGTAAAGGGCTTGAAGGCTGGTACTTTGTATGAGTACGAGATTTTTATGCAGCAGGACGAGAAGGGTGGCAAGTTGACAAAGCCGGTTTCGTTGGAGAAGAATAGATATGGCAACAAATTTACTTTCCGTACCAACGACCGCAACAAGGAGGAGATTTCGTTTATGATTACAGCCGATACTCACTATAATCCGACTCTCTTTAGTGAACTCTACACCTTGGAGCGCATCAAGGATAAGGATTTTGTGATGTTCGATGGCGATATGGTAACTACATTCTCGAACGAGAAGAGCCACTTCGACAAGCTCTTCAACAAAATTCAAGAGACTTTCGAGCACAACAACACGCAGTTCTACTTCGTTCGCGGTAATCACGATGCACGTGGAAATCATGCACGTTACTTCTTGGACTACTATCCAACTTGGACCAATATGCCATACTTTGCATTCCGTCATGGCCCTGTATTCTTCCTTGCAATTGATGGTGGCGAGGATAAGCCGGATAGCGATATCGAATACAGCGGTACAGCAGCATTCGACCTCTATCGTTCAGAGCAGGGTAAGTGGTTGGAGTCTGTATTGGAGAGCGAGGAGTTCAAAACCGCTACCTATCGAATCATCGTTTCGCACATTCCGCTTAACGAGAACTCTTGGCACGGTGGTCGTCACGCTTGGCAACACCTTTCGCATCGTTGCGAGGATAAGGGTGTCAATATAATGGTTTCCGGTCACCTCCATAGATATAGATATATCAAAGAGGGCACACATCACCGTACATTCCCAACACTTATTATTGGTGCAGACAAGTATCTTGATGCTGTGGCAAATAAAGAGGCCCTTACTATTAAGATTATAAACAAGGACGGTTCGTTGCATAAGACATTCACATTCCCTGCACAACAGAAATAGTCAGAAACGAATAGTGTGCAACAGAAGATTAAGCCTGCAAAATAAACTTTGCAGGCTTAATTTCGTAATTGGGGGGATTTGTTTTGGTTGGTGTGTTGTTGACGAGGCTTGGCTCACTCTACTCCGCATGCTACGTGCCGTTTCGCCTTGCCTCTTGGCGCCCTGTTGACGAGACTTGGCTCACTCCACTCCGCATGCTACGTGCCGTTTCGCCTTGCCTCTTGGCGCTATGGAAACAAAACAAACAACGAGAATACATCGCAAATTGCGCTATTTGTTATTAGAGGCAATGCTCCTATGTGCAAGCCCACTGCCCACTGCCTCTAATAACAAATGCCACCCGATTGGGTGGCATTCTCGTTGTTTGTTTTGATTTCTCTGAGCTGTTGACGAGGCTTGAACTCGTGACCTCTTCCTTACCAAGGAAGTGCTCTACCACTGAGCTACAACAGCAATTATCCGCTAAAAGCAGGGCAAAAGTAATGCTTTTTTTTATATCCTCCAAATTTGGAGCAAATAAAATGCGAATAAAATGTCGTCTTCGCCCAAAAGAGCCTATAATTTTACCAGCCGAGTGCAGGTTTTACAACACCGAACATCAACCACGCCACGAGGAAGGTGACAACGATATTGAAGCACTGCGCACCGAGGAAGGCGTAGAGGATATTGCGGTTATCCTTCGAAACGATATCCTTCAAGCGTGTATCCATACCGATACAGACAAATGCCAACGAGAAGAAGAATGTCGAGAAGGTCTTTGCCATTGAGGTCTCAGCCAACTTCTTCGCCTCCCAATCGGGGAAGATATGCTGATTTTGCAACAGGCTGAATACCAACGATGCAAGTACAAATCCCAAAACAAACTTCGGGAACTTCTCCCACACAAGGCTTGCAGATGGGCGGTGCAACTTGCCATCGCCACCCTTCGATGCGAGGTAGGTTGCGATGCAGAATGCCACAACGCCAATCAACACATTCTGTGTAGCCTTCACAATCATAGCGGTCTTGTTCGCTGCATCGTTAATCATATCGCTGGCAGCCGCTACGCCACTTGTTGTATCGACCGTTCCGCCAATCCAAGCACCCATAATTTCATTCTGCACCGCCACATTATCGGTCAAAAGTGGCACAATCCACTTCGCCAACAAAGGCATCAGGTAAATCATCGGCACGGCGATAATCAATACTACCGAGATAATATAGGAGAGGTGTTTCTCCTGCACCTTCGTTACGCCACCCGTTGCGATACAAGCCGACACACCGCAGATTGTTACACCGCTTGCCATAGTCATTCCGGCACGCTCCTCGACCTTCAATCGGCGAGAGAGCCAAAAGCCGAACAGCCATACACAAGTTACCACGATACACGCCTGCACGATACCTGCAGCACCTGAGGTGAGGAAGTCGCGAATAAGGATTGTAGCACCGAGGCAGACAACACCAATTTTGATAAAGAACTCGCCCTGAATAGCAGGTTTGAGCCAATCGGGAATATGGAAGCAGTTGCGGATAATCAAACCGAAGATAACCGAGAAGAATACCGCCTCGAAACCGTAGTATTTTACGGCAGGAATCTTTGCGATATACTGCGCCAGGAGCGACACGGCAAATACCACCACGAACGACCAGAAGAGCCCTTTGAGAGGTCGTGAGAGTAGGCGGTTACCGATGTATAATACCACGAGGGCAATCAAAAAGAGAACGCCCACACTAATCCAAGCATCTGTGGTTGCGAGAGTTGAAGGTATAGCAATAACCTTTTTTATAGCAGGGAACTCGCCTGCCAAACCTGCAATTACAAGGAGAGGAATGGCCAAGAATGTCACCACCCAATCCTCAACAAGAAATTGTTTAAAAAAGTTTTTCATATTGTTTGTGTTTTGTTTGTCTGTTTTTTGAACTCCTACCATTATCACGGCGCAACGATAATAGGGGTTATAGGGGCAATAGGGGTAATAGGGGTAATAGGGGTAATAGGGGTAATAGGGTGCGCTGAAAGTTAAACTTCTAACTCCTAACTTCTAACTTCTAACTTCTAACTTCTAACTCCTAACTCGTCTAAAAGATTCCTACCACCATCACCGACAAGCCGTGTGTAAGCGGTTTGCCGAAGTGTTGATACTGCTTAATTGTGTAGTTAAGTTGCAGGCGCATATACTTCCAAGGCTGATAGGCTGCACCTATGGTATAGTTAAACTCGCGCTGCTTGGTCAATACATCATTATCGAAGTAGTCGAAGCGTGCGCCCACCGAACCATAACCAGCTTTTGTAGTGTGGAACTTCCAACCAGCCGAGGCGTAGGCTCCCTCCGAAACGAGTGCGCCCGTATTGCCACGAATATACTCCGAACGAGCGAAGGCGTGCTTGCCGTTGTACGCCACACCACCTCCGTAGCGGTGATATTTTACGAACTTGCCATTCTCAATTCCGTCTAAACCGTTGAAGTTGCCCTCGCCATATTGGTAGTAACCGGCAACAGTCAAATCGTGCAGAGGATTAACCATCACGCGACCTACGAAATCTTTGCTTGTGTTGTTATCTTTCTTTTGGTTGATACCGCAACCATTGAAGACAGCGAGGTTGTAATTTACAATGTTATAACCCTCCTTTTTGAAGAAACCACCGATAAGTTGCGCTCCCATATCGCGACCGGTTGAGGAGATGCCCGTAACATCGTGGCTACTCATACGCACCAGACGCTGAACGACCAACGAGTAGTCGATAAATTCGAGTTTGAGAGGGTTATACTCCGAATTTTCAATCGAAAGCGGAATCTTGAATTGTCCGACCTGCAATCCGAGTTGGTTGAAAGGTTTGTAGCGTACCCATGCATCTACAATCTTCGGACTCTCGGCAAAATCCACCTGCAAGCGGTAGTCTGCCATGCCGACCTTCTCGTTATCTACGATTTTTCCTGCGAGCGATAATCGCGCACGGCGAATACGGAAGTATGAAGCATCGGTCTCGCCATCGGCAAAGTCGGCGAAATATGCCGCTTGAATATATCCCGAAATCTTGAAATGTTGCTTCACTTTATCCCAAGTAATAGCGCGTTTTTCGAGTTTTGCGATGCGTTGCTGTAGCGAGTCGATTTGAGCCTTTTCGTTTTGCGCCGAAACAGAGTGTGAAACGAAAATAGCAACCAAAAGTGTAGCAAATATTTTCTTCTTCATATTCGATTAAGTATAAAAAATGTACGGCAAAAGTAATCAATTTTACTCTTGCCGTATTAGGTATATATACCGAAAATACCGAATCTGTTACACTTAGGACTGAATTTGCAACTTTTAGAACGCCCCTGTAACCATCAACTTAATGCCATTGCCGAAAGGTCGGTTAGTGGCAAATGTTTGGTTTATGCGGTGTTCGAGCGAGTATGCCAACTGTACACGGAAATACTTTATCGGTGTGTAACCTACGCATACCGAATAGCGCATATCGATAGCAGCATTTTTTGTGTCGCGCTTGACGTAATCGAAGCAGTTGCGGCAGAAGTAATCAACCATACCACCGGCCCAAAGCATGCCTGCATCTTTGGGTAAGTGGAAACGATAACCGGCCTCTGCATAAGCACCCTCCGATGCAAGTTTTGCGGTCAAACCTCCGAGGTACTCTGCGCGAGCAAAGGCGTGTTTGGCATCGTAGTTAAAACCAATACCCCAACGGTGCATAGGTACATACTCGGCACTGCCTGTCCAGCCATACTCGGCGTACTTGTCGGCGGTAAAACTCGATAGGTTAGCCTCTCCCCATTGGTAGTATCCTGCCACAGCAAAATCTTTCAGTGGCTTGATGGTCAATTTACCATAAATATCCTTCGACTTGTTGTTATCCTTTGTATTGATACCGCTACCATTTAATACGCCTATATTGTAGTTGATGATGCTATATCCGTCACGATGAATAAATCCTCCGAAGAGTTGGAAACCTATGTCACGAGCCGTAACATCTAATCCTACAACATCGTTTTTACCCATCTTTGCGAGGTTCTGCACAGCATACGAGAAGTCGATAAAGTCGTACTTTGAAGGCGAGATGCTTGCCTCGAATGTTACAGGGTTCTTGTACTGTCCGAACTGAACACCGAACTCCTTGCATGGTTGGTATCGTAGCCACATGTCGAGTAGCGGATTTTTCGGAACTCGTGCTATATCGAAGTAGAATCTGTAGTCAAGAGTTCCCGCTTTACCTTTGTATAAATCTCCCGTAACAGAAAATCTTGCACGACGAACCGAGAAAGATGAGGTGCTGGTAGAGTGCTCAGCGTCAGCATCGTGCCACTCATACATACCCTGAATAAATCCCGTAATTTTAAAGTATTGGCGGAACTTTTCCAACGTGGCAGTGCGCTTTTCGTTTTTTGTCAAACGAGCCTCAATCGACTCGGTCGTAGCCTCTTGCGCCGATACCGCCACAGCATAACCCAAAGTCAGTGTAACCGCAAGTAAAAAAATTCTCTTCATATCGTATTCTCAATTCTCAACTATTTCTTGTTCGTTTTTTTCCACTCTTTGAGGTAGTCAATGCAGAATGCCTCCTTCTGAGCCTTATACTTTTCGAGGTTAGAGCCTGAGTGCCAAGTGGTGTAACCACCTGTCAAACCGGCATCGTACAACCCTCTAATCTCCTTCTCTACATCCTCAGCATCGTAGCGCAAACCATTCTTATCGACATGGCGCATAACGGGATATGCCTGCACCCATGTACGCACTGCCGCAGGGGTAGGAGTCACCGCCTGACGTGCTTGAACGCGCTCACCCCACGCCTTCAAAATCTCGTAAGGGTGGTTCCACGGCTTCTTTATGCCGTAGTAGCCATTCGAGAAGTGGTCAGGATATGGCATACCGCAGATGGCATCGCAGATATTTGATATGGCAGGCCAATATTGTCCGTAGGCTGTCGTATAGCCCGGATTTGCCGCCTCGCCAAAGACATCAATCGACACATAAGCACCCTCGGCATGAATCTCATCGCAAGCGTATTGCACAAATCGCTGAATAGCCTGCACCTTCGACTCGTTGTAGAGGTTGTGATAGTCGATGATATTCTCAATCTTGGTCATTCGGTCAGGGAAACGCACATAGTCGAAGTTTATCTCGTTGAAGCCAAACTTGCGCACCGCCTCCTTTGCCAACTCCACATTGAATTGCCAAACTTTGCGGTTATATGGGCTTGGCCAATATGCCTTGTTGTGCTTGAATGGCTTGCCTGTCGCCTTCTCGGTGATGGCAACTTCTGGGTGGTCCTTTACAAGGTGCGAATCCTTGAAGCAGGTGATACGACCTACAACATAAAATCCCTCCTCGTGCAGACGCTTTACCGCATTTTTATACATCGCCTCCTTATTTTTGCCTGCGTATCGGTGGTTTGTAGGCGAGTATTTCGCCATCGCCTCCGCCTTGTAGCCCGGGCACTCGTTGTCCTTGATATCAATTACAAAGGTGTTTATCTTGGTCTGCTTTGCGAAGTCGATATACTTCTCGATATTGCCGATTACCGATGGCGAGATATTGAGATAGAGCGAATAACACGCCTCCGGCATCTTGTTGTTCGGGAAATTAACACGCTCGGTAGGGTAGAAGTCGCAACCAATCGCTGCACCTCCGCCAAATGGGTTTTTGATAGCCTTGTGAACCTTGTCGTACTGCTCAGCCTTGTATCGCTTTTCTGCCTCCTCCTTCGAGAAAACGAGATACTTGCCATAGACATAACCCTCCAACTTTCCCTGCTTGACTTTGTAGCGATTTACAACGCCATCGGTGCGTAACAAGTCGAAGTCGACAACCGCCAACTTTTCGCCCTTTTGTGCTTGACCACCGATAAGCGATGTTTCGCGGTCGGTGATAATCGAAGCGGGGGTGCGCACCCAAACAACCTTCTCCTGCACCACCTCCTTTGGAGTTGCAACGAGCGACTGCTCCTTGGCGTAGAAATATTGCTTGCGGGTAATCTCGATAGGGTAGTATCGCTGTTTCTCAATCTTTACACCTTTGCCATAGTTTGCCTTGACCTTGCGACCACGCACCATGGTTTGCGCCTCGCTGACGATGCCGTTTTCGTCAATGGAGTAGAGTGTGACATCGGTAGTGGCAGATGCGAGGTATCGCTCCTCGATGATATCCTTGCTACTGCACGAAATAAGCGCAAATGATGCTACAATTAGTGTAAAAATTATTCTCTTCATATAAAATTAAGTGAGCTTTTAGGGTTAATGGTGCAAAGATAGATAATTTTTCGTATATTTGCCCGACCAAAGGAGTAAAACTTTTAGGTTTTATTGCAGTAGCCCCTGTAGTTCAACGGATAGAACGAAAGTTTCCTAAACTTTAAATAGCAGTTCGATTCTGCTCGGGGGTACAAAAAGGAGAGGTTGACACAACCTCTCCTTTTTGTACCAAGTTAGGGGAGGTGCCCATTAGGGCGGTGGGGTCTGTTGGTTTTGCGAACTCCGAGCGTGGTCAAGGCGCAGACTTTTTTAAGGAGTTTAAGGAATTTAATGAATTTAAGGAGTGCGCTGAAAGTTTTCCGTTTTCCGCTTTAATCCTGCTGCGCAGGCTTTTCCTCCTTCGCACCTCGGCATAGTCTGCAAGCAGCCTCTGCCCTCGGTTTGTCGTCAGTTCCGTTTTCCCACTCCAAGCGAAAACCGAAAAACTAAAAGTTTTCCGTTTTCCGCTTTCCGTTTTCAGTTTTTTGTTGTATCTTTGCCCCCGCAAATGTGGAGGGATTTGGACTGATTGCAACCACAATAAAAAATTGCTAAACCGGCAACTCTTTTTTTTGAGGCGCTTCTGCTCAACAAATCCCAACATCGTTAAATTGAGAATTAAGAATTAAGAATTTCTTGTTCCTGTTTTTAACTTTGAGATTTTAACTTTTAACTATAATAGGATATGGGATTTTTATTTACATCGGAGTCGGTTTCCGAAGGACACCCAGATAAGGTTTCCGACCAGATTTCAGACGCTATTCTCGACGAGTTTCTGCGCCGTGATGCTCAAGCAAAAGTGGCATGCGAAACACTTTGTACCACAGGCTTAGTGGTTGTTTCGGGCGAGGTTTGCTCAGACGCTTATGTCGATATTCAGGGTACTGCCCGCCGCGTAATCGACCGCATCGGCTACAATCGTAGCGAGTTGCAGTTTGATGCCAAGTCGTGCGGTATTTTGTCGGCTATTCACGAACAATCTTCGGATATTAACCAAGGTGTTGTTCGTGCTACCGAGGAGGAGCAGGGCGCAGGCGACCAGGGTATTATGTTCGGCTACGCGGTAAATGAATCGCGCGAGTTGATGCCTGCAACGTTGATTCTGTCGCATGTCATTTTGAAGGAGTTGGCGACTATTCGTCGTGAGGGCGAGGTTATGACCTACCTTCGTCCCGACTCAAAGAGTCAGGTTACAATCGAATATGGCGATGACCGCAAGGCAAAGCGTGTGCATACTATCGTTGTTTCGACACAACACGATGAAGATGTTGAGGTTGAGCAGATTAAGGAAGATGTACGTGCAATCCTTATCCCGCGTGTAAAGGCGCGTTTGGAGCGTGCAGGCGATGAGTTGGCGCAACTTATCGGTGAAGAGTATATCCTCCATGTAAACCCTACGGGTAAGTTCGTTATCGGTGGTCCTCACGGAGATACCGGCTTGACAGGTCGTAAGATTATCGTTGATACATACGGTGGTCGCGGAGCGCATGGTGGCGGTGCTTTTTCGGGTAAGGACTCCTCGAAGGTGGACCGTTCGGCAGCATACGCAGCACGCCATATCGCCAAGAATATGGTTGCCGCAGGCGTTGCAGACGAGGTGTTGGTGCAGTTGAGCTACGCTATCGGTATTGCGCAGCCACTCTCTGTGTATGTTGATACTTATGGCACAAACCACCTCTCAATCAGCGAGGGTGAAATTGCCGAGCGTATCGGTAAGTTGTTTGATTTGCGCCCACACGCAATCGTTAAGCGCTTTGGCTTGAAGAACCCTATTTTCGAGCCTACTGCATCGTACGGACACTTCGGTAATCGCCCTTACACTCAGGCTGTTAAGTTTGTGGAGAATGGCGTAGAAGTTGAGCGCGAGGTGGAGTTCTTTGGTTGGGAGCGACTTGATGCAGTTGAGGCTATCAAGGCTGAATTTAATTTGTAAAATACCTACTGAGTGATTTGAGAAAAGCGGTGGTTTCATCGCTTTTCTCTGTTTTTGTATCTTTTATGTAAAGTTTTCCGCTTTCCGCTTTTAGTTTTCAGTTTTTTTACTATCTTTGCAAGGAATTTGCGCGTGAGCGCGTGCATGGAAGGGAAATAACGAACATAAATATACAAAATCAATCTAAAAACACTATGGAGAATAAACTAAAAGAGTTGACCGAGCGCCTTTATGGCGAAGGTTTGGAGAAGGGCCGTGTTGAGGCGGACCGCTTGGTTGCCGAGGCAAAGGAGAAGGCTGCTGCAATTTTGGCAGAGGCCAATGCCGAGGCGGAGAAAATCGTGAAGAAGGCAGAGGCTAAGGCTGCCGATACCGAGAAGAACTCGATGACTGAGATTCAGTTGGCAGGTCGTCAGGCTGTTGCCAAGATTAAGAGCGAGTTGGCGAGTGTTATCATCGCTAAGTCGTCAAGCGAGTCCGTTAAGGCTGCTTGCGTAGATGCAGAGTTCGTTAAGAAGATGCTCTTGGAGGTTGCCAAGAATTGGAGTGGTAATGCCGAGCAGGTATCGCTCAAAGCGTTGCTTCCTGCTGCTCTCGAAGCGGAGTTTGCAAAGGTGTTCGAGGCTTCGGCTAAGGAGTTGCTTGCAGCAGGCGTTGAGGTAGGCTACTCGAAGGAGGTTAAGTCGGGCTTCAAGGTAGGCGCAAAGGACGGAGGTTACTACATCGCATTCACCGATGAGTCATTCGAGGCTCTGCTTGATGAGTACTTGCGTGAGAAGGTTTCACAATTACTCTTTGCTTAAACTGAATTATGTTTGCAAATTCCTATTACGCATTAGTAGCGGGCTTCCGTGAGTACACGCTCGATGCCGAGAGCAAGGGCTTCGATATTGAGGCTATCTTGGAGGAGGTTTTCGAGGTGCTTTCATCGTCAGACAAGAAGACGGTGGAGTTGCTCTACGCCTACTACGACTGCGAGAATCTTATAAGTCGTCACAACGGCTCCACAACCCACAATGCACTCGGTCGTCTATCGAGCGAGGAGGTTGAGGAGGAGTTGCAACGCCCATCGCGCCTTATCGCGCCACTTGCAAAGGTGGTGCGTGCGTACGCTTCGCCCGAGAGCGAAGATGCCGAGGAGGTGGATTTGTCGCAACCGTTTGCAAAGGCTCTGATGACTGCCTACTACAAGGTTTGTGCAGCATCTGGCTCACGACTTTTGCGAGAGTGGTCGAACACAGACCGTACAATCCGCAACATTGTGGCTGCGACATTGGCTCGTCAGCAGGGTGTGGCTATTGATACGGTTGTTGTCGGCGAGGATTCGGTAACGGAGTCGTTGTCGCGCAGTTCGGCTGCCGACTTCGGATTGCGCGCAGAGTTGCCATTTGTGGAGCAGTTGGTTGCCGCAGTTGCCGATGAACACAATATGATTGAGAAGGAGCGCAAAATCGACAATATCCGCTGGGCGGAGTTGTCGGAGTTATCGACCTTCGACTACTTTGACTTGAACGCCGTCATCGCATACTTGGTGAAGGTGAATATGGTGGCCCGTTGGGCACTGCTCGATAGAAAGGTTGGTCGCGAGATGTTCGACCGCCTTGTGGCAGAACTCGATGGTAAGGAAATGATAAATAAATTATAACGATACATAATGAAAACTACGGGAAAAGTAAATGGTATCATCTCGAACATCGTTATCGTGAAGGCTGACGGTGCAGTTGGTCAGAACGAAATCTGCCATGTTTACGCAGGTGAGACCAAGATGATGGCTGAGGTCATCAAGGTTATAGGCGATGATGCCTATGTGCAGGTTTTCGACAGCACTCGTGGCTTGAAAATCGGCGATAAAGTAGAGTTTGAGGGACACATGCTCGAAGCGACTTTGGCTCCGGGAATGTTGTCGCGCAACTATGACGGTTTGCAGAACGACTTGGAGAAGATGGACGGTTTGTTCATCGCTCGTGGCTCAATTACCGATCCGGTGGACTTCGAGAAGAAGTGGGAGTTCAAGCCGTTGGCAAAGGTTGGCGACAAGGTTTCGGCAGGTGCTTGGCTTGGTGAAGTGAAGGAGCAGTGGGTGGCACACAAGATTATGGTGCCGTTCGTGATGACCGGCAACTACACCGTTAAGAGCGTTGTCGAGGCTGGCGAGTACAAGGTTACCGACACTATCGCAGTTGTTACCGACTCGGACAACAACGAGTACAATATCACAATGGTACAGAAATGGCCGGTTAAGCAGGCTATCCGTTGCTACACCGAGAAGCCACGCCCTTCGCGCGTTATGGAGACAGGTGTTCGTGCAATCGACACCTTCAACCCGCTCGCAG
>JAGBCX010000038.1 GCA_017937805.1 Alistipes sp. | reverse complement strand
TCAATTAAGGCTCCTTTTCGGGAGCCTTAATTGATTTTAGGGATAATAGGGGTAATAGGGGTTATAGGGGTAATAGGAGTGCGCTGAAAGAGCCGAGAGTTATTTTTCACTCCTCACTCCTCACTAAATTAAAAGTTTTCCGTTTTAATCCTGCTGCGCAGGCTTTTGCTCCTCGCGGCTCGGCATAGCGCAAACAAGTTTGCCCTCTGCTCTCGCTCCGCAGCGTCGCTTCCGCTTTCCGCTCCAAACGAAAAACAAAAGTTTTCCGTTTTCCGCTTTCCGTTTTCCGTTTAAGTTGCTATCTTTGTACGATTTTAGATTTATTGTATAGTTATGGAAGAGACATTGAGCATTGTAGAGGCGATTATCCTCGGTGTAGTACAGGGGTTGACGGAATTTCTACCCGTATCAAGTAGCGGACACCTGCAACTTGCAAAAGAGATTATGGGTGTGGAACTGCCCGAGAATCTCACCTTCGATGTAACCCTTCACGCTGCAACGGTGTTGAGCACTATTGCGGTGTTGTGGCACGAGATATGGCGATTGTTGAAGGGTGCTTGCAAGTTTTCGGGAAAAATTAACGAGGAGCAGTCGTATATCCTGAAAATCTTGATTTCGATGATTCCTATCGGCATTGTGGGATTCTGCTTCAAGGATTATGTTGACGAAATGTCCAAGCATATATGGATTGTGGGCATAATGTTGCTCGTAACAGCGGTGTTGCTCACTTTTGCCTACAAAGCAAAGCCACGACAGAAGGAGAATATCTCGTATCGCGATGCTTTTATAATAGGTATCGCGCAGGCGTGCGCGTCAATGCCGGGACTTTCGCGCTCGGGTACAACCATCGCAACGGGTTTGTTGCTCGGCAATAAAAAGGAGAGCGTGGCGCAGTTCTCGTTCCTGATGGTGTTGCTTCCGATACTCGGAGAGACATTCCTCGAACTGTTGAAGGGCGAATTGGGCGGTAATGTCGGCACATGGCCTCTCGTTGCGGGCTTTGTGGCGGCGTTCGTTACCGGAACATTGGCTTGTAAGTTTATGCTCGAAATTGTGAAGCGCGGAAAACTTATCTGGTTTGCAATCTACTGCGCATTGGCGGGAGTTGTGGCAATAGTTTCCTACTTTATTTAGTGTTATGGATTTCAAAAACTTTAACCCAAAAGAGGAGGGGTATGTTGCGGTTATAGATAAACCACTCGAATGGACCTCGTCTGATGTGGTGCGAAAGATAAAATTCCGTCTGAACAAGATGGGGCATCGCAAAATCAAAATCGGACATGCGGGTACATTGGACCCTTTGGCTACGGGTATTTTGCTTGTCTGCATCGGCAAGGCAACCAAGCAGGTCGATGCCTTGCAGGCGGAGCGCAAGGAGTATGTGGCAGAATTGATGCTTGGTGCAACGACTCCGAGTTACGATATGGAGCACCCGGTGGATAAGACCTATCCGATAGAGCATATTACGCGCGAGAAGGTCGAGGAGGCGTTGCTCTCGCTTACGGGCGAGCGTTTGCAGGCTCCGCCAATCTACTCGGCAAAGAAGGTCGAGGGGTTGCGTGCCTACGAGTTGGCACGAGCAGGCGAGCAAGTAGAACTTCGCAAGGCGCTGATAAATATCTACTCCATTACACTCGAAGAGTTCGAACTGCCGAAGATGCGTATCAGGGTAGAGTGCAGCAAGGGAACTTATATTCGCTCGTTGGCACAAGAGATTGGCGAGGCGTTGGATAGTGGAGCCTACCTGACATCTCTGCGCCGCACTCGAAATGGACAGTTTGATGAAAATGATGCCATTTCGTTGGAGGATTTCTTGAAAAAATTGCCAATAGACGAAACAAAAGAGTAGTTTTTTCGTAGTAAATATGATTGTTGCGCGTTTTTATTGCGCAAATGCCAATTTACAGAGGTAACACTTTTATAAAAATATATGAAACTATCACACTATGATTTCGATTTTAATCCGGATTTGATTGCCAAATATCCGGAGGTAAATCGTGATGATGCTCGATTGCTGGTCGTTCACCGCGACACAGGCGAAGTCGAGCATAAACTGTTTAAAGACATTATCGACTATTTCGATGAGGGCGACACATTTGTTCTCAACGATACGAAGGTCTTTCCGGCTCGTCTTTATGGAAACAAGGAGAAGACGGGAGCCGAAATTGAGGTTTTTCTGTTGCGTGAGTTGAACCGCGAGTTGAAGTTGTGGGACGTTCTGGTGGACCCTGCGCGTAAAATCCGTATCGGAAACAAGTTGTACTTTGGCGAGGACGATATTCTGGGTGCCGAGGTTATCGACAACACCACCTCGCGTGGTCGTACCCTCCGATTCTTGTATGATGGACCATACGAGGAGTTCAAAGAGGTACTCTTCCGTTTGGGCGAGACGCCACTGCCTTCGTGGGTACGCGAAAAGGTTGAGCCGGAGGACGCTGAGAATTATCAGACCATTTTTGCCGATAAGGAGGGTGCAGTTGTGGCTCCTACGGCAGGTATGCACTTCTCGAAGCACTTGTTGAAGCGAATGGAGATTTTCGGCATAGAGAAGGCGTTTGTTACTTTGCATGCAGGCTTGGGCAACTTCCGTACCGTGGATGTCGAGGATTTGTCGAAACATAAACTCGATTCGGAGCAGTTCTTTGTGACCGATGAAACCGCCGAGATTATCAACAAAGCAAAGCGCGACAATCACAAAGTTGTGGCTATCGGTACTACGGTTATGCGTACGCTCGAAACGGTTGTGTCGACACATGGCATGGTTACGGCTCAGAGTGGTTGGACCAACAAGTTTATCTTTGCGCCTTACGATTTTACGGTAGCAGATGCGATGGTATCAAATCTTCATATGCCGGGCTCAACGCAGCTGATGATGGTGGCGGCTTTCGGTGGCTATAATACAATCATGGACGCCTACAAGATTGCAGTTGAGGAGGGTTATCGTTTTGGCACATACGGAGATGCCATGTTGATACTCTAATAAAAATTTAGTATATTTGTAAGTTAAATCATAAAAAAACCAAAAGCGATGGCGAACAACAAAATATTGTACATTTGTCAGCAAATAATGCCTTATCTCCCTGAGAATGAGGAGTCAAGCTTGTGCCGACAACTTTCGCAGGCTATGCAGGAGCATGGCAATGAAATTCGCACATTTATGCCTCGCTATGGCTGTGTAAACGAACGCCGTAATCAACTGCATGAGGTGATACGACTTTCGGGTATGAATCTTATTATCAATGATGACGACCATCAGTTGATAATAAAGGTTTCATCTATTCCTTCGGCTCGTATTCAGATATATTTTATCGATAATGACGATTTCTTCTCGCGAAAGGCTGTGCTGACTAACGAAGAGGGTAAAGAGTTTGAGGATAATCATGCGCGAATGATATTCTATGCGCGTGGTGTTCTCGAGACTGTGAAGAAGTTGCAATGGCGACCAACTATCGTGCATTGTCATGGTTGGTTCTCGGCTGTTGCACCGCTATATTTGCGCAATATGTTTAAAGATGATCCCGTATTGTGCGATTCGAAGATAGTAGTATCGCTATATGAGGATAAGTTTTCGACTCCGCTTAATGCCGAATTTGTCGAAAAATTGGTTGGCGAGGGCGTAAAGAGCGAAGATGTGTCAAAATTAGCGACTCTTTCATACGAAAATCTGATGCGTTTCGTTATAGAAAATGCCGATGGTGTGGTTGCGGGTTCGGAACATGCCGATAAAGCACTGCTTGACTATGCGCGCGAGTGCGGAAAGCGAGTTCTCGACTATCAATCTCCGGAGGATGAGAATTTTTACGATAATTACGACCGCTTCTATGAGGAACTTGTCTAACAGATTATTTAGGTATACACATCTGTTATCTCTTATTGTCGCATCGCTCTTTGCGGTGGGGTGTACGATTGTTGAGGATAGCACCCTCGGCTCGAACATGATGCCTGAGGAGCAGGTAATGGTTATGCGACACCTGAAATTTCAGGGAAACAATAAAATATACTTCAATCCGGAGAAAGGTACGAATGAAACGTTGCATCTTGATGGTAAAAACCTTCTCGAAACGCGACTCTATCGCACCGATTCGTTGCTTGCTTCGAATGTAGGATATGGCTGTATGGGTGTACGTCGTAGCAATATATTGGGAGAACGCTCTGCAAGTTTTGCATCGACACTGCTCTATATGAATGCTATTGACGAAACAAACGGTTTCGGATACAAGCCAATCTTCGACACTATGTTCATGATCTTGACGGTGAAGGATTATGGTGGAGATACGATTGTACCTATCCGTTACAAAGTATATAGACTGAACCAATCCCTGGCCGGCAATGTGCTGAAATATGACGAGAAGCGCCAAGAGGACTCTGTCGCTTACATCAACTGTGATTTGAGCGGCGTGTATAATCCGAATGAGCCGATATTTGAGTTTACATTCCCAACCAACAACTTGAAGCAAGGTCTCTCTACGGTTATGATACCTATGACTCCGACAAAGTACGCTTGGAGTGGCATGGTGCGCGAGTTGATGCTTGTGCCGGAGAACTACATGACAGAGGAGTGGGACGGCTACGGAAATAAGGGTATAGAGATATATAAAGACGATGCTAAATGGTCCAATAAATTCTTTGGACTCTATATAGAACCCGATTTGTCGAGCGTGAAGGGTAATGCCGAGGGTGCTATCTATTCCCTCGATTTGG
The DNA here is from genome assembly GCA_017937805.1 of Alistipes sp. Classification (GTDB taxonomy): domain Bacteria; phylum Bacteroidota; class Bacteroidia; order Bacteroidales; family Rikenellaceae; genus Alistipes. The sequence goes on along the minus strand of JAGBCX010000038.1, from coordinate 13,093 downwards.
AGGCTTCGGGCTTGATGTTGCAAGGTAGAAGCCGTAATCCGAAAGACCCGTCAATGATTCAGGATACGGTGGGTATGTTCTACTACTTCTATGATGAGGCTTCTGTGTATAATGCCTCTGTTAATAGTGTGAAACGCGACTACACAAATTCTTACGTTAAGGCCGAGGATATGGATAGTTCAAAGCCACGTGAGGAGCGTAGGACATTCTCTACTTGTTGTGTTGATGGTTTGGGTGGTGCTGCAACAGAGATTTATCTTACAGATGATTTTTTGACAGAGTTAGTGTCGCTTCGAGCAACCGAGCAAGGAGAGTACTCGCGGGTAGGTGTCAATCAGTGTCTATTGACTATATATGTTAAGGGTGCCGATTACGATTGGAGCAAAACACAGAGTAATGCCGAGCAGTTAATACCTGTGGTTAACAATTCGTTTGTTCGTTTGGGTTCATACCTGAATTATGCGACACTATCGCCAATCATAGATTACAATTATATCTATGAGAGTACGTATGATACGGAGATTCCTTACAACGGATATCTCGATCGCAGTAGAGGCTGTTATGTTTTGAATATTACGGCACATATTCAAAGCCTGTTCAACTCTATTCGTGCGGAAGATGGCTCGTACGACATCTCCAAGGCGCACGATAAGTTGCGAACACTCTACATTGGAGCCGAGGCAACGAATCCATATTCTGTTTCGGAGAGTTTGTTGCAGGGTATGCCTGAAGATGAGAGTGGCAACAGCGTTGATGCTCCGATACAGATTGATTTGACATATACATTGATAAAATAGTTTACACGCATAGGGTGTTGTACGCGATACAATGCTCTGCTGCCGTGTTGAAAGATATATAAATAGTTAGAGATGCAAGAAAATTTAGTAATTGTTGAGTCTCCAGCGAAGGCGAAGACCATAGAGAAGTTTTTGGGCAAGGATTTTGTCGTAAAATCGAGTTTCGGTCATATTCGCGACCTTCCGAAGAAGGAGCTCAGCATCGATATTAAAGACGGTTTTACCCCTACATACGAAATTCCAAAAGAGAAGTCGAAACTTGTGTCCGAATTGTCGAAAGCCGCAGCCGGGGCAAAGACGGTGTGGTTGGCAAGTGATGAGGACCGCGAGGGAGAGGCTATCGCCTGGCACTTGACAGAGGTTTTGGGTTTGTCGGTTGAGAATACTAAGCGAATCGTATTTCACGAAATTACCAAGAATGCAATTTTGAACGCTATCGAGAATCCGCGCAAGGTCGATATGAACCTTGTAAATGCGCAGCAGGCTCGTCGTGTTTTGGACCGTATTGTAGGTTTTGAACTATCGCCGATTTTATGGAAGAAGGTGCGCCCTGCATTGTCGGCAGGTCGTGTGCAGAGTGTGGCTGTGCGCCTTATCGTAGAGCGCGAGCGCGAGATAATCAACTTCAAAGATGCTTCGTCATATCGTGTTGTAGCACAGTTCTATCCTGTGGGCGATGCATCGAAGACTCTGTTTAAGGCGGAGTATTCGCAGCGTTTCGCAACGAAGGAGGAGGCGCTGGCGATGTTGGAGCGTTGCAAGACGGCAACATTTACCGTTGAGGGTAGCGAGATGAAGCCATCGAAGCGTTATCCTGCACCACCATTTACCACTTCGACCTTGCAACAGGAGGCTGGCCGTAAATTCTCGATGTCGGTGTCGCAAACAATGTCTATTGCACAGAAGTTGTACGAGCGAGGTTTGATTACCTACATGCGTACCGACTCGGTAAATCTTTCGGATTTGGCTTTGAACTCCTGCAAGAAAGAGATTGTTGAGATGTTTGGCGAGAAGTACTCTTCGCGCAGAAATTATACTACAAGTAGCAAGGGTGCTCAGGAGGCTCACGAGGCTATCCGTCCTACCTATATCAACAATCACACGATTGAGGGTACGGCAGCTGAGAAGCGACTCTACGAGTTGATTTGGAAGCGTACGGTTGCATCGCAGATGGTGGCAGCCGATATCAACCGCACGACTATTACGATTAACATGTCGGGTAGTGCCGAGAAGTTTGTTGCTACGGGCGAGGTTGTAACTTTCGATGGATTCTTGCACCTCTACTCCGAGTCGCATGACGAGGAGCCTGCGGAGCAGAGCGAGGCGGCTATTTTGCCGGCTTTGGCAGATGGCACACAGCTTATGGCGCAAACTATTACGGCTACCGAGCGTCATGCTGTTCCGCCTATGCGATTTAGCGAGCCTTTGTTGGTAAAGCGTTTGGAGGAGTTGGGTATTGGTCGACCTTCGACATACGCGCCAACCATTTCGACAATCATCACTCGTGGCTACGTGGAGAAGAGCAATAAACCTGCGCAGAAACGCCCATATACATTGCTAACGCTCAAAGGCAACAATATCACCGAAAAGGTTGCAAATGAGAACTATGGAGCCGAGAAGAATCGTTTGGCTCCGACCGATATAGGAATGGTTGTGAATGACTACTTGGAGCAGAATTTCGGTATTGTGATGGACTACAACTTTACCGCTAAGGTGGAGAAGGAGTTTGACCGTATTGCCGATGGAGAGCAGGGCTGGAATACGATGATAGGGGAGTTCTACGGCTCGTTCCACAATTTGGTAGAGAAGGCAATTACAACACAGATAGAGAAAAACACTCAGGTTCGAGTACTTGGTGTTGATCCTCAGACCGGACACGTTGTAAAGGCTCGTATTGGCCGTTTCGGACCTATGGTTGAGATTGATGGAGCAGAGGGCGAGAAACCTCGCTTTGCATCGCTCAAAAAAGGACAACTTATCGAGGCTATCACCCTTGAGGAGGCGTTGGAGTTGTTTGCTCTTCCTCGCACTCTCGGTAAGTATGAGGAGCAGGATGTAATAGTTGGTATCGGCAAGTTCGGTGCTTATGTTCGTTATGGAAACAATTTTGCATCATTGGCGAAATCTGACGACCCATATACGTTGACCTATGAGCGTGCTGTGGAGTTGATTGAGTCGCAGAAGAAGACAGTTACGGCAGCAGCCACTCCGATAAAGACATTTGCTGAGGATGCAGACCTTGCCATCAAGAATGGCCGCTATGGAGCATATATTGCCTACAAGGGAAAGAATTATCGTATTCCGCGTGGCAAGAAGGCCGAATTGCTCTCGTATGAGGAGTGTATGAATATAGTAAACAACACAAAGAAATAGAGAAAATGAAGAGATTTATCACTGCATTGGTTGTGTGCGTTGCGATGGTCGTATCGGCATCGGCACAAGAGAAAAAAGAGGCGCCAAAGAAGGGTTACCAATTTACTGATGGCAAGTTGGTTAAGACCACTTCGGTAAAAAATCAATTCCGTAGCGGTACTTGTTGGTGCTATTCGGCATTGTCGTTTATCGAGAACGAGATTATGCGTGCCGGTGGCGAGGAGATGGACTTGTCGGAGATGTGGATTGTTCGTAATATCTACTTCGAGAAGGCTGTTAAGTATGTTCGTCTGCACGGACACCTCAATATGGCTGTCGGTGGAGCGTTCCACGATGTTACTAAGGGTATCGAGAAGTATGGTATCGTACCGCAGGAGGTCTACGAGGGGTTGAACTACGGCACCGATAAGCCTGTATTTGGCGAAATTGACGCTATTTTGAAGGCTTATGTTGAGGCTGTTGTGAAGAACAAGAACCGCAAACTCACAACCGCTTGGAAAGATGGCTTGAACGCCATTCTCGACACCTACTTCGGCAAGATGCCTGAGAAGTTCACTTGGAAGGGTAAGGAGTACACTCCGCACTCATTTGCTGAGTCGTTGCCGGTGAAGATGTCGGATTTCGTATTCGTAACATCTTACACTCACCACCCATTCTACGAGCAGTATATCGTTGAGGTGCCTGACAACTGGATGTGGGAGAAGGCTTATAATGTGCCACTTGATGAGTTGATGCAGATTGTGGATAATGCCCTTGCGAACAACTACTCGCTTGGTTGGGCAGCCGATGTTTCGGAGAAGGGATTTCACCGCACAAAGGCTATCGGTATTATTCCGGAGGACAATATCGAGAGTATGAGTGGCACCGAGGCGGAGCGTTGGGGCCGACTCTCTGCTCAGGAGCGCCAGAAGGAGTTGTACTCGTTCGATAAGCCTGTTAAGGAGAAGAAGATTACTCAGGAGATGCGTCAAGAGGCATTCGATAACTACGAGAATACCGATGACCACGGCATGGTTATTATTGGTACTGCAACCGACCAGGAGGGCAACCCATTCTTCAAGGTTAAGAACTCGTGGGACGTTCGCCCTCCATACGATGGCTACTACTACTTCTCTCGTCCGTATGTAGAGTACAAGACGATGGAGATTATGGTGAATAAGAATGCCATTCCGAAGGCTATCCGCAAAAAACTTGCGTTGTAATTTCTTGTGATAAGCCGCAACCTGTGGCACATCCCTAAAAGTAAGAGACCTCAGGCTGTACTACTTGTACTATCCCGAGGTCTCTTCTTTTGCGATGCACCACATCTCACGACTTCTGACAAGAAATTGGTTGTAGTGTGAATTTTTAATTCTTAATTTTTAATTAAGAAAAAGAGCTATTGTAGCATCGCCACAATAGCTCTTTCTCTTTTATCTCTTCTCGCCGAACTCCGTTTGTTGCTTTTCGACCTCTTTGAGTCGCTCGGCATTGGCTGCGCTTATCGCCTTTTCGCGCTCAATATCGGCATCACTCTTTGCTGATGCTGCCGAGAATGACGAATCGGAGCTCGTAGGGAGCAGGGTAGCCTCGCTCTCCTTATAAATCAGCCTCTGCGTTGTAGGCTTGCTCTCGAACTCAAGTACTCCGCTGATAGGCATCTGCTGTCCCTCGAAGAGTACCGATGCTGTGATGCGGATTTTGCCCGGCTTCAAGGTCGATTGCACTACAATAGGCGCTGTTCCCCACTTTACAGGTGCAGGGTTTGCCAACTCGCCCGCGCCACCGAGAATGCGACCTTCTCCCTCGATGTGGAACTTTATGTAGTAGTTATTCAGTCGCTTGATATTGCCTTCGCGGTCGGTGATGGCGGCTACTACAGTTGTGAAGTCCGAGCCATCGGCTTCGAGGTCGTTACCCTCGTTGTCGAGCCATAGCATAACCTTCGAAGGGCGGCGTGCAGGGCAGACCTTGTGTGTCGCTACAACCTCGCCATTTATCAAACCCTCGGCCAAGAGGAACACCTCCTTCTGACGTTTTTTAGCACTTAATGCTTTATCATCCATAAAGTTATATGCATCTTTGAAGGTAATTATAGGCGAAGGCATACCGCCATCATTCTTTGGCTTGCGGTAGGTCCAAGTCTTACCGGTAGCATTGTAGGTCAGACGCACCTCATCGCAGTTCGAATACACGGTTACGTCCTTTGGCGAGAATGGAGTCATCTCGTGTGCGATATAGACCATAGGTCCTGTTTCGTAAAGGCGATTCTCTTGCTTAACCGGTGAACGCTGTGCCATAAACATATAGTACGAATACTTTGGCTGACGGAATACATCTGCCAAACCGCCATAGAATGGGTCAGGGTGGTAACCGCGCTGGTGGTCGAATGAGTGCCATAAGCAGCCTCCGATATGCTCCGGAAATACGCGGTACAACACATCGAGAGATGTATATTTATAAGGCGGATTTGCGTAGTGCTGCGCCTGTATGAGCATCGGGATTTCACCCCAATTTCGAGCGACACGACTTGGCGAGTTGTGCGAGTTCCAATCGTCAACGCAATCGCCAAATTCGCGAGTGAAATAGGTTACATCATCACGTAAGTTCAACGTCTTGTTTGCATAGATGCTGCCGTTGCCTGCTTGTGGGTGTGTGTATTGAATAGGGTAGACCTCGTTGGACTTTGTACGAGCCTCGACATCGTACGATGAGTATGCTCCCTTGTATGGATACTCCTCGGCAACAAGGCGCAGAGCATTGTCGGCAAACGATGCAGGGAAACGTGTTTCATTGAGTGTAGGCTCCCAAAACCATACGCTTGGGTGGTTGCGGTCACGGCGTACGAGGTGACGAATATCATCATATATATATTGCTCGAATTGAGGGTCTTTGTTCCAGAATTGCCAGCCCGGAACATTGTCGATAACGAAGAGTCCCAACTCATCGCAAGCGTCCATAAATGCAGGGTCCTGTGGGCAGTGAGCGTTGCGGATAACCTTTAAGCCGAGGTCACGCAACTTCTTTGCATCGCGCCAGTGTGCCGAGTTTGCTACGGCATTGCCCACAACGGCAAAGTCCTGATGGCGATTTGCACCGATCAAAGGTTCGTTGTAGTGTTTGCCGTTGAGGAAGAATCCCTCCTTGCCTCGGAACTCTATCGAACGAATACCTATGCGGCGGCGATAACCATCTACCACCGTACCCTTATGGTCGAGAACTCGAACATAGAGGTTGTAGAGCGTAGGTGTGTCTGGGGTCCAAAGTTCTGGATTGGCAACAGTAACCTTGCGAGCAAGGCTTATTGCTGTGCCACCCTTTATTGCAAAACGGCTCTTTGAGGTTGCTACTGTTTTGCCATCAGCGGTCTGAATTTCGTACGATAAAACGCCCTTAAATGGAACTTTGTTGGAGTTGCGGATATGCGCTTTGAGAAGCACATCTGCCGAGGCTTCGCTAACTTTGTCGAAGGCAACAAATAGACCTCCTCCTGCTACAATGTTCTCGTAGTTAGGGTCTGTAATGTGTACATTGTTGTGTGCAACCAACCAACAGTCGCGATAGATGCCACCGAAATAGGTGTAGTCCAAAACACGTTGAGCCTTGCCCGGAGGGTAGCTCTTGTCGTCACTATTATCCGACCATACCGCAACGATATTATCGCCCGACCAATTTACCACATCGGTAATATCAACCACTACGGGCAGATAGCCGCCTAAATGCTCGGTGAGTTGCTTGCCATTTACGAAAACACGGCTCTTACCCATAATCGCTTCGAAGTGCAAAAATAGTTTTTTGCCTTTGAGGGCGTTGTCGAGCGAGAAGTGCTTACGATACCACACTACGCCCTGGTAGTTTATACAACCACTCGCCTCGGTAGGCAGATACTCTATGCCGTGTGGCAATGATACTACGCTCCACTTTGAGTCGTCATACTGCACAGCCTCTGCGCCTTGAATCTCTCCCTTATGAAATCGCCACGCAGGATTCATCGAAAAGACCTCGCGACCGCTATTTTCAATGGCATAGAAACCTGCGGTCGAGAATTTTGGTTGATAAGCGGCACTTGCATTTGCGAATGGAGCAAGAAGTGCGAACATCAAAATCGGTAAAAATTTGGTTACTCTCATATTATTTTGGTTTTAAGTTTTATTCAATTATTTCAGCATCTTCGATTTGCATTTCACGCACTACGGCCATAATCTCCTCGCGCAATGCCTTGGGAGTTACATTTTCGCGAATAACGGTGAGATAGGAGTGGCGAATTTCGCGTTCGACAACCTCACGAGGTAACTGCTCGAAGTAGATGTCGTTCCAATGCTTTTTATTGAAATGCCATGCCGGAGTTATAGCCGAAAGATATTGGTCACGCAAGGCTATCGCACGGTCGGGGTTGCACTTTACGGCTATGCGCTCGGCATACTCCAATACGCAACAGAGAAACATCTTTCCTCCGACCTTATAGACAACAGTGTCATCACCGAATGGTTGACACTCCTCAACCAATGGGAGCGATAAGATATATTTTCGCAAATCGATAATATCCATAACTCAAAGGTACAAAAAAAATGGGAAACCGCAAAAGTTTCCCATTTTATCTTGCCTTATTTGGTCGGACCACTACTCCAAACCTGCCAAAGCAGCCTTTGCAGCCTCAACGCTTGCACCTGCGGTAACCTTCTTCAAGGTTGCAACAGCCTTCTCGCGGAGAGCAGCATCTTTGTTGCCACCTGCGTTGTACTGTGCGTTATATGCAGCACCTACAAGGAAATATACCGAACTCTTATCCTCATCGTTAGCCTGAGCCGCAGCAGCAGTCTCACCGAGAGCGATAATCTTTGCATAGTCCTTCTTGCCGTTGTAAGCCTCGATGCGAATCTTCTCTGCGAGTGCAGGAGATGTAGCCTGCAACTTATCAGCCATTGCGATTACGCCATCAAAGTCGCCTGCCTGCTGCAACGAAGCAACCTTGTTGTTGGTGTAGAGAGTCTTGTTGGCCTCGGCCTTTGCAATTGCGGCAGCATACTTGTCAGCCGGCATCTTGCAGATCTTGTCGTAGATAGCCATACCCTCATCGTACTTGCCCAACTCGCAGTAAGAGGTTGCAAGATTCAAAGCCATCTCGGTGTTACGAGGGTTTGCAGCGTAGCCCTTCTCAAATACCGAAGCAGCAGTCGCATAATCCTTTGCGTTGAAAGCCTCGCCACCCTGTACCTGATAAACCTTTGCGAGAATCATGTTAGCCTTCTGCTTTGCCTGAGTATTGCCATACAACTCTGCGGTGTCGGCAGCCTTTGTCAAGTACTCGATAGCCTTTGCGTAGTTCTTCTGCGAAGCAGCTGAAAGGCCTACACCCTGATAACATACAGGAAGATACTTCTTTGCGGTTGCCACGCAGTTGAGAACGGTGTTGTCCTCCGAATCCATACCCTTGTCGATAACCTGCTCGAAGAGGGTGATTGCCGAAGCGTAGTTCTTTGCCTGAACAGCCTTTGCGCCATCATTAAACTTTGCGATAACCTCGCTCTGAGCCGAAACTGCGGCAACAGAGAGGAGTGCAAACATTGTTACAAATAACTTTTTCATAGTTTTTATCTTTTTATTGTTAAAATTTTCTTTTTCAGCTGGCAAAGTTAAGAAACTTATCGGAGTTTTGCAAAAAAATCGGTCATAAGTCGCTCGCACTCTTCGGCGAGTACGCCTGATGTTACAACGGTGCGAGGGTGCAACATATTGTCCGAGATGGTCGAAAATCCTCTTTTGCTGTCCGATGCGCCATATACAATACGCCCGATTTGGCTCCATGCCAACGCTCCGGCACACATCGGGCAGGGCTCGACGGTTACATAGAGTGTGCAGTCGTTGAGGTATTTTCCTCCGATTGTCGAGGCGGCAGCGGTGATGGCTTGCAGTTCTGCATGGGCTGTGACATCGGTCAAAGTTTCGACCAAATTGTGACCTCGACCAACGATGCGACCACCCGCTACGATGATGGCTCCGATGGGTACTTCGTCAGCTTCGAGGGCGAGTTTTGCCTCTTCTATCGCCAAACGCATATATTTTTCATCTTTTTCGCGTAATTCTTCCATATTTTTTTGTAACTTTGTGAGTTATTTGGCGACAAAGATAGAGAAAAAACGGAAAACGGAGAACGGAAAACGGAAAACTAATTGTCAATTAAAAAAGCTAATGGCTAATGGCCAATGGCTAAAAGCACAAGAAAACTATAAAACATAATATAAAACTATGTACAGAAGTAATACTTGTGGCGAATTGCGTGCCACAAATGTCGGACAGACAGTAACATTGGCAGGTTGGGTACAGAAGGTGCGCAACCTCGGAGCAATGACTTTTATCGATTTGCGTGACCGCTATGGCATTACACAGATTGTCGTAGAGGAGCACTCTGATGAGGCAACAAAGGCTGAGGCGGCAAAACTCGGCCGTGAGTGTGTCGTTCAGGTTACGGGAAAGGTTATCGAGCGCGAGTCGAAGAACTCGAAGATGGCTACGGGCGATATCGAGGTTGTAGCCGAGAAGATAAATATTCTCAATCAGGCGGTTATTCCTCCGTTTACCATCGAGGAGAACTCAGACGGTGGCGATGACCTCCGCATGAAGTACCGCTATCTCGACCTTCGCCGTCCACCATTGCAGCGAAATATGATTCTCCGCCACAAGATGGCGCAGGAGATTCGTAAGTTCCTCGATTCGGAGGGCTTTTTGGAGATTGAAACCCCATACCTTATCAAATCTACTCCGGAGGGAGCGCGCGACTTCGTTGTGCCTTCGCGTATGAATCCTAACGAGTTCTACGCTTTGCCACAGTCGCCACAGACCTTGAAGCAGTTGCTGATGGTGTCGGGCTACGACCGCTATTTCCAGATTGTGCGCTGCTTCCGTGATGAGGATTTGCGTGCTGACCGTCAGCCTGAATTTACGCAGATTGACTGTGAGATGTCGTTCGTAGAGCAGGAGGATATCCTCGAAATCTTCGAGCGTTGGGCAAAACACATGTTCAAGAGCGTCTTGGATATCGACTTTACGGAGCCATTCCGCCGTATGCCTTGGAGCGAGGCGATGGAGAAGTACGGCTCGGATAAGCCTGACTTGCGCTTCGGAATGGAGTTTTCGGATATTACCGACTTGGCTCACGGACACAACTTCTCGGTGTTTGACGATGCAGAGTATGTGGTAGGTTTCGCCGCAACGGGTTGTGCTTCGTATACTCGCAAGCAGATTGACGCCTTGACCGACTATGTTAAGCGACCACAGGTTGGAGCCAAGGGCCTCGTTTGGATTCGTGTTGAGGAGGGAGGTATCAAATCTTCGATTGATAAGTTCTTCTCGGCAGAGGAGTTGCAGGCTATTGCCGAGCGTTTGGGTGCAAAGGCGGGCGATTTGTGCTTGATTCTCTGCGGTAAGAAATACAAGGCTTTGACGCAGTTGTGCGCACTTCGTTTGGAGGTTGCCGAGCAGTTGGGCTTGCGCGATCCGAAGAAGTTTGCTCCGCTGTGGGTAGTAGATTTCCCAATGTTCGAGTGGGACGAGGAGACCGAGCGTTTCTATGCAAAGCACCACCCATTCACCTCGCCAAAACCGGAGGATATCGACAAGTTGGAGAGCGACCCGGGTGCAGTGCGTGCTAATGCTTACGACTTTGTCTGCAACGGAACAGAGATTGGTGGTGGTTCGATTCGTATCCACGACCCTAAGTTGCAGTCGCTTATCTTCAAGTGCTTGGGCTTCACTCCTGAGCAGGCAGAGGCACAGTTTGGCTTCTTGATTAACGCCTTCCGCTATGGCGCACCGCCACACGGAGGTTTGGCATTCGGTTTTGACCGTCTTTGCTCGTTGTTTGGTGGCGTAGATTCGATTCGTGACTTTATCGCCTTCCCTAAGAACAACGCTGGTCGCGATGTTATGCTTGATGGCCCATCACCAATAGATCAGGCACAGCTTGATGAGTTGTATTTGTCGCTTATTCCTTTCGAGAAATAGTCGAATTATGAGGTCGTTGTCGAGGGTTGTAGTCTTTGTTATCGCACTGCTTGGATATAGTGTAGTGCTTGGTGCAGTGCGCCAGACACGTGAGGAGTATGTCGAAAAGTATAAGGCGATAGCGATTGCCCACATGGAGCGTTACGGCATACCTGCAAGTATCACGATGGCGCAGGGTATCTTGGAGTCGGATAGCGGAAATAGTCAACTTTCGACCTCCTCGAACAATCACTTCGGCATAAAGTGCAAGAAGCATTGGACGGGCGATAGGGTATATCACGATGATGACGCCAAAGGGGAGTGTTTCCGTGCATACCCTTCGGTAGAGGCTTCATATCAGGACCATGCCGACTTCCTCGACCAATCGCCACGCTACGACTCGCTGTTTGCATACCCTTCTGACGACTATCGCAGTTGGGCAAGAGGCTTGAAGGCTGCGGGATATGCCACGGCACCCGACTATGCGGAGCGATTGGTGAAGATTATCGAGTCGATGAAGTTGTATCTGCTCGATAAGGAGAATGGCAATAAAATTTACTCTGCTGCCAAAAATGCTACGGCAAATACCGAGGCGTGGTTTGAGAGCAATATCGCAACCTCTGACGAACAGATAAATCCGAATGCCTTTCGTGTAACGGTCAATTCGCACAAGGGTTACGGTGTCTATCGCACCAACCACACCTTCTATGTTGTGGCGAAGGAGGGTGATACCTTCGAGTCGGTGGGCGAGGTTTTCGATATCTCGGCGAAGATGTTACGCAAGTTCAACGATGTGGCAAAAGATGCCAAACTTGCGAAGGGTGATATTGTCTATATTGAGCGCAAAAAGACACAGTGGCTTGGTAATACAATGCAACATAAGGTTGTGCGCGATGAAAATCTCTACTCCTTATCGCAGTCGTATGGCATACGCCAGAAGTCGCTTGCAAAACTCAACCGCCTGCGCCCTAACGAAGATGTCCGCAAAGGCGAGATAATCAGATTGAAATAGAAGATGTAGTTTGCGAATTAGTATAACATGTACTATATTTGATGCAGAAAAATGCGTATATACGCAAAAATTTTCAGTAGGGTATGGAGATGAGCATTGCAAAGCCATTCGTTAAGTGGGTTGGAGGTAAAACACAACTATTGGAGGAGGTTAGAAAATCTCTTCCGGTGGATCTATATCTACGAGAGAATGTGACTTATGTAGAGCCATTTGTTGGTGGCGGTGCTGTCTTGTTTTGGATTTTACAGGCGTACCCTAATATTACTAGGGCTATTATAAATGATATAAACCCAGAACTTATTTGCACTTATAAAGTAATACAAAATAATGTTTATGAGTTAATAACTCAATTAAAGGGAATACAATCTCAATATATATCATTAGATGTCGAAGGTCGAAAGAGGTATTTTTTAGAGAAACGCAAGTTGTACAACTCTAAAAAATGCTCTTCGGTAGAGGTTGCCTCACTATTCATTTTTTTGAATAGAACATGTTTTAATGGTTTGTATAGAGTTAATTCCAAGGGAGAATTTAATGTTCCTCATGGAAGATATGCCAATCCGAAAATATGTGATGCAGATAATCTGCTTGCTGTTTCAAAACTCTTGCAACGAGTAGAGATTTTGTGTGGTGATTTTGCAGAAACGGAGAAGTTTGTAGGCGAAAATACTATATATTATTTGGATCCTCCGTATAAGCCATTGTCTGAAACATCTTCTTTTACATCATACGCCAAAGATGGCTTTGGTGATGCGGAGCAGATTAGATTGAGAGATTTTTGCGCTCGTATTGCGGAGAAAAAAGCAATTTTTGTTGCAAGCAATTCCGATCCGAAGGAAGAAACAGGAGAATCCTTTTTTGAACAGATATATTGCCAATTCAAAATTAAAAGGGTATCTGCGACAAGACTGATAAATGCAAACCCTAACAATAGAGGATTTGTATCCGAGAT
>JAGBCX010000037.1 GCA_017937805.1 Alistipes sp. | reverse complement strand
ATCCAACCACTCGTTATAGCCGTTTTTCTGCTCGATATTGTCCGCAAGGATGCAACCCACCATCTTGCCCTCGTCGGTAATCTTGAAAGCATAGGGCGCACCATACCACCCATAGCGGATGATATACTCACACATCAACAGTCCGAACTCCTCGCCCTGACCATTGGCAGCGTGTCCCTCGCCCCACACGGGATAGGCAAGAAAAGCCGCCTCACGAATATCCTCTTCTGTAAATGTTTCTATCTTCATTGCCACTTGTTTTTTCGGGTGTAAAGGTAGTGCATTATTAACCAAAAGAGAAAAAGCCGAAACTTTTTCTCTCAATCTCCAAACTACAACCTTTTACTGCTCCGCCATCTTGCGACCTGCATCGTAAGCTCGTTGCAAATCCTCCTCCCAATGGGCATCACGCCAGGCGTGTTTTGCCTCCTCGGAGAAACTGCCGAGTTCGTAATTGTCGTATTTCGCCACCTGGCAAGTGTTGTAGCCGATGATGCGCTCTATCTCGCCGAGGGCCGTTGTGAGACACCACTCCATCGTGCCGAAATGGTTGCTGTTGTTGCGCTCGGGCGTGCCGTTCATCGTCTCGACAAGCACCACAGGCATACGCTTCGGCGCGGTCAGACTGTAATCGTTGTACGAGAGCCACGGGAAGGCCAGACGCTCCAAGAAGGCGCGCATCTTGCCCGTCACCTCGCCGAAATAGATGGGCGAGCCAAGCACCAAGCCGTCCGCATCGGCAATATCATCCAGGAGTGGCGAGAGTGCATCCCGAAAGCGGCAGATATTCGATGCCTTGCCTTTGAGTTTGCAAGTCATGCAGGAGGTACAGCCCTTATAATCAATGTCGTAGAGTCGTACGGTTTTCACCTCCACATCCTCGCCGACCGACTTTACGCCCTCGGTAAATCGTTGCAACAGCTGCGCGGTGTTCATATTCTTTCGCGGACCACCATCCACAATCACAATCTTTTTCATATCGCTCGGTTTTTTATTTCCAATCGTTCAAGATGTATGCCACTATTCTGTCATATAGGCTGATACCACTTTAAGAATCTCATCGCCCCAAACCTCCCATTTGCGAATGCCAAAACCGCTGATACTCATCAATTCCTCTCGTGTTGTCGGTTTGTCTGTTGCGATAAGCACAAGGATATTGTTATGCAGGAGGTAGTATGACGGTAACTCTTTCTCCATTGCTACACGGGTACGCATTGCACGCAACAAACCAAGCAGTTCCATATCGGTTAGTGTGTTGCCTTCGGAATCTACCACAATTCTAAATACCTCATTCTCAATAATTACCTCTTTATATGCGGTTGTATTGATAGTTGCACCACCATTGCGCCCATTTGCCGTCTTGCTTTTCTGCATTTTTGGTGCTGCACTCTTGTTTTTAGGAACAAAATACGATGGTTTATGTTCTGATGAGTCCTCAACGCCAAACGAGCTATTCAACCAAAACTCATACTGTCCTGCGCTCAACATACGACCGCACCCCGTTCTATCGGGTTTATAGTTCGTACAACCCAAGAAATAACCATCAGAACCCTTCTTGACAACCAAATAGCCATCTTGACACCAATCGCATTTATGGATAGACAACTCACCACCACTTTTGTTATTAGTCATAAATCCGCAAATCTCTTGGTCGTTGGTGCAAATCCATAGCTTCAAGCCATAATTCTTATTCCATTTGAATTGCATTGGATAGCCGCATATTGGGCAACAGTCTTTTGCCTTTTTAGGTGCTTTGAGATCCACTTTCAACTCTCCGTGTAGTGTTACATTCGGATAGTTATGAGGCTCACTCAACAACTCTTTAATAAACTCCGATGGGCGCATATCGGGCGTAACGATAAATACTCGATTCTTTGTTCTTGTTAGAGCAACATAGAATAGGCGACGCTCCTCGGCATAGTTATACGAGTTGTCAAATGATACGACCAAATTCAAAACGGGGTCGTCATCAACCTTTGACGGGAAGCCATAGGTTTCGTCCTTTGCGTTGATGATAATCACATTCTCGGCGGTCAATCCTTTTGAGCTGTGGGCGGTCATAAAATTAAGTTTGACCTTGTTGCCATACTTAACCGAATAAACCCTGCCGTTCTCCTCGTTGTAGTTGAACTGCTCCGCCTTACACATATTACGAGCATCGAAACCATAGCGACCAATCAGCAAAATTGATGGCACCTTTGTTTTGCCCTCGACTGCACTATACTCCAATATCTCGCCTATGGCATTTTCAATCGCCACGCCAAGATTATAGAACAGACCGCCTTTGCGCGATTCTCCTTTTGCCACCTTTTCGTCGCCATAAGTCGAGATAATTACGGGGTTGTCTATGCGTTTGGGCGAAATCAACTCCTTCTTAATCTGTTGGGAGTTCTTTTGCACGAATGTTCCCGCAATGTCGATTATCTCCTGGGCATTACGATATGTGCGGGTAATCTTCAACTCTTGACCATAGCCAACCTCTTCGCAGAATTTTGTAAATAGGGGAAGAATTGAGCCGCTGAACGCATAGATAGATTGCCAGTCATCGCCGACTGCCATAATTTTTGCATCGCACAACTGCGACAACTCTTTGATAAGGTTGTATCTCTGTCGAGAAATGTCCTGATACTCATCAACGATGATGTATTTATAATCGAGCTGTTCTTTCTCTATCTGCTTTTTGCGAATCAACTCTGCCGACTCGTTAATCATATCCTCAAAGTCGATACAGTGTTGCTCTTTGAGTGCTTGCTGATACTGCAAGTAACAAACCTCGCAGATGTCGAGGAATAGTTTTGTGCGGACATTCTTCGTATTGCATCTAAAATCAGCAAACTTTCCACCCTTAAAACCTTGTGTCTTGAAGTTGCCGATAAAGGTACATATCAGCTGGGTGAGGCGGGTGATGTATTTGTTCTCCTCGGTATCAACAAGGCGCT
>JAGBCX010000003.1 GCA_017937805.1 Alistipes sp. | reverse complement strand
CTTCTCGGCAATCTCCTTTTCGTCACGAAGGTCGAAGTGAATCTCACTACAAGGACCGTAAGGACCTGTTTCGCCCATCTCCCAGAAGTTATCGTGCTTGTTACCACGAATAATGTGGTCCTCCGGAAGACGCTCCTTCCAGATATCGTAAGCCTCCTGATCGAACGGCACACCGTCCTCCTCCGAGCCCTCGAATACGGTAGCGTACATACGCTCCTTTGGCAACTTATAGACCTCGGTCAACAACTCCCAAGCCCAAGCGATAGCCTCCTTCTTGAAGTAGTCGCCGAAAGACCAGTTACCGAGCATCTCGAACATTGTGTGGTGGTAGGTGTCGTGTCCTACCTCCTCCAAGTCGTTGTGCTTACCCGACACGCGCAGACACTTCTGCGAGTCGGCAGCACGAGGCGACTTGCGCTCGGCATTACCGAGGAAAATATCCTTAAATTGGTTCATTCCCGCATTTGTAAACATCAAAGTCGGGTCGTTCTTCACTACCATAGGTGCCGAAGGCACGATAAGGTGTTCTTTCTCGGCAAAAAAGTCGAGAAACGCTTGACGTATTTGTTTAGAATCCATTTGTGTATAATATTTTTTGTTTCAATGCGTTATAGTGTTGATTTTGCTTCATCGCACATACGCACGCGCAAAATCGGTTGCAAAAATACAAAATTTACCGTAAATTTGCGCAAGAAAAATTAAGTTTTTCGCATTGAAGGAGAATATTCGCAACACAAAAGGTGCTACAAGCACCTCCAAACGAAGAAACCGATACAACATTTTGCGACAAGTGTTGATTGGTTTCATCGTCATTTCGTTGCTCAATATGGCGATTTCATACCTCTTCTACACCCCAAAGATGCACCGTATAGCGACCGAAAATCGCGAACTCGTATTGAAATACGAGATTTTATTGGACCGCATCGCCTCGATGCAGAGCAAAATAGAGGAGATTCGTCACCGAGATCGTTTTGTCTATCGCCGACTATTCTCAAGCGATACGCTAAATATAGAAGGCGTCTATACGCCATATCCCGACTCCAAATACGCCTCGCTTGCAGGTGACGAGTACTCCGAATTGATGATTTCGACTTGGCAACAACTCGATGCCGTTACACGTCAAACCTACGCCACATCTCGTTCGCTTGACGAGGTGCAATTGTTGGCAAAGGACAAAGAGCAAATGTCGCTCGCTATACCTGCAATTTGGCCTATCGACCGTACCCGATTGAAGGCATTTTACGCTTTTGGCGTAAGAAAAAAGCACCCGATCTTGAAGATTAGGACCATGCACAAGGGCGTGGATATGTCAACCGATTATGGCGTTCCCGTCTATGCGACAGGCGATGGCGTAGTCGAAAAAGTCGATCTCGGCAAGCGTCGTCGAGGTTATGGCCGCCAAATCGTAATTAACCACAAATTTGGATACAAGACTCGTTATGCTCACCTTCAAAAAATGTTCGTAAAAGCGGGCGAGCATGTCCAGCGAGGACAACTTATCGGAGAAGTGGGCTCAACAGGTGGCTCAACAGGCCCACACCTCCACTACGAGGTTATATATCGCAACCGAAATGTCAATCCGGTTAACTACTTTAACCGCAACATGACAAGTGACGAGTATCGTCAGTTGATGGAGAATATGAAGTATAACGCAACCCTCGAAACAGACGAAGGTGCTTCAAGCGAACAATAGCGATTATGCAGAGTGGCAACAATAAATCAAGAAAGAGAGGTAGCCGCCGTGCTCTACAGGCATTGGCGTGGTTTGGTGCTGCCGTTCTATACTATTTTCTCTTTTCGCTCCTCTTCGACACCCCGGCCGAATACGATTTGCGTCACTCCACCGACCGTTTAAAAGAGGAGTACGCTAACCTCCTCGAGGAGTACGACTCCCTATCCATGGTTGTCGACAATGTTGTAGAACGAGATAGAAATATCTTCGCCATAATGTTCGACTCGGAGCCATACGACTTCGACTCGGAGTACAACAGCCAACGCGTTGAGTTACACGAATCACTGCTCGAAAACAGCAATCGGGAGATGGCATCTACCCTACAAACCGAACTCGAAAAGCTGGAGAGCAAAATAGCACTACTCGAAGAGAGCTATTCGACACTTAATGAGGAGTTGCAAATACTTGGTTCCAAGCGAAATAATATACCATCTATTCAACCGGTCACAAACCACGAATTGACACTCTTAACTGCCGCATACGGAACATTGATGCACCCATTCTACCGCACTCTGCAATCGCATCAGGGAGTTGATTATGCCATACCCGAAGGCACTCGAATTTTCGCTACGGCAGATGGTATAGTCAAGGAGGTAAAGGGTAAAAATTCCACTTCGGGAATAACCGTAGTGATAGACCATCGCAATGGCTATGCCACATCATACAGCCACCTCCAAAGCGTCAAGGTGAAGCGAGGTCAGCGAGTACAGCGAGGAGATATCATAGCCTTATCAGGAAACTCGGGTTTGTCGCTTGCTCCGCATCTCCATTACGAGGTGCGATACAATGGTATGCGAGTAGACCCGATTCACTACTTCTTTATGGAACTTACACCCGATGAGTATCAGCGCATTATGCGCATTGCGCAATCGGGCATGCAGTCATTTGATTAAGAGGTCGTTTAAAACCCATTCAAGATGCAGATTAAGCTTATTCTTCTCGATTTCGATGGCACTTTGGCCTCAACCGAAGAGGCCAATATGGAGGCCTATATTGCAGCACTTGCCGAAGAGGGAATCACACTTGACAGAGAGATGTATCGTCGTCGCTATTTCGGAATGCGTTGTCCCGAATTTTTACGAGAATTGGGCATTGACAACGAGGAGGATATCAATCGCATACGATGCCGAAAAATAGAGCTCTACCCCACCTTCTTCAGTTCGGTACATCTGAACGAGCCATTGTGGAATTTTGCGCAGGATTTCCGCGCAAATGGCGGTAAAATATGGATAGTCTCGACCGGACAAAAGGATAATATTTCCAATGCGATGCACCATTTGGGCATAGAGGGAAAAGTTGACGGTATAATAACATCGCTCGATGTGGATAAGCCCAAACCTTCGCCCGAAGCCTTTTTGAAAGTTATGGCAATAGAGGGTGTAACCCCTGCCGAGACAGTAATATTTGAGGATTCGGCAGTCGGCTTAGAGGCTGCCAAAGCCAGCGGAGCAGCCTATTTCAAGGTAAAGTTTTAAACTATTTTCGTAGTGCAGAGTGGCAAAATAGGGGTAAAAACAAAAAATTGATAAAAAAATTTAAAAAAAGTTTGCAGATTAAATTTTTTGCTTTACCTTTGCACTCGCAATACAGCAACGGGGTGTAGCGCAGTCCGGTTAGCGCATCTGGTTTGGGACCAGAGGGTCCCAGGTTCGAATCCTGGTACCCCGACAAAACAAGCGAAGCAAGGAGATGTCAAAATGACATCTCTTTTGTTTTTGGTGCGCAGCATAATGACATTCGCTCGCTACACTCGCTTAATGACAAGCGTTCGCTTTTGCTCACTGAATGGCAAACGCTCCCGCTGGTCGCTTAATGGCAAATGCGCCTATCATTAAGCAATCGTTAGACTGCGTTGCTATTTAATACCATCTATTTGCGCAAAAAATTATTTTTTCGTTTTTCGGTACAATCACAGAAAAATTTGTTATATTTGTATAACCAAACAAACTAACCGATTTAACTATGGAGGGAAAAGTAAAATGGTTCGATCCAAAAAAAGGATACGGATTTATTATTGCCGAAGATGGCAAGGAGATTTTTGTGCATTACACCGGTATCGTAAAAGAGGGCTTTAAGGCCTTGAACGAGGGACAACTCGTAACCTACGAGGTTGGTAGTGGCGATAAGGGCGAGCAGGCTATTAACGTACAAATCGTACCAAAGGAGTAAGAGCATTTAAAAGAGAAAAGGGAGTGTCTAACAAGTTTTAGATACTCCCTTTTTGTCAGAAGCTATATAACAAGAGGGATTTCAAGGCCTGCGTAGCCCGAAAAAGCGGAGCATACTTGGCGTATGTGAGCATTTTGAGGGCAAGCATAACGCAGAAATCACCTTGTTAGATAGTTTCTTTTTTTAGTATCCTATTCTCACTCTGCGTTTGCGAGCTAATTCGCGTTCGAGTTTTAGCAGTTTTGCCTTATTTACGCTCTGTCGCCAGAAGATATATGCTGCAATGAAGAGCGCAACGCAAACTCCCAACGCAATAAGGTCGTTGGTATCCACCGCAACCCCCTTGTCGAAATGGTCCATCACGATTGTAATAAGCAGACCTCCGACAGCTCCGCCAATCATCGCCAATAGTGTTCCCCAGCGATATCGAGGGAACAGTTTATAGAGCGAACGCATAATCGCCTCACCGAGAATCAGCACCGAAATACAACTCATCGTTTCGCTTACGATATGCTGGGCGTCTGGCTCCATCGGGATAAATTTGCAAACGAACTTCTCTCCGATGGCGAAGAGAAAGAAGAGAGCCATCTCCAATCCGCCGATTCTCACACGCCACAGATTGAACGAGACTCCTCGGTTAATCTTGCGCAATGTCTGTATAAAGTTAGTTGCTTCCATCAGTTTTCTTCTTTTTTTTGATTCTTCCGCTTTTGCGTAGAGCCTCGGCGATAATATATTGTAGCTGACCATTGGTGGAGCGGAATTCATCTTCCGCCCACCTCTCGATCGCCTCCATCATCTCGGCATCAATACGAAGTACAAAACTCTTTGTCGGCTCCTTTGCCATACTTTTTTTTAGCTTTTAGCCATTGGCTTTTATTTTTTGTTTTACGAACTCCGAGCGTTGTCACGGCGCAAACCTTGTTAAGGAGTTTAAGGAGTTTAATGAATTTAAGGAGTGCGCTCTCCGTTCTCAGTTCTCAGTTCTCAGTTCTCAGTTCTCCGTTTTCCGCTTTCCGTTTCTTAAAATCGTCAATGAACGAGGAAATTTTGTGCGAAGCAATGCGATGAAAGCGGAGCATAGTAGACCTATGTGAGCATTTCAGCGTCAGCAGATTCGTACAAAATTTACCGTTCAGAACGATTTTAATGGTGCAAGGTGCCTGTATTTACCACCGGCTGTGCCGACTCATCACCGCACAACACCACGAGCAAGTTGCTAACCATTGCCGCTTTGCGCTCCTCGTCAAGTTCGACAACCTCATCTGCCGACAACTTGTCGATAGCCATCTTCACCATCGAAACAGCACCCTCAACAATCTTCTCGCGTGCCGAGATGATAGCATCTGCCTGCTGACGGCGCAACATTACAGCTGCAATTTCAGGAGCATAAGCGAGGTAGTTAATACGAGCCTCGACAACCTCGATACCTGCCATTGCAAGACGCTCGTTCAGGCGATTTTCGAGTTGCTCGTTAATCTCGTCTGCATTCGAGCGAAGAGTGAGTTCCTCCTTTCCACCATTATTATTATCGTATGCGTAGATTCCTGCCACCTGACGCAATGCTGCATCGCTCTGCACCGATACGAAGTTTTCGAGCACCTTCATACGGCTGCTTGCCGTTACGGTAACCTCGCCCGTAGCAACAGGGGTGTCGATATCGAATACAGCCTTGTAAATCTCCTCCTCGCGGATTTTCCATACCAAAACCAAACCGATAAGGATAGGGTTACCCTGCTTGTCGTTCACCTTGATAGGCTCGGCGTTGAGGTTGCGGGCACGAAGCGAGATAGACTTTTTCGACATAAATGGATTTACCCACCAATAGCCCGTCTGCACAAAGTTACCGCGATACTTTCCGAAGAAGAGCAACACACGCGCCTCGTTAGGCTCCAACATTATAAAACCGCACGATGCAATAAGTGCCCACAAGAAGATAATTACACCCACTACAATAGCAATAGCATCGTAAGGCGAAGCCCAATTTATACCTCCATAAATTGCAAGCGCAGGACCACCAATCCACGACAACAATACGATGAATAACATCGCAAATCCGTTCATCTTCCAGCCTGAATAGACCATGTTCTTGTTTGTCTCCATAGTAATAAGTATTAAAAAAGGTTTATAATTTTGTTTTTTATTTGCCGCCCTCTTTTCAAAATGATATTATTTTGATATCACAAAGTAAATGCAAAAAATTCGTTTCTCCAAATATTTTTTCAAAAAATTTTTACAGAAAAACAAAAAACACCGCTAAAAGCGGTGTTTAATTTTCACAGATATTTAGATTAATGACTAATGAGTCACTTTAACTTCTGCGTTAGGGTTGTGTTTGTATTTGAAAACAAGCGCAAAGAGAATGGCTACAATCAAGGCATAACCTGCAAAAATCAACCAAGTGGTAGACCAGCCCTGCATCATCGCAACGCCCTCCGAGCCGTTATATACAAAGTGGTTTACAACAGCTTGTGCACCGAGTGTTCCGATAGTTGCTCCCACACCATTGGTCATCATCATAAACAAGCCCTGCGCCGACGAGCGAATATCCTCCGAGGTCTCCTGATTTACATAGAGCGAACCCGACACATTGAAGAAGTCGAACGCCACGCCATAGACAATCATCGAGAGGATAAACATCCAAACGCCTGTACCCGGATTACCCAAGCCGAACAAACCAAAGCGCAAAACCCACGCAAACATCGACATCAACATCACATTCTTAATACCAAAACGCTTCAAGCAGAACGGAATCAAGAGGATACACAATGTTTCGGACACCTGCGACAAAGAGATAAGGATATTTGCGTGCTGTACACCGAAGGTGTTTGCATACTCCGGAATAGCCTCGAAGTTCGAGATAAACGGATTAGCAAAGCCATTGGTAATCTGCAATGACACACCCAAAAGCATCGAGAAAATAAAGAAAATTGCCATCTTCTTCTGCTTAAAGAGCGCAAATGCCTTCAAGCCGAGGGCCTCACCGAGCGACTTCTTCTCGCCCTTAGCGATAGGACACTGTGGAAGGAGGAAGGCATATACGCCAAGCAACAAGCCGAGCGTTGCGCACTGCGCAAACTGCATATACGAACTCTGGAAACCTGCCAAGTCGCAACCTACCATTGCGCAGATAAAACCTACCGTACCCCAAACACGAATTGGAGGGAATGCCTTAACCGTATCCAAACCTGCACGCTCCAAAAGGCTATAAGCCACCGAGTTCGACAATGCGATAGTCGGCATATAGAATGCTACACTCAAAGTGTAGAGCGAGAACAACGGAGCAAACTCCACCGCGCCCATTGCGCCCGTGCCGTAGAAGGCTGTTAAGCCTGCAAACACTGCAGCCAAGGTGTGGCACAAGCCGAGCATACGCTGAGCCTGAATCCAACGGTCGGCAATAATACCCACCAATGCAGGCATAAAGAGCGACACGATACCCTGCACGGCATAGAACAATCCGATGCGCTCCTGCAGGCCTATATTAAATAGGTATGTACCCATCGAAGTCAAGTAGGAACCCCACACTGCATACTGCAGGAAGTTCATCACGATAAGACGAAATTTGATGTTTTTCATAGTGTTAAATATTGTTTTATAGTTGTTTTTCGCATTTGTTTCTGTGCCATAACAGCAAAAACCTCAACAAAATTATAAATTTTTTTGAAAAAACTTTGCGAAAACAAAAAATAAATCATACTTTTGCACTCGCAAAACGGAATTGGGCTATGGTGTAATGGTAACACTACAGATTCTGGTCCTGTCATTCCAGGTTCGAATCCTGGTAGCCCAACACGAAGACGACTTGTAAAAGTCGTCTTTTTTTTTCGTATTGGGCTACCAGGATTCGGTCAGCTTGTTGCGCCTTGGAAGACTTATCTTCGTAGTGTATCGGTGGTGCATCGCTTTGCGATTACGATGCAAATAGCCCTTAAAAAAGTTGCGCCGTGATGGTCCTCGGAGTTCGCAAAACAAAACAAGGGCTATCAGCCAACCGCCAACAGCCCCTAAAATAATTATCAATTCTTAATTCTTAATTCTTTAATTCTTAATTCTTAATTTAATAACGTATCCTCCGCCTGCTGCCATCTTGGCGACAACCTTGCGGGAGTCCGAAATAGTGACGGTTTCGTGAATATAATCCTCACCTCGCTCAGATGCACTCTTTCCATCGCGGAACACCTCCGCTATATACTCGCCCTCACCGAGAATCTTCGACAAGTCGAGTTCCACATCGCGTGCAGTCCAATCGTTCATCACGCCCACATACCACGTATCGCCCTTGCGGCGTGCCATAGCTACATAGTCGCCAATATGGCCATCGAGAGGCACGGTCTCATTCCACACTGTTGGGAACTCCGCTATAAACTTGGTACACTCCGCCTCACGCTCGTAGAGTGTTGGTGAGTCGCACAACATCGCAAATGGTGCAAAATAGACAGCATACATCGCCAACTGACGACAACGAGTACCAAGGCTCATAGGGGCTGTATTGCAAGGGGTGAAATTCTGCCTATTCACATTGCGCATTGCGCCCTGCGTATAGTCCATTGGTCCTGCCACCATACGCAAATATGGTATATGCAGGTCATACTCCACCGAATTAAACCTCTTGTAGCTATTCTTAAACTTCGCATTCTCCAAACCAAGTACAGCCTCGAAATTGATAACATTCGGATAGGTACGATTCATTCCCGTAGGTTTAGGGCAACCATGATAGTCAATCATCAATTTATATTTCGCAGCCACCTCGACAAGTTTGTATTGAAAATCGACCATCTGGGCATCATCACGGTCAAGAAAATCGACCTTGAATCCCTTTACACCCATCTCGGCAAAGTGACGACAAACCTCCTCCTCTTTGCCTTTTACGGCGTTGTAGCCTGCCCAAAGAATGATGCCTACGCTCTTCTTGTTGGCATTGTCGATGATAGCTTTCAAGTCTATCTCGGGAACAACCTGCGTAAGGTCGTTGGCATATTTTACCGCCCAGCCCTCATCAAGAATTACATATTCAACGCCGTGCTTTGCAGCAAAATCTACGTAGTAATTATAAGTTTCGGTATTGACTCCCGCCTTAAACGGCACGCCCGTCAATCCCCAATGGTTCCACCACTCCCAAGCAACCTTGCCGGGCTTAATCCACGATGTATCCTCAACGCGCGAAGGCGATGCAAGGCGATAGACCATATCGTTGTCAAGTAGTGTATTCTTGTCCTCCGTTACAAGCACAATTCGCCATGGAGTATTGGTCTTTGCCTTACACTCGGCGATATATGGTTTGCGACTTTCGACAACGCCCTGCAACTTGTTATGTCCGCCCACGACCACCCTATCGGGCATCGGAGCGAACTCGCCATAGAGAGCAGTTGCGCCCTTCGGATTCGACACAAACATACCCGGATAGTGCTCAACATCAGCCTCCAAGATGCAGACATCGTAGTTGTCGTGCTCGACCATTACAGGTACGAAAGCTACGCACTCCTTGTCAAATCGCGATAATTCGCACTGACGATACCACGACTCGAACGAAGTAAAGTACTTATCCTTGCGAGTTGCCGTCTTGTTAGTATAGGGATAGTAGCCGTTGTAATCCTTTGCAAAGGCAAACTCTGCAATCTCGTTTTCGAGGATAAAATCCTCTTTAAAGTTGGTTACAAAGCGATATGCTACGCCCTCATTGTATGCTCGGAACTCTACGGCATAGTTTGTTGCAAAATCGATGCGCAAGGCGTTGTAGTGGTCTTTAATCTCATCTCGGAAATAAAACTTTGTCGGAATGATCGTATTTACCGTTGTGCGCTTCACTCGCTTAACCTTATCACCTTTGCCGAGCATAGCGCCCTCGTAGACCTTCAAGCCTATCTTAGATGGTGCCAATACCAAATCGTTATCATACTCTATTTTATACGACAACTGTGGTTCGGTGGTAATCGTAACCTTCAACTCGCCATTTGGTGATAACAAGGTATAATTCTTCGCTGCACATATTTCTGCGCAAGCAAGAAGTGCAGTAAGAAGTAGAAATAGTCGTTTCATTATAGTTATTTTTTCGGTGTAAAACCTTGTGCCTGCAAGGCGATATCCTTACCATCAGGAGTGACAAGATACGCTCCCGTACTCTCGGCGGTAATATGACCGATAATATCGATACAGCCGAGATTCATAATCTGCTCACGCTTATCAAGCGGTACGGTAAAGAGCAGTTCGTAATCCTCGCCACCATTCAACGCAGCCACCACAGGGTCCATGTGCATCTCCTCTGCCAACGCTGTTGTCTGCTTTGCCAACGGCATACGCTCCAAATAGATACGGGCTCCGCACTTCGAGGCTTTGCAAATTTGCAACACCTCCGAAGCGAGTCCATCGGTAATATCAATCATCGATGTAGGCACAATACCCTCCTTGCGCAACGACTCCACCATATCGTAGCGCGCACGAGGTTTCAGATATCGTTGCAACAGATACTCATACCCCTCGAACTGCGGTTGCGGATTATCCACACCCTGCAACACCCTACGCTCACGCTCCAACAGACGCAAACCCATATACGAAGCGCCAAGATTTCCGGTAAGGCAGATTAAATCGTGCTCCTTTGCGCCACTGCGGTAGGTTATCTCGCTCTTCTTAGCGCGACCTATGGCGGTAATATTCACCACAAAGCCCGTCATCGAAGCCGAAGTATCACCTCCGACCAAATCAACACCTGCCTCCTTGCAGGCAAACTCCACGCCCTCGTAGAAGTCGTCGAGAAATTCGACCGAGATTTTTGACGATATGCCGAGCGATAGTGTTATCTGCTCCGGAACAGCATTCATCGCCACAACATCGCTGATACCCTTTGTAACAGCCTTGTAGCCGAGGTGCTTCGGAGGGAAATAGGTCAGGTCGAAGTCTACACCCTCCAGCATCGAGTCGGTAGATACTACCACCGCCTTATCCTTCGATGCCTCAATCACTGCGGCATCGTCACCAACGCCACAAATAGTCGATTTATTGTTTTTTGAAAACTTTGCAGTCAAGCGGTCAATCAAACCAAACTCGCCCAACTCTGCAATCTCTGTTCTACCTTTTACCATAATGTTAGCCATTAGCCATTGGCTAAATAAAAAATTTCAGTTTTCCGTTTTCCGCTTTCCGTTTTCCGCTTATAGGTACTTCTCGACTACCTTTGCAATACGCTCGGCAACCTCCTCAATAGTACCCAACGAAGGCACGCTCTCGAACTTGCCTTGTGCGCGATAGAAATCTGCAACAACAGCAGTCTGCGCATTATAGACATCGATACGGTTGCGGATAATCTCCTCCGATTGGTCATCTGCACGGCCCGAATCCTTGCCACGAAGAAGGATACGCTTAACAAGTTCCTCCTCAGGTACCTCCATATTTATCATTACCGAAACCTTCTGACCATGCTTGGCAAGAATCTCATCGAACGCCTCAGCCTGAGCCGTAGTGCGAGGGAAACCATCAAAAATAACGCCCTTGCCCTCCTTGTGTGTTGCGACATAGTCGGCAACCATATCAATAACAAGAGAGTCGGGAGCCAACTCTCCACGCTCAATACACGCCTGCATCTGCAAGCCGAGTTCTGTTTTTGCGGCAATCTGCTCGCGAATAATATTTCCTGTCGAGATGTGGCGAAGCGAGAAGCGCTTCTCCAAAATTTCCGACTGTGTACCCTTACCACAGCCCGGAGCACCAAATAGTACAATATTTAACATTTCCTTATATTTTTTAAGGTCAACTTTGCAAAGATAATTAATTAAACTGAAAACTGAAAACGGAAAACGGAAAACTTTTCACTATATTTGCAACACAATAGCAGCATAACAAATGAAAATTTACCGCATTACCGAGTACTCCGCCGATATTGCAGAGGCTTTTGCAAAGTTGTTACCGCAACTATCTGCATCGGCACAAACGCCTACGACAGAGCAGATTTGCTCACTACTCCAAAATCCGAATACTCTCCTTCTCGTTGCCGAAAACGAGGGTGCGATTATAGGTATGCTATCGCTCGTCATAGTCGATATTCCGACCGGTCGTAAGGCATGGATTGAAGATGTCGTAGTTGATGAGGTGGCGCGAGGATTAGGAGTTGGGCAGGCTCTTGTCGAAGAGGCTAAGGTTTTAGCAACATCTCTCGGTGCGAGAAAGATATATCTGACCTCGAACCCATCGCGCAAGGCGGCACACGCTTTGTACTCGAAATGTGGCTTCGAGGTCTATAATACCACTCTTTTCCGATTACTTTTAGAAGAAAAATAGTCAATATTTTGGCTCTAAATAGAACGGCGATAACGATTTTTTTATATATTTGCGACCTGATAACTCTTTTTTATTATGGGAATATCGCTCAATAAAACATCTGTAGGCACCACCATCAAAGAGTATGTTTTGATGGCGCTCGGAATGTTCCTCTACTCGTTCGGTTGGATATGTTGTATTCTTCCTGCGAATGCGGCAGGCGGTGGAGCAACAGGTCTTTCGCTCCTTATCTACCATATTGCAGACGGAGCAATTTCAATTGGTACAATGGTACTTATTATCAACGCCATACTCCTCGTTATTGCAGGATTTGTCGTTGGCTGGAACTTCGGCATAAAGACAATCTATTGCGTTGTGGTAATGTCCGTCATAATGCACTTCTTGCAGATGTGGTTTACCACCCCTGACGGTTGGGTTGCGCAGATAATTACCGCCAGAGATGCTCTCACACTGCCAAATGGCTCGATTGTAGACCTTTTTAACCTCCAAAACCGACTATTGTCGGCAATTCTCGGAGGAATATGCTCGGGTGTCGGTGTCGCCATGTGCTTCCAGCAAGGTGGTTCAACGGGTGGCTCGGATATCGTTGTAATGATTGTAAACAAGTTTTACTCAATCTCTTACGGTAAATTTATCCGTTTAACCGATGGCGTTATTATTTCGATGGCCCTCTTCTTACCAGATGTAGGTATTGATGGTGTTATCTACGGTTTCGTGATGGTTGCCGTATTCAGTTATACGGTCGATATGATTCTCTCGGGTAACCAGCAGTCGAGCCAGATATTTATCATCTGTAAGGACTACAAGGCTATGGCCGATGCTATCAACACCGAAGCAAAGCGAGGTGCTACCGTGATTGATGCAATGGGTTGGTACTCGAAAGACAACTCAAAAGTTGTAATGTGCGTATGCCGTAAGCGCGACTTGGCTATGGTACTTAAGGTGGTGCGTAGCATTGACCCCGAAGCTTTCATCACAATCGGCTCGGTTATGGGCGTATATGGAAAGGGTTTTGAAGCACTAAACAAGGTGTAATAACACACATACCCCGAACAAAATGGGAGTGTCTAACAAGTTTTTTAGACACTCCCATTTTGTCAGAAATTGTATAACAAGAGCTATTTTGGCATCTGCCTTGCGGGGCAGCTTCTTTTTTGTTTTAGAAACGAAATGCGAAAGTTAACGCTACATTGTGACTTATCAAATCCAATCCATATAGCGGACTCGCATTCGGTATCTCGCCAAGTTGCGTATAGAACGAGTAGTAATCCGAGTACTCTCTCTTGCGATATTGGTATGCCAAATCGATAGATGTCACCTCGCTTAGACGGAATCCGACTCCTGCCGAAGCGTACCACGACATATCTGCCACAGGCTCAGAGAGGGCTACAAAATCGAGCTCTCTATTCAACACCCTACTCTTATATCCGCCACCCACGCGCAGTGCAAGCCATGGTAGAGCCTTTGCCTCTACGCCTGCACGAACGGTATGCACGCCTCGCAGGTTGTCGCGAAAAACGCTGTTTGTATAGCCTGTATCGGTTGGAGCATAGCTCAATTTTACTGAACGATAAGCATCATATTGATAATCTGCCGATAGAACCGCATACTGTCCGATAGCATACGAAGCACCAACCAACAAGCGTGTTGGTGTGGTGTAACACCAGCGATTTTCACCTCCGTCTTGCAATATCGGAGTATAAGCCTCGTCGTAGATATAGTCGTTTATAACGCCATCTTTATCGGCCACTTTACCGGCATTGTATGCAGTAGAGGCGAGCGATGCCGAGTATCTGTAGGCAACTGAGTAATAGGTCGGAGTGTGCAGAGCGAAACCTATACGCAAAGAGTTTATCGGACGTACCACTACACCAAATTTTGCACCCACACCCGAGCCATTCACATACATCGACTGCTCGAAACTAAAATTTTGAAGTTGGTATGGATAGTCCGTAGCACTTGGAGCCTTACCCTCCTCGTAGCCAATATATTCATCGTAGTAGATGGTCTGCTTGCGCGAGATACTCTGAATATCGAGCGATGCTCCGAGATATACTATATTATTTATATTGAAGCCAAAGGCAAACGAAAACTCTCCTGCCGAACCTCGACTTTGGAGATTGGTATATTGCGTTGTCAATGCTCCGGGGGCAATCTCATCGGGATACCAACCATTTGGCCCCAAGTTCGTCAAGCCCTCCTTGTAAGCCATAACAGTACTCCAATAATATGGGTCCATATCGTAATTCTGCATACCATTCGGATCTGTAATAGGGCGATACTCTTGATCCGTACCCTCATTCACTACGGGTGCCGTTAATTTTCCGCCATTTGCAATATCCGCAAAGGCATAAGCGAGTGACGACTCCGTAGTCGGGCTCGCGTACAACATGTCGTAGTTGTAGTCGGCCGTCTTATTATAACCGAATGCAAAGTTTATAGCGGTGAGTTTTCCCGAACTCTCATAGACTTTGAATGATGCGCCAAAATTGTTGATTGAAACACGTGTATTATTGTTGTCATCACCGCTGTAAGCGTTATAATTTTTGGCATGAACAACGCCCAAACCGAGCGACACTGAAATCTCGTTACGCTGATACATTCCAAAGCCCGCAGGATTGTAGCCAAACGACGACATGTCGGCACCCAACGATGTGAATGCTCCGCCCATAGCCATAGAACGAGCCGTACCTACCGGCTCACGTTGCGAAAGCGACAAAATTGAAGATGCCGGAATAATATCCCTATTGAAGAGTATTCCCGAACTATTTTGTGCCTGCACCGCCACTACCGATGCGAGAGCGAGAGAGATAATCGCAAAAATCTTTTTCATAATCGTAAATTCTTAAACTATCTACCACGGACATTGCCTCCTCCGCCACCTGAATATGACGAACTTCCACCAATAGAGCCTCGCGAAGATGTTCCGGAGTTTGACGAGCCACTGCGATACGATGCCGAGCCATTTGTGTAAGAGCCTCTATTAGACGAGCCTCCTCGATATACAGGTTGCGAGCCTCGACCGGTCACAGGTTGCGATGGTCGCACACTTCCACCTCTATCCGCAGGTCTTGATGCACCCGGATTACGACCAACAACCATACCAGGGCGATTGTGATAATAGCCCGTATTGCCTACACTACCCGAACCCGCATGTGGTGGGCGGTGATGAGGTGGACGGTGAGGATAATGAGGATAGTGAGGGCGATAATGATAGTGTGGATATGGATAGCCCCAGCCCCAATAATAAGGGTAATTCCAGCCCCAATTCCACGACAGTGACCAACCATAGCGATAAGGCATACTCCAATAATAGAATGGATCGTTCCAGCCGTAATACCAACTATACGAAGGCACTGCCACAGCCCCCCACGAGCCAAACATCGAGGTTATATACTTAGGCTCCACCCATACCATATCGCCTGACACCATAATGTTGTAGAACGCAGGGTCGTAAGCCGATGCATAGTGGAATGCATCAGAATATCGCCAAGTGTAGTACGATGACGGCATGCGATAGGTCGGCGAGGAGAAGCCATACAGACGACGAGCATAGGCACTCTCGTACGAATCGGCAACGATTGCATCGTAGCCGTTAAATGCGCTATCGTCATTAACGGTTATCCCCTGCTTTGCTGCCTCTGCCTTAATCTTCGCCAAGGTCGCCTCATATTGGGCCTGTTGTGCTTCGTATTGCGCTTTGGCGAGTTCCGCCTCCGCTTTTTGGCGATTAGCTATCTCTATCTTATTATGTACCGAGTACAAATCATCGGAGTATGACGCATTTTGCCAAGCCGCAGCACAACCCATCATCAATAACGGTTGCAACAGAACAGCGATTATTGCAATAAATCTTCCCATAGCAGTATATCTTTATATACTAAACGTATCGGTAGTGCAATTTAGTATAGCACAAATATAACACTTTTATTTACAAAAAGCATTGTCAAAATAGTAGTCACGCAAAAAAAGTGCAAATTCTTGATAAAAATAATTGGAATTAAAAAATAAATTTGTACATTTGCAACCGCAAAACGCACTGGAAAGGTGCCGGAGTGGTCGATCGGGCCGCACTCGAAATGCGGTGTACGGGTAACTGTACCGGGGGTTCGAATCCCTCCCTTTCCGCTAAATTGCAAAACAGATGACTTTTCAGTCATCTGTTTTTTTCGCTTCAAGGGAGGGATTCGTCAGTCGGTGGCGGTTCGGCAAAGTTGCCTGCGATTTATGCGTAGGCGAATTGCTACGCAATCTTAAGAATATGGCTGACAAATAAAAGTATATAAATATCCTTTATCTATCAGCCAAATTCTCGCAACACTGTTGTCCGCCTACGCACAACATCTTGCTCTGCTCAAACCTGCGGCGACCGTTCGAATCTGGGTTGCGGCTAAAAAATGGTTATGCGAAGTGATATTCGTCAGTCGATGGCGGTTCTAACGCCTTATACTACTTTCACACGTTTACTGCATAGAATCCGGTGCCGGAATCAAGAATAAGAGTCCTATCAGTAAGATTATACCCAGCAGTATGAACAATAAAATCTTACCAACACCCATCTTTCTACCCTTTGGTAGAGTGGCCTCATAACCCACAAACGACTTGGAGTCTTCTGCCGGCTCAACGCCCAAGCGTTTCATCTCGGCCTTCATCTTCGACTCCTGCTCGGAGAGGATTCGCTGCTGTCTGGCAACACGCTCCTTCTCCTCCTGCTCGCGAGCCTGTTGTTCCCTAAGTCGTTGTGCCTCAGCTTCGCGCCGTTGCTGCTCTTCCTGTGCTCGGCGCTGACGTTCCGCCTCCGCCAAGCGAGCCTGCTCCGCTGCCTTCTCCTGCTCCTCCAATTTACTTACATATGCGAGAAATCTGTCAGCATGCAAAATCTGCACAAGGACAAAGCGTTTTTCCGAAGAGTATGCGAGATGAGGATTTAATCCGTTTTGCAAAACGTCTGACACAATCTCATACATAGGCACCAACGGTTTCGAGAGGTGTTCCGCATTGATTTGAGGCAACGTATCGACTGCTCGTGAGAGCATCGAAGCGTCATGCAAATCGTATCCGCAAGCTACCAAATAGAGCGTTTCAGCCAAGTTGATATCCGCATCATGCTCGGCAAAGCTCTTACGCATGGCATCAATTGCCGAAGCAGCCTTCGGTGAGCCGACTCTGCGATAGGCAACAAACGCCCAATAGCGTTGCCAGAAGTTATCAAGTAGTTCGTTCTCGCAATCGGTAATATATTTTTGAGGTGCTACGACCGCACTTGCCATATAGTGCCAAAAATCTGCTACATAATTTTGGGTTGTGTTATGCAACAACTCAAATACTTCACACGCCGAATGACATTCGTTCTCATTTTCGGCATTCACAAGGCGCTCTACGGCTCGTTCGAGCTCCACCTGTTGCATCTTGCTCAAAGCACTCTCCTTGACAGTCGATGAGGCCTGCACCGAGCGCAAAATCTCATCTTGTTTGTCGAGTGTCAGCAACAACTCGGCACCCTTGCTTTCGAGCAGTTTTTTAACCCCTGCATTTAACGATTTGCCTTGCATGGTCTGTGTGGCAAAATCGCGAAACATCTCCTCGGCTTTATGCTCGCAGTTTTCGCATCGCTTGGTCGCTTCCACATAATATTCGGGAGCCACCGGCTTGCCACACTGCGGACAAACGATGCTACTATCCATATAGACACGTTTTCCCGATACTGCGCATACAACCGTAGTATGCGAGTGGTCCTCGGTTATGGTGTTGTTGATAGTAATGTTCGAAGCCTCATATTTATCCTGCTTACCGATGAGGGTACTATTGTTTATCAGGTTTTTATCCCCAACCATTGGCGCACCATTTTCGTCACCCTTCTTCGACTTAGAGGCCGAAATTGACGGCTCGAAATTCACCATCTCCGAGCCACAGTTAGGGCAGAATTTTTGATTATTATCATGGGTGGTAGTACCACACAAGTTACATTTCTTCATATCACTAAGAGTTATTTTTCCACTTCAAAGTTTGGTTATGCTCTATTCTTCAGAGGATTCGGACTCCGTACTCAGGGTTATCGACTCAACGATTAAAGCCCCATGACTTATCTCTCCCTCAATCTCTACGAACTTATCCGCATAAGGCTCATAATAGGGGTCATTGATAGGCAAACCACCCTCACGGCACAACGCCAATTCAGGCTCCTCGGCTCTAACCAAAAACGCAACATCTCCCTCCGAACGACTACCAACATTGTAGTGTCGAATCTGTACAACGCCTCTAAACTTATTCATAACACTCTCTTCAAAAAAAAACTATTATAACGTCTGCTTAATTTAAATCCGCACCGCAATGGTGGCAGAATCGTATATTGCGAGCAACTGCCGTACCACACTTAGGACAGAAACGCTCTACGGCCTGCGCAGAGGTCTGTGCAGGTCTTTGCTCAGGCTGCGAATTAGAAATCTTATTGTTGCGTGTTGCGTACTCCAATGCCGAATCGGTAATATGGTCGATACGAGCCTCCTGACGCTCCATTTGGCGAGCCTGCTCGGTGCGTTGAGCCTGATTCTGCTGCATCATTCCCGTTGCCATATTGCTATTCATCTGCGCCATTTGGCGGATAATCTCCATCATCTGGTCCTCATGGCGATGAGCATCGGCAATGCGAGCATCATTTGCCTGCTGCATCTGCTCGGCATTACGACCTGCCGAGAATGATTCGGCAAACTTTGACGCTGCATCACTATTCATATTCTCAGATGCAGCAATAGCCATCAACTGCTCCGGTGTCAGCGCACCCTTGCGCGACAACTCTTCCTGATGCAGACGCTCCATCTCAATCTCGTGGCTCTGCTCCATACGGCGGTCTTCGCGCTCAATCTCTTTGAGTTTGCGCAACTGCTCGATTTGAGCGTCCATATCCGCCTTATCTGCATCAAGTTCGCGCATTCTATCGGCGTAAGCCATCTCTCGCTCTTTGGCGCGGCGTTCGTCATCGTAATCATCAACTTTACGACGCGAAGCAATGGCCAGCTCCTGCAATTCGAGAGTCTTGCGCATCGATTCGATGGCTATATCGCCCTCACCTGCCACACGCACCTTCTCGAACTCGATAGAGTCTTTGAGTTGCATCATGCGAATCAGCTTATCGCGATTATATCCTCGCTCGGCAATAGCCACTTGCAGATTCTCCAAATCCTCCTCGCGCAACATCTCGGTCTTGGCAATATCTGTCAAAGCTGCATTAACCTCATCTTCGCTACGTGCATCGCGGATACGCTTCTCGCGCGAGAGTACAGTATAGAACTTATCCAGCTCATCTTCAGTGAGAAGCATATCTTTATTCACCTCTTGCAAACCCTGATAGAGTTGCAAATCGCTACGTGCCTCGGCAACCTGCTGATTGTTGGTTTCGATGGCAAGACGATTACGGAAATCGTTGGTGCGCTGCAAGTAGCTCAGCTCCTGCTCCGAGAGATAGAGCTCGCGACTCAATTGGCGGAAACGCTCCAAATCCTCGTTCGACACCACAATCTCGGCAATTTTATCAAGTTCCAATCCGTGGAAGTCCTTATTTTGTGCCGCGATATTGGCCTTAACAGCATCAAGGAGAGTTTGAGGAATATTCGTACCATCAATCTCGCAATTCTGCATCACGCTCTGCACTGCATTCTGAATTGTAGGGAGCAATGAATCTGCCAAATTCTTTGTGGTTGCCACACGATTATCCACCAAATAATAGCGAGCAAAGGCCTCAAAATCCTCAATATGGAATACAGCACGTACGCCCATTTCCACATCGAAAAGTTTTGTGCGAATCTTCATCGGTTGGAACTCCTCATTGCTACCAACAGTGCCATTTCCGAATACCAACGAGAACTCCTTGTCCAATTTCAGTTGCAAGGACAACACCTCTCTATTTCTCAGGCTCTTGATGAGAGCATCGAGCGACTCCTGCTGTTCAGGCTTGGTCGCTTTATCTTTCAGCCTATCCTTAACAGGACGTCCTAAGATGACATTTACGAGGAAACGGCCCCCAGCCGAGAGCAGGCTCGCCATGCCACCCTCGCGCTTGTTGAGTATATTCTGCAACTCCTCGGTATCGACAAAATCATACACTCCGCCATGAATCTGTGCCAGAATCTTGCCTCCGGATTTGACATAAGCAGTTGTACCATCATTAACAATCAATCCTTGCGCATTGTCGTAATGCACAAACTCTGCCTCGTTAATATGGCAAGCCACCTCTCCCTTGCGGATATTCCAAAAAATCTTCTGCTTTACAACCGACAACTCGCCCTCTTGTTGCGCAGTATCAGTCGTTGGCTCAACGGCAATTGTTGCACCACACGCCGTACAGAACTTTGCATCTGCCAACAACGGAGCATTACACTTGGAGCACAATTTTGCATCAGATTGAGCAGACTCCTGCTTTACCGGCGTGCCACACGTAGTGCAAAACTTTGCGCCTTCAAGCAACTCGGAATTACAGTTTAAACACTTCATAATTATTATCTATTTAGTTGATATTACGGTTATAATTTTGCCGTTCTTGTCGGCAATTGCGCTATATAGGTTGTCACGACCATTTTTGTTATCCATATATTCGAATGAATAGAACTCACGACCATCGGCGAAGCGATTGCGAAATATCTGCTGCAACGAGCGTGGCTCAACTCCCAACTTGGCATACAACTCTTGGTCTATAACTTTACGTATCTTCATAAGGTTGGCATCGACCGCCATGCGTACCTGCTCGTATAGGGATTGAGGGCGTGTCGCTTGCTCACTATCATAGACACACTTACTCTCACTGACACGTTGCACGGAGCATTTAGATGCAACTACGCGCGCAGAGTACGACTTACTACCCTTCTGTGCTCCACGCACCGTGAGTGTCGGATCGCCAAAGAGATTGAACTCTACTATTGTGGCAAGTTGCTGATCGTAGAGATGCCCATTATCATACTCGAAGAAACTTTTGCGTGCATTGAACAATGCCTCACCTGCCGTCGCTCCGTCAAGAATATCTTCGATAAAGATATTGACCAAACGGTCGGAGTTATCTATCGAGTAACGATTGTTACAGAAGGCTATACGCGATGAGCCTAAATAGAGCAAGCTATGACCACCCATCGCGCTCAGCAGTATCGACTCATTACGACGATATTGCTGAAATCTTGCACCATAGCACGCCTCCGTAACGAAAAAGTTATTACTCTTTATTCGTGCCACATCTTGCGGTAGGATAGCTTCTCCCGAGAGATAATCTGCATAGAATCCTACATTTGTAGGTTTATCGCTACCGTGCAGATTGAAGTAATAGAACGATGCCGACTCATCAAGGACTTGCTCCAAGAGGCTGGAGCCAATCGGTGGCGAATAGAAGAGTCCTCCTTCGACAACATTGATGCGTGTATCGTTGATAGTGGCATACGAATCTTCATACATTTGCGACACAGACCCTATGCCCGCGCTACGCAACGGCGTGCAGACAACTTGCGACTCTGCGCCCCACGGTAGATTGGTCTGACCGTAGTAGCTCTCGAGGGCAAGTGTTCCTTCACACTCCGACACGCGGCGTAGATAGTTTGTCAAGTCGTCTAACGATGCATCAAGAGCCAAAGGTAAGCGACCTACATGAAAATATTGTTCATGTTCGAATAGTTTGCCTGACTCTATCAGTTTGTACGTTTTGTCGCTCAGCAGATATGCATACGGGACATCTGTATCGATATCCTTATCGCTAAAATTACGCTGTCCTGCCATATAGTGACGTATCACCGGCATAGGAATAATATCCTCGCCACCAATAATAAAGAGGTAGCAGGTAGAATCATTCGAAGAGGAACGGCCATATCCGTAGTAGTCTGCCAAGACAGAGGTGTGATCACTCCACGTATCAGATGGCAAAAGGTGAAGGCATTGACTGCGAAAAGATGGATTAAGCATTGTATAGTTCGCCACGTCCAAGAGGCGATAGTTGATTCCTCGTTTTTGGGCTGCAACCACATACGCCGAGAGCAGATGCAATATAACATCGGTGTCGGTATGCAACTTCCTCGCAAGTGCTTTCGAATTGGTTAATATCGCTCCATCAATATACTGCATACCTCGCTCACCCGATGAACGTTGCACAGATGAAAATGGTGCAGGCGAAGGTGCAGGCGAAGGCGCAGGTGATGGCGCAGGTGATGGCGCAGGTGCCACAGACGAAGTTATATCTCGATTATTGACAACAACCGATTTTGCTACTTGGGGCAACTTACTTCCACACGAGCCGCAGAAGGCATCTGTATCGCGGCATGGTTTTCCACAATTCGGACAAAACATATCTCTATTTCTCTTATTTTAAGAATTATTCAACGTTGTTTGAGGCTAATCTATCTTTACAATCTTTGCCACGACATTACGAAACTCAGGCATAGCCTCGCCCACATCGGCACCTACGTATGTAGGGTCGCACACTACATAATCCACGCTTCCGACCTTAACCTTGTCGCCCGCCACATTACCTGAAAAACGCACAGCGGTTGCTATATGCTCGGGATAATGCAATAGAACTACATCGAGGCTCAACAATTTGTTAACTAACTGAGCGAAGAGAATCGAACGATCCTCGCAGTCGCTATACTTGTATGCAAACACCTCTTCTGCAAAGAGAGTTCGCTCCGCACCAAACTGTTGCGCATCAGCTTTGTATGGAAATGCGTTGTGGATAAACGACAAAATACTCTGTGCGGCAGCCTGTTCGCTTTTACCTTGAATTAGCTGTTGCATGGTTGGCATAACCAACTTTGCCGTAGGCTCCGAGAGTTGTGTCAAGGCATACACGGTCCAGTCACAAGGCGGATAATCCTTCATAAACGACACAAGGTTTGCATTGACATCGGTTGTAATTTCGATATTTTGTCGTACATCGACACGCTTCACGGGAGTACCCGCGCTGTAAGCCAAATTTGGCAGTTCCTTGATTTTAAGCGACAAAGGGCGCTCTCCCGGAATAGCGAAGTTGCAGACCTCGAAACGAGAGGCCTTATTCTTGCCATCAAGAAGGTA
Organism: Alistipes sp.; assembly: GCA_017937805.1. Lineage (GTDB taxonomy): Bacteria > Bacteroidota > Bacteroidia > Bacteroidales > Rikenellaceae > Alistipes. The sequence goes on along the minus strand of JAGBCX010000003.1, from coordinate 7,226 downwards.
GAAAAGAGAGCCACCAATCCTGAAATATGGACGCAAATAGACTTTCTGTTCCACTCCAACCAACAATCGCAGGCGTCCATCTCCACGTGCCAATCGCATCTTAAATCCCGCTTCCGAGAGCAGGAACGACTGTAAAAGTTGTGATTTATCACTACTAACACCAAAGCAGGCATCTCCCACTGTCTGCACAAGTCGGTAGTAGCCCCAATCGTTGAGATTAAGCGTTTTACGCAATGTTTGGCACTCCTGGAAGATTCGGTCAAATCGGCCCGAAGCAACACTCTGCCAAGCCGATGCCACATCGTTCTCGGCAAGCGATGCAAGATTTATCGAGCAGGAGCCATCGAACGACACCGAACACTCCGTATTGTAAAACATAAACTTCAACGGTCGCGAGGTATCGACCTTCGGATTAGTCGTAACAATCGGTTTTTGAGGCTGAAGAGCCACCGTTTCACCTTGGGCAGGAAGTTTTCCGACAAGATTTTCAGATTGAGAAGCAGCAACCTCCGTCTTAGGTTTTTGCGAAGCAGCAACACCCTCGTTATTTGGCGTTGCTGGCTGAGGAGCAGTCGGCACTGCCTCCGGTTTCACGATTGGAGCAATCGGCTCCTTTCGCTCGGGTAGTTGAGTCGGCTCCTCAACATTAAATGCCTCCCAGCGTTTGCGCATAAACTCCTCGCAAGCCTTGCGATAGTTGCTCGCATAATCAGTCAGTGCCTTTTGTCGGGCAGCCTGATACTGCAATAGTGCCTCCCTTCGCGTTTGAGCCGTAAGCGAGAGCGTAACGGCTATGGCAACCATCGTTGTAATTATACGTTTCATCATCAATTCTCTTTGTGAAGTTTTGGATTGAGGTTATGTTTATGCGTTTTGCGGAGTAGTTCTTCTATCTACACCTTACAACAAACAAGGAGTTGCCTTTCTTAACAAAAGGCAGACTCCTAAATTTGAAAAAACGGTTCAGATTTATCTCTGCAAAATTTACCGCTTACTGACGTGAGAAGGCTGCCATATGCTCTTGAAAAATCTTCTTGAACTGCTCGCGGTCAAACTCCAAGTTCAACTTCGCATCGTTCACCAACTTCTCCTCTACTGCCTCAGCGATAGCCTTCTTAGGCATCTGCAAGCATACATAGTAACGATACTCGCCACTCGCCTCGCGGTAGATCTTCTCATCAACAACCTGAACATCTGTCATACGCTGGTTAACAACCGTATATGCCAACTCCTGATATTGGTTCTTAACCTCGCTCGACATACCAGTACTCTGGCTCTTTGCATAGCTTTCGATTACAGTCTGAACATCGGCTTGGATAGATGCAGCCAACTCCTGACGGCAGTTCTGCATTGCAATCTTTTGTGCCATACTGCGCTCTGCGCTCAAACCATTCTGTACTGCACGGTAATAGTTTGCATCACCACGATATTGTGGACCACTCAAAGGAACAACGTCCTCAACCATTCCTCCGGGTACCGGAGCCTGGGCAACTTTCTTCGATGAACTGCACGAAACTGATGCTGCAACTGCAACAATCAACATACTAAAAATCAACTTTTTCATAATACTGTAATTTTAATTGTGATATAAACTTTTTTGTAACTTATTTCTTATCAGGTGAGTCAAAGTGCAAAATCTTCTCAACTCGCTTACCTCCAAACAGATATACAATTTCGATAGTGTTAATATCGGTTGTAGATGCATATGTCGGATCGTATGTAAGCATATATCGGCTACCCTCTATAGGCAAGACACTCATATTGAGTGCCGATGTGCTCTTCAATCGCACGGGAGTAGAGGTTGTAACATTGCGGTTCGACAGGCGCAAAGAGTAGATACACTTGCCACAACTCTCCTCCTCTACGTGAATACGTACCTGCGAATACAAAGCCGAAAAGTCACGTTTCAAGGCCTGCGCCTCACTCCTGCGCACCGAATCGAAGAAGTAGGCGTACAGCGTATCCAATGCGTTGAGTGCGCGACCAATACGGTCCAAGTCAGTAATCGTGTCCAACTCCTCGCGCAGGGCTTTCATCTCCATAGCCTTAGCGTTGTCGATGGCGACAAAATCTGCCACCAACTTATTGCGCGTATCCTCGTCAAAGGGATATAGCACCGAGTACTCATAGCGATAACTCTTATCCTTGCGGGAGTATATCTTTTCCCAATATATACCCTTCGCATTTGTTAGCGAGATATTACTGATGTATGGAATTTTTGCCGCCTCCATCATCAGCACTGACGTATAGTCGTGCATCACAGAGGATAGGTTGTCATAAGATACCGACTTCGATATCAGACGTTCGCTCGAGGTGAAATTTACCGCAATCGTGTTTATAATGTGCTGGTAGATAGATGCGAGAGCCCGCTCCGACACCTCAGACAGCGAGCTGCCCGTCTCGGTAACCGCAATCGACGACTTATCGAAGGAGCCAATCCATGCAGGGCGCTCCTTGCTACTTGACTCGACCACCTTATCCCGTTGGGCCGTTGCCGGCAGAGTCACTGCCAACAGAGCCACAACAATCAGATATTTCATCACACCTTTCATTTGTCTTGACAAAGGTTAAAGTTGTTGTGCCTTCTTCGTATCGGAATCATATCGAAGGCTCAATCTCTGTTTAAATGCCTCTACGGCTGTGGTATTGCCCGCTTTGCGATAACGCTCAACAATAACTTTCGCGCAATCGAAATCACCGACATTACCCATGCAATAGTCGAAGAAGAAACTCTCGGCTGCCGCAAACTCTCCGGCACTTAGTATCTCGTTGAGAACATAAATGCGAGCCGAATTGTCGCCATACTCATCGTTATACTCCGAGTTGATGAAGTTGTCACGCACCTTTACCCAATCGGGCAGTTGTGCATACTCCTTCTCGGCCCTCTTTGTCTTGATATTATTTATCGTAAGCGGAACTGCTATCGCAACAACCACTGCGATATACACAGCCATAATAAACCATAACTTTCGCTTGTGTTCGCGCTCTTTTTGTTTATGGGCAGCCTTAACCTCGTTCAGGCGTGTCTGCAATGAGTCGAGTTGTTTGATTATCTCCTTATTGTTTCCATTCTTCTCTCGGATAATCTTCGCATTCTCTTCGAAGATGTTAGTGGTTGCCGTGAGTACGGCATCTTTCCTTCCGCCGGCTGAGCCATGACGTTTTTTCTTCACTCCCGCATAGACACCAACTCCCGCAGCAACTACTGCAATTCCCAAGAATATAGGTTCTCCGGTTGATATACCTACACCTGTATTGAGCGTAAAGGCACCAGAAACAATTCCTCTCATATACTTTAGTATGGCATCGCGAAACCCGGGCTCGATAATACTATCGATAGCGGCACTCATATATTGTAGCAACATAGATGCATTTTCCGTTTCTACAGTATTGGCAGATGCAATATGCTCTACCGTCTCCATATTCTCACTACCGGCAATATTCTGAATGGATAGTTGCAGGTAGTCACCACCGCATGACGGACATATATTTTGTTGATCGGAGAGAGTTACTCCGCAACGAGGACATTTCTTCATATCTATAAGTTTTTTACTCTACAAACCGAACAAAATCTGTCCGATTGACTTCTTTTTACCCGAATTTGCGCTCGGACTCTTAGCGTTGAGTTTCTCAACCATCTCTTGCTTAAACTGCTCCCCCTTAACATCTGCCTCCGACAGCGTCTTCTCTTTAACCTTCTCGGCATCTTGCTTGCGAGCCTCAGCTTCGAGTGCAGCCGCCTCAGCCTGCGCAGCCTGATCATCGAGTCGCTTCATAAAGGCTGTAACCTCGTGATAGTTAGGACTCAACTTATTCACCGTGCGGCACAAATCCAACGCCTCGTTGATTTTTCCCTGTCTAACGAGTAGTTCAGCATCGGCAACAGCTCGCACAACCTCGTTTTCGAGTGTTTTGTTGTAGATATCAATCTTCAACTGCGAGATTTTCGCTGCCGCCTCCACGTTGTTCGGAATCATCGAGAGTGCGGCCATAGCCTCCTCATACTTCTCCTGCGCCACCATCGCCTCTATTTTCGACATCAGCAACGGCATCTGTTTCGCATAGAAATTATTTATTATCTCCTGCGAATCTTTGAGCAGTTTAGCATAACGGACATCATTTACATTGATCATATTCACCATCGCACGAAGGGCCGATGCGAGGTCCTTGCCATTTGCTCGCAATGGAACTATTTGGCTATTGAAGGTGGTATTATCCACAATATTCTTGACCGCCAATGTAAAATCGGCGCTCACAACCTTCATCTTCATCATGCCCGTATCGACAACGCCCTCGTCAGTTACAACAATTGACGGCACCAACGCAAAGAAACCCTCTGAATCCGTCATTCCATTGCGGGTGATGATTTTACTCACCTTATTTTTAAGAGCAAGCGTTGCATTCTCTCCGAGTAACTCAGCCGTCTTGTCGTCAATCTCAACGGACATATCGACCGACTGTGCCATCGCTCCAATCGGAGTGATGAGCATCATCGCCAAAGCCAACTTACATAACCATCTCATAAATTATCTTCTTTTTCAGAGTACTAATAGATAATAATATCGACCGAATTACCGGTAATTGTACGCTTAATGGTCAAGTTCAAACCTTTGAGGTACTGATATATTGCCAATGCAAAGTCGTTGATATCGTTCTGCATGCCATTCTCCAACGAGTTGTCAATAAAGATATCGCTGAATACGAGCATCGTCTCCGTACGTCCCTGCGTATGGTAACGACCACCCTTGGCGTGACGCTTCACCCACGAAATCAGAATATCCGAAAGAGGCATAATATTGTTGATTTCGGTATCCATATTGATTGCCGATGACGGATCGATAACAAAGCGTACCGACACGCTCTGACCTGTCGAAGTCTTCTTAATCATTCGCTCCGAAATCTGCTTCATAAAGCCATCAATCATACCCTTTGCCATCATTGCGCAGAGATGGTCGGCTGTTGTACGCTTGAAGGACGAACGCTCGGCTACTGTCGCCAGCGTATTACCCGTAGCAACCTCCACAGCTCGCAGAGTCATCGATACTCGCACGCCATAGTCTGCCGAATTTTCCACTACGATATCGACACTTACCGATACATCTGCACCCGAATTTGCCAAGATAGCATCATCGAGCGACATACTCGGATAGCGCACGCGATAGGTCTCGGCATTTGCCAAACAGGTAAGCAAATCCTTGGTTTCGACTCCACGGCTGATAAAACCTTCATTCACCTTCGATATCGCCATACGCATATTGATATTCTTGCGTATCGCGGCATCGTAGCTCTCGTCACCTTGGCAGAAAGGAACCACCATTATGGTAGGCATAGCTATCGTTTCAGTCAGCTCATCGAGGTTTACCGCCACATGTTTAAGCACACCGGCACGTTCGAGAGTGCGTTGCAATGATTCGTGAAACAACTCCACGGTCGCCATAATCTGCACACCTCCGCCCGGAACCTTTGTAACATCTTTTGCGGGATAGCATCCGTGGATATAGTTCATATAGTTCGTTGTGTTGAAAATACGGTCCAAATACTCTTGGTTCTCCCTTGTAGGCTTACCATTTATCAATGGGCGGTCGTTATTCAATCCCTTTATACCACTATATAAATAGGTATATACGGCCGACTTCTTTGCCATCTCGATGGCCTCCTTTTTATTTGCTGCAATACCCGAACATTTCAAAACCGCATAGTTACCCTCGATACGTTCAAGTGTGGCGTCCATGGTGTAGTTTTGCGCCATTCCAACCGACACAAAACCAACAAACAACAAAGAGATAAATAATCTTCTCAACATAACGTACTTAAAAAAAATTAGATCTCCTCCCCACCGAGGTTGCAGCGATGCAACCTCGGTGGAAATTCGATAGAACATGTTTTTAATTAAAATCCGAACATACGGCCTAACTCCTTAATGCCGTCACCGCGCTTACGATCGAGCTCTACATAGAGAGTCTTACCCTCGGTGAAAGCTGCCGACATTGCAGCACCCTCCTCCTTCTTTGTAACCTTACAACGAGTCATATCAGCGGTAACCTCCTCAGCTACAACCTGACCAATCTGTACGCGAGTAGTCTTAGGACCGATCTTCTTATCAACAAATACGAGGAAAATCGAACCCTTCGAAACACCTACATTGCTACCACCCGACACCCAAAGGTCTGCCAAGTTGCCCTTCTTGTCGGTAGCACCGAGGTCAAGAACATAAGACTCAACCTTGAAGAACTTGTTGCAGAACTGAGTCATATCCTTCTCGCTCTTGCGAAGCACATCGTTGAATGCATCAACATACGAAGACGAGCTCAACTCACTGTAATTGAACGAGTCCGAGCCAACCATCGAACCATCTTCGATATTGAACACCTGCAAAGTGAAGTTTACATCGGTATAGTACCACAACTTACCCTCCTCATCTCTCTTGGTGTACTCCTTAACCAACTCTACCTGACCTTTGAGAAGACGCTTAGCGTTCAACGCTTTGTAAGCATTTCCACTCTCGGTTTTCCAGTTCTGGTCGGTTACAACGTCCTCATACTTGCGATTCTGGAAAAGGGCAGAAAGACGCGAATCAGAGAGAGCGTCAACAACAAAGAAACGGCCTACATTCGAGAATCCCGACATAACAGCACCACGCAAATTCTTGGTTACATCTGCATAGCTGGACTGGTTCGCAGTGAACGGCTCAACAATAACTGTCTCCTTTGTTGGATCACTCTGTGCAAAAGCTCCAAGCACAGCACAGAGAGCAATGACTAAAGAAAAATAAAACTTCTTCATTTTTTAAGTGATTTTTAAATGGTTTAAATAAATTTTGTGAGATTTTACTTTTTCAAGCGCACGAAATACTTTTATACATTATATTATAATAGTACGGGAGCTTGCGATTTATGGGCATAAAAATAAAATCCCAAACCCTCGTTTTGATACTACTCATTGCGAGTAATAAATCAAAAAAGCGGATTTGGAACCTGATATTCGATTGTAAGTTGCTGAGTACCAACGACTTACCCCCCCCCCATTAGAGAGGTGGCAATCAATGAGATGCGGTTATATACGACATTCATCATCGTTTGGGTTCGTTTGCGTAATTCAGAATTTTATAGAAGAATCTTAACCTTCATTAGTGCAAATGTATATATTTTTTCAAAATAAAACAAATAATCCAAAATATTTTTTCAGGAACAACCCACTCTGAATAGTGAGGAGTGAGGAGTGAGGAG
>JAGBCX010000036.1 GCA_017937805.1 Alistipes sp. | reverse complement strand
TCCGGATATTCGCAGAAGTTGGGCTTCGAGGGCGGTCAGATGCCATTGCAGCGCCGTCTTCCTAAGTTCGGTTTCACGAACTTGAAAAGAGTAGAGTTTAAGCCAATTAACCTTTCGACTCTCGAGGCTCTCGTAGCAAAGAGTGGCGTTAAGGAGGTAAATATCGACACATTGGTTGCAGCAGGTTTCGTATCGGGCAACGACCGTGTGAAGATTTTGGGTAATGGTACATTGACTGTAGCATTGACCGTAACAGCACACGCTTTCTCGAAGAGCGCAGAGGCTGCTATTGTTGCTGCAGGCGGTAGCATTGTAAAGTTGTAATAAACAGGCTAAAACCTAAATTTTTATGAAAAGTTATCTGATTGTTGGTATCATTCTCTTGGCTATCGTAGCCTTGATGTTTACCAATAAGAAGTTTTTGGAGACAATCAAGAATATATTCAAGATTGAGGAGTTGCGCAAGCGTCTTGGTTACACTGCTCTCTTGATTTTGGTATATCGCTTGGGTTGTTATGTGGTAATTCCGGGTATCGATCCAAACCTTTTGGGAGAGGGTTCGGGCTTGGCAAACCAGATGGACAGCAATAACCTTTTGGGCTTGCTTAACGTATTCTCTGGTGGTGCATTTGCCAATGCCGCAATCTTCGCGCTCGGAGTTATGCCGTACATTACCGCTTCGATTATCATTCAGCTGCTCGGCATGATGGTTCCTGCCGTTCAGAAGGTGATGAAAGAGGGTGAGAGCGGACGCCGCAAGATGAATCAGTGGACACGCCTTTTGACTATCGGTGTGCTTGCGTTGCAGGGACCTGCCTATGTGGCAAACCTCTACAACCAGCTCCCTGGTGAGGCATTTGTCTTTGGTTCGAGCGTTTTGTTCACTATCTACGCAACCGTTATCCTTATCGCAGGTACCATGTTCGTAATGTGGCTCGGTGAGAAGATTACTGACAAGGGCCTTGGTAACGGTGTGTCGTTGATTATCATGATTGGTATTGTGGCTCGTTTGCCACACGCCTTGTTGGCTGAGTTGAGTGCTCGTTTGAACACTTCGACCGGTTCGCTCATCATGATTATCGTGGAGTTGGTGTTGCTCTTCTTGGTATTTATGGCAACCATTGCAGTAGTACAGGCAGTCCGCAAGGTACCTGTACAGTATGCGAAGCGTATCATCGGCAATAAGCAGTACGGTGGTGTTCGTCAGTACATTCCTTTGAAGATGAATGCGGCAAATGTAATGCCTATCATCTTCGCTCAGGCACTGATGTTTATCCCAATGTTGTTTGCCAATGTAGCACCTAAGTTTGCCGGCGCATTTGCCGACATGACAGGTGTTTGGTACAACCTTACGCTCGCAGTGTTGGTAATCGCATTTACATTCTTCTATACTGCGATTATCATCAATCCTCAGCAGATGGCTGACGATATGAAGCGCAACGGAGGTTTTATTCCGGGTGTTAAGCCGGGTAAGGCAACCGTGCAGTATATCGACACCATTCTGACTCGAATTACCCTTCCGGGCTCAATCTTCTTGGCTATCGTGTCGATTTTGCCGGCACTTGCAATGAAGTTCTTGGGCATTCAGCAGGCGTTTGCATACTTCTTCGGAGGTACATCGTTGCTGATTATGGTAGGTGTGGTTCTTGACACTCTACAGCAGATAGAGAGCCACCTTTTGAATCGTCATTATGATGGTCTTATGAAGACCGGACGTATTCAGGGTCGCCACTAAAAAGCCAATAGACAAGAGTTCGAAGATGATATATCTGAAAACAGAAGAAGAGATCGAGTTGCTCCGTGAGAACAACCTTTTGGTGAGCAAGACGCTCGCTGAGGTTGGACGCCACATCAAACCGGGCGTAACCACGAAGCAGTTGGATAGGATTATTGAAGATTTTATCCGTTCACACGGTGCAACTCCGGCTTTTCTTGGATATCAAGGCTATCCTGCCTCGGCTTGTATTTCGATAAACGAGCAGGTGGTACATGGTATCCCTTCGGACAACATCGTAATAAAGGAGGGCGATATAGTATCGGTCGATGTAGGTACATTTATGAAGGGGTTTGTGGGTGATTCGGCATATACGTTTGCCGTAGGCGAGGTGTCGGCAGAGGCTCGACAACTCATGGAGGTCACCAAAGAGGCTCTTTATAGAGGTACAGCACAGGCGAAAGCGGGAAATCGCGTAGGCGATATTTCGGCAGCTGTGCAAGACTACGCCGAGAGTTTCGGCTATGGCGTAGTGCGCGAATTGGAAGGACACGGACTGGGTCGAAAGATGCACGAAGAGCCGGGGGTGCCCAATTACGGTTTGCGAGGCAGAGGTCCCTTGTTGAAGGAGGGAATGGTAATCTGCATAGAGCCGATGATTACGATGGGAACGAGAGCGGTAGTGTTCGAGCGTGATGGCTGGACAGTCAGAACGCGCGATAGAAAGCCTGCGGCACACTATGAGTTTACAGTGGCAATCCGCAAAGATGGTCCCGATGTGCTTACAGATTTTAGTATTATCGAAAATTCACTTGGGTAGAGGGTTCGACAAGGTCGGGCGTGATACCTGTTAAAAAAGCGAAAACTCAAAGATGGCAAAACAGACTGCTATTGAAAGGGACGGAACTGTAACCGAGGCGTTGTCGAATGCAATGTTTCGAGTAGAGTTGGATAACGGACACGTTATCACGGCCCATATCTCCGGAAAGATGCGTCAGCACTACATTAAGATTCTTCCGGGAGATAAAGTAAAAGTGGAGATGACACCTTACGATTTGAGTAAGGGTCGTATATCCTTTAGGTACAAATAACAAAAGATTGCTTGAAAAATTATGAAAGTAAAAGCATCAATCAAGAAAAGAAGCGAGGATTGCAAGATTGTTCGTCGCAAGGGTAAGCTCTATGTGATTTGCAAGAAGAATCCTAAGTTTAAAATGCGCCAAGGGTAAATAAAAACTTTTTAACTACAAAAGAAAAGAAAATTTATGGCACGTATAGTCGGTGTAGATTTACCAAAGAATAAGCGAGGCGAGATAGGCTTGACCTACATTTATGGTATTGGTCGCAGCACAGCTCAGAAGATCCTCGACAAGTGTGGCATTAGCTACGATATTAAGGTAGATGAGTGGACAGATGAGCAGGTCGGAGCAATCCGTGCCGCAATCGCCGAGATGGATATCAAGGTTGAGGGAGAGGCTCGTTCGCTCGTACAGTTGAACATTAAGCGATTGATGGATATCGGTTGCTACCGTGGAATCCGTCATCGTATCGGTCTTCCGGTTCGCGGACAGAGCACAAAGAACAACGCTCGTACACGCAAGGGTAAGAAGAAGACCGTTGCAAATAAGAAGAAGGCAACTAAGTAATAGTGAAGAATTATGGCAAAGAAAACAACATCAGTTAAGAAGAAGGTCGTTAAGGTTGGTGCGAATGGCATGGCTTTCGTACACTCTACCTTCAACAATGTCATCATTACCATCACTAACGAGGTTGGTGAGGTTATCAGCTGGTCATCGGCCGGTAAGATGGGCTTCCGTGGTTCGAAGAAGAACACTCCTTATGCAGCACAGACTGCCGCAGCAGACTGCGCAAAGGTTGCCTTTGATATGGGATTGCGTAAGGTTAAGGTTTATGTGAAGGGTCCTGGTCAGGGCCGTGAGAGTGCAGTTCGTACAATTCATGGTGCAGGTATCGAGGTTACCGAAATTATCGATGTAACTCCACTGCCACACAATGGTTGCCGCGCTCCAAACCGTCGTCGTGTATAATGCGAGGGTAAAGAAGAGAATCACTGAAAAACTTAATCAAACAAAAAAAGTAAAGAACAATGGGAAAGTATATAGGACCAAAAACTCGAATCGCCCGCCGCTTTGGTGAGGCAATTTATGGTGCCGACAAATCTCTCGACAAGCGCAATGTACCACCGGGACAGCACGGTCTTGCACGCAAGCGTAAGAAGGTTTCGGAGTATGGCGTACAGTTGAGCGAGAAGCAGAAGGCAAAGTACACCTATGGATTGTTGGAGAAGCAGTTTGCACGTACTTACGATGCAGCAGCTCGTATGGGTGGTATCACCGGTGAGAACTTGTTGAAGTTGCTGGAGTGCCGTTTGGACAATGTAGTATATCGTCTTGGCATCGCTCCAACACGTGCAGCAGCTCGTCAGTTGGTATCGCACCGTCACATCTGTGTTAATGGTAATGTAGTAAACATTCCATCGTATTCGTTGCGTGTAGGTGATGTAGTATCGGTACGCGAGAAGTCGAAGACTTTGGAGGTAATTACCGAGTCGTTGCTTGGCACAAACCACAGCCGTTATGCATGGTTGGAGTGGGACGGCGCTTCGATGAGCGGAAAATTCTTGGCACGTCCAGAGCGTGAGGAGATTCCTGAGAACATCAAAGAGCAGTTGATCGTTGAGTTGTACTCTAAATAGTAACTAATAACACAGGATAATTATGGCAATTTTAGCATTTCAAAGACCCGAGAAGGTAATCGTAGTAGAGTCGACCGCATCGTTCGGAAAATTTGAGTTCCGTCCGTTGGAGCCGGGCTATGCGATGACCATCGGTAATGCTTTGCGCCGCGTATTGCTCTCTTCGTTGGAGGGATATGCAATCACAACCGTTAAGGTTGACGGCGTTGACCATGAGTTTGCCGCTATTCCGGGCGTGATGGAGGATATGTTGAATATCATCTTGAATCTTAAGCAGATTCGCTTCATCCGCACTGTCGAGAATCAGGATTTCGAGAAGGCTACAATTAACGTAGCAGGCGTAACTGAGCTTACAGCGGGTTACATCTCGAACTTCTTGAGCTCGTTCAAGGTTCTCAATCCGGAGTTGGTAATTTGCCACCTCGCACCTGGTACAAAGATGCAGCTTACCATCACCATTGGTAAGGGTCGTGGATATGTACCTGCAGAGGAGAATACACCGGAGAACGCAGAGTTTGGTTTGTTGCCAATCGACTCGATTCACACCCCAATCGTGAATGTAAAGTATTCGCGTGAGGACTATCGTGTTGAGCAGCGTACCGACTATGAGAAGTTGAATCTTGAGATTACAACAGATGGCTCAATCAAGCCGAAGGAGGCTTTGAAGGAGGCGGCAAAGATTCTGATTCAGCACTTCATGCTCTTCTCAGACGAGAAGATGACCATCAACCTCGACGAGGTATCTTCGGAGGCCGAGTTGAATGAGCCGGAGTTGCACATGCGACAACTGCTCAAGACCAAGTTGGTGGACAAGGATTTGAGTGTTCGAGCTCTCAACTGCCTCAAGGCTGCAGATGTAGAGACCATTGGCGACTTGGTAAAACTCAATCGCAATGATCTTCTCAAGTTCCGTAACTTTGGTAAGAAGTCGCTCACAGAGCTCGATGCTTTGTTGGCATCTCTCGACCTGAAGTTCGGAATGGATGTATCAATTTACAAACTTGATAAAGAATAATTATGAGACACAATAAGAATTTCAATCATCTCGGCCGTCAGGCGGGACACCGTAAGGCGATGTTGTCGAACATGGCATCGTCTTTGATTCTCCACAAGCGCATCGAGACGACTGTTGCAAAGGCAAAGGCTGTACGTCAGTTCATCGAGCCACTCGTAACTCGTTCGAAGGAGGATACAACCCACTCGCGCCGTATCGTATTCTCGTACCTCAAGCAGAAGGAGGCAGTTACCGAGTTGTTCCGTACTATCGCTCCTAAGATTGCAGAGCGTCCAGGAGGTTACACACGTATTTTGAAGACCGGATTCCGTTTGGGTGACGGTGCAGATATGTGTATCATCGAGTTCGTTGATTTCAACGAGGCATACACACTCGGTGTAACTCCTGCTGCTGCACCTGCAGCTGAGGCTAAGCCAAAGACTCGCCGTTCGCGTGCGAAGAAGGCAACTGACGCAGTTGAGGACGCAACTGTAGTAAAGGCTCCAAAGGCAAAGGCACCAAAGGCTGCTGCTACTAAGGCTTCTGCTGCTAAGGTTGCGAAGAAGACTAATGTCGGCAAAAAAATGTAAAAATCGATTTTAAGGAGCATTTGCTTCCTTATCTTCAAATTCAGAGGTGGTCACATACGCTCAGTATGCTCCCACCTCTGTCTTTTTTGATGGCGTTGCAACTATCTCCTTAAAATCAATTTTGTTTTGCTATTTGCAAGGTCTTTTTATTATTTCTGATTTTTTGCGCCCTGTCATTAAGCACTCTTTGGGAGTGCGCTGCCATTCCAATGTCATTAAGGGCTGAAAGCCTGAATGCCATTAAATGTCATCAAATTTGGCGCACCCTACAACTCCTATTGCCCTTATTATCCATACTTACCGTCTTATTGCTCCACCATAATTTTTGCAAAATCAAAAATTGATTACTATATTTGTGGAAAGAAACCAAACCAATAAACTATGAAAAGAGTAATTTTTGCACTTTTGACAGTGGCATTTGCGCTGGGTGCATCGTTCGAAGCGAAGGCGTGGGGTACTGTGGCACACCATGCGGCTGTTTATATCGCAGAGCAGAATCTAACTCCTACGACAAAGAAAGAGATTCGCAAATATCTTAACCACTCGCTCACCTACTATGCGACATGGATGGACCACTATCGTACTACAGTTCCGTATGAGCCACTTGATTGGTGGCACAATGTAGCGGTTGACGCGAAGAACAATATAGTTGAGCTTGATGGTCATAGCGGATATGTACAGAGCACTCGCATTATCAATGAGATGAAGGATTACAAGAGTCTTTCCGATTCGATCATAGCTTTGAACATCAAACTCTTGACACACATGGTGGTAGATCTTCACTGCCCTTCACATAACCGCTATTTGGCACCGCCATTTGATTGGAAGAAGCCGAAGTGGGCGCCTGGCTACTCGCAGGGTTTGAGATTTAAGTACAAGGGCAAAAAACAGGGATATCATGGTTTCTGGGACAACTCACCGGCAATCTTTCATAAGGGTTGGACTTGCGAGAAGTTCAACGAGGAGTTAGGCAACCTAAGTAAGAAGGAGGCGAAGAAGGTCTGCAAGGGAACACTCACAGATTGGGTTAAGCAGAGTGTAAAGGATAACCGAGCATCGTTCAAATATATTGTTTCGGGGGAGGATTTTGCAAAGATTCCGAAAGAGCAACACGATGAGATGGTTGCACTTGCTGACCAACAGTTGCAACGCGCAGGCTACCGCTTGGCGTATGTGCTGAACAATATCTTCGACCCAGCGAAGGGCAAGAAGAAGTAATCCAATAATCGTGAAATATTCCAAAAATAGATAGGCAAATCATTACGATTTGCCTATCTATTTAACTACTCACTACTCACTACTCGTGGTGATAAGGCTCGCCTTTGATAATGGTGAATGCGCGATAGAGTTGCTCAGTGAAGATGGCTCTGACAATCTGGTGCGAGAAGGTCATCTTCGAGAGTGATATTTTCGAGTTGGCTCGTGCATATACCTCCTCTGAAAAACCATAAGGACCACCAATCATCAACACCAAGCGGCGCACTCCGCTATTCATTCGCTTTTGAAGCCACTGCGCAAAGGCAATACTGCGCATCTCCTCGCCCGCCTCATCGAGCAGTACGACATAGTCGCCTGAGGTTATGTCTTTTAACAACATCTCCCCTTCGGCAACCTTCTGCTGTTGTTCCGAGAGTTTTTTGGTGTTGCGTAGGTCGGGCAGATATGTTATTGAGAATTTGGCATAGTGGTTTATGCGCTTCGAGTACATCTGCACCAGCGCATCGACCTCACGCATATCAGTTTTTCCAACGACAATGAGTTCAAGATTCATGATTTTTTAATTAATCCTGCTTCGCAGGTTTTTCCTCCTTCGCACCTCGGCAAAGTGTGCAAGCACCCTCTGCTCTCGCTCCGCATCGTCGGTTCTCAATTATAAGTCCGTATTCCACTCCCCCTCAGCCGAGGTGCAGATTATGGCACGATTTTTCTCCACACCTTTGAGCCATTGGTACGCCTTATACATATTGTAG
The DNA here is from genome assembly GCA_017937805.1 of Alistipes sp. GTDB lineage: Bacteria > Bacteroidota > Bacteroidia > Bacteroidales > Rikenellaceae > Alistipes. Next base: position 13,965 of record JAGBCX010000036.1, on the reverse strand, counting down.
CCATTGCCTGCTGCATCTCCTCCGAGTGCGTAGGCGATGATGCACGAATGGTTGCGAGTGCGATAGTACATCGCCTTGACACGCGCGAGATATTCGCCCACAAGGTCGGGATTATTCGATGGTGTGCCACCAATCTTACGATTTTGCGACTGCTCGTTAGGGTTGATGTTGGCACGCTCTATGACATATATGCCCAAACCGTCGCAGATATCGTAAAACCACTCAGGCTGAGGGTTATCTGGGAGTAGGGTGTTGATACCCTGCGCTTTCAGAGCCTTAATCTCCGCAAGCGCCTCGTCGTATGTGGTGCGAGCGTTGTAGCGAGCCGACTTTATCGTAATAGGCTTGCCATTGCGGAGTATCTTTTCATTGGCAAATGTCGTGGTGCCTGCACCGAGACGAAACGAGATGTATTCGCGAGGTTTGCTGTCGCGTTTGGTGTAGAGTGTCAAGCGATACAACTTCGGATTTGAGAAACTCCACAGATAGCGACTCTCCTCACCGAGTGAGGTGCGAATACGCAGCGTGTCGATACTGCGACCTGTCACCGGAAACTCACGTACAGCATAATCTATCAACTTATTGTCGGGCGAGTAGATATCGTAACCCACCTGTACAATCTCCTCGAAGTTGAAATCGTTGCGCACGAGGATATCGAGTTCGAGCGCAAGGCTCTTACCATTGGCACTCTGCACGATACGTGCATCGTAGTCGTAGATATGTTTGCGATGTTGAGCAAATATGTATGAACCTCGGAACTGTTCCACAAGGTTGCTCTTCGAGCCACTATGCAACTCTATGCACTCCGAACGGCGCAGTAACAGCAGAATCTCGTTCTTGCCCTGACGCAGATATGGCGAGAGGAGAAAGTCCGCAGGAGTATACGAATCCTCGACCGAGGCGACCAACTGCTCATTTACCACAAGGTCGTACGCCTTGATGGTATTTTGAATATGGATATAGACATTGTAGTCGCTCCACGCGGTAGGGAGGTCTACGGTTTGACCTACGACCTCTACCTTGCCCACTGCTTCGATTGTTTTAGGAGCAAAACGAATATGATGCTCAGTGCGAGAGTGGTCATTTTTGAGTGCTGCTTCGCGAAGGTCGAAGACGGAAAACTCGGTACGATAGACCTGTTGTGCCGACACCTCACACAAGGCTGCCAATGCCAATATAGTAGCGATAAACCTTTTCATGCCAACAATGATGTAAAACTTTTGACAAATATGGCAAAAAAACCGCCAAAAAACAAGTGTATACCAATAAAAACATTGCAGAGAATATCTTCCCTGCAATGTCAACTCAACAAAATCGACCTTGATTAAATCGAGATATCGAGAATCTCGAACTTGATAACGCCGGCAGGTACGGAAACCTCTACCACCTCGCCCTTCTTCTTGCCGAGCAGAGCCCTCGCAATAGGGGTGCCGATGGCCAACTTACCCTCGCGGAGGTTAGCCTCGTTCTCCGAAACGATAGTGTAGGTAACCTCACGCTTGTTGTTGTGGTTGAGGAGTGTCACCTTGCTCAAAATCTGTACTTTGTCCTTCTGGATTTTGCTCTCGTCAATAACTCGTGAGTTGTTGAGCGTAGCTTCCAACTGTGCTATGCGCATTTCGAGCAGGCCCTGAGCCTCTCGTGCAGCATCATACTCGGCATTCTCCGACAAGTCGCCCTTATCGCGAGCCTCTGCGATAGCAGCAGCGGCAGCAGGACGCTCTACGGAGCGCATGTGGTCGAGTTCGTCTTTCAACTTTTTGTAACCCTCAGCTGTGAGGTAGTTAATCTGTGCCATAATAATATCTTTTATCTTTTGTTTATATCCTCTCTGATTTCCCGTTTGGGATTTTTCAAGCAACAAAAAAATAAAGAATTTCAACCCCTTCAACTCCTCGTCAAGATTGAAACTCCAACTGTTACTACACTGCAAAGATAAGGCAAAAAAACCAATTTGCCAAATAGAAAGTACTTTTCGAGCAAAAACTAATTTGTTTGTTGCAGGAAGAGCTTATTTCCCGTAATAATTTCTTCGTGAACAACCCCAAACGGACTCGTCGTCTTGACCTTAATTGTCGAGGTTGGCGATGTTCGCTGTACTCGGAAGAGGTGGCTGCAATTGTTGCGACTAAATCGTGGTTTTTTTCGACTATTTTTTAGAGTTATAGCTGTGGAAGTTGCTACAAACAACGGGTCCGCTTGCCATATCTGACGAACACGCAGTGGTTTGTTGTCTTCGAATACCTCCAATTTGGCACCCTTCTCATTTCCCCACCAATTTATATAGATATACTTTGCAAACTCTGGTGTAGCGTAGTTGATAATGGTCTTTGGATACTCTCGAATCAGATTTTGCATGTCAAGATTATCGCGATAATACTCTCCGACTTTCGCCATGTCGTATGTGCGGAATGGCTTGTTGTCACACTCTTCGGTACGGTGGTGCCACGATATATTACGCCCTTTGAGGTCAAATATCTCAAAACCTGCCGGTACTCCAGCCGAATTTATCTGCTCGAAACCATTGTATCCCGTTCTCCAACGGTCGCCAGAGGTTGAGGCTATCGCATGTTCAATAATATTTGGCAGATCTTTTGTGTGCGAAACACGACGATCCAATGTTCCCGAGGTGATAAAGTGTACATTCTTAAAGTCGGCAAAACAGTTTGTTAGCGAATCGACATCTTCGGGTTTGCTGAAACGTTTAGAGATACGACGTTTTGAGTTGGCCGTAAAAGCAGGGTGATGCATACACACTATGATAGGTGTCGCCTTGTCGGTGATGAGGGCAAGGTCCTTGCGCAACCAATCAAGTTGGTCGGAGGTTACAAAGCGGTCATAATTGCGTTTTCCGACAATTTCGGTAGGGTATTTACCTTTGCCGGCCTCATTGCGAAATACCGTGTTGTCAAGAACTATGTAGTGGGCATCACCGATATTCATCGAGTAGTATTTTGGTCCGCACGAATAGACATATTGTCGTTCAGCCTTATAGTCGGTCAATCCTGTTCCCGGCACTGCGCCATCGTTGTCTTGATCGCCCATCACGGTATATAGCATTGTCGGGTAGCGGAGCGAAGCGAGAAGCGAAACGGCATCAGAGACATCAAATTCGCGCGCATACCACATCGGGCAATTGCTTATATCGCCCAAGAGAATGGTGTATGTAGCGGTAGAGTCGTTATCCTCCTTCAATATTTGGCGTGCCGCAGGTATAGTTTTTTTCTTTAACTGCAATAGGTCGTCATTTGAATTTTGCAGAAAGATATTCGACATAAAGATAATACGGTGATTGCTTTGATTGCGCTTTACGAGGTGAAAATCGTGTTCTTCTGCCACTTCGCGCTTCTTTTTCAGCAAAGCCCAAAAGCGAGGCAATATGCGTTTGCGACACTTAGGCTCATAACCCGACGGAGTGATAACAAACACTGTGTTTTGCCACTTGTGAGATGCTATGGCATAGCGACCGAGTGAGTCGGTTTTAACAATGTTTACACCGTCCGAAACGGGCACATTGGCAAGAGGCTCTCCTTCGCACAATACTCGGCCGAATATTGTTATCGAATCACGTTTAACAATACTCTTTGCCTCGCCCGTAAGTAGGGTAGCCAACAATATAACTATCAAAATTGCCCTGCGCATCTCTGACTTAATAGTGTGTTTTGCCTTCTATGCTATCTATTCTTCGGAATAGACCACCTGCTTTGTCTCGAAAAACTCCTCTTCGAAGAGCTCCGAAATGTAGTATCGCTTCCATTTGCGATGACTTGCTTTTAGCTCTTCGGTTAAATCGCCACCTTTGAGGTAGAGGATACCACCAGGAAGCGAACCCTTCGCACCTTTACGTATCATTCCACGCACCCAACCCACAAAGGTCGGCATATCTGTTACAGCGCGCGACACGATGTAGTCGAACTGTTGTTTCAGTTGCTCTACACGTCCATTTACGGTACGAATATTTTTGATACCTACCGCTTCGCAAACGCCCTCGACCACACGGATTTTCTTACCAATGGAGTCGCAGGCGGTAAATTGCACATTCGGAAATAATATGGCCAGCGGCACCGATGGGAAGCCTCCTCCACAGCCGACATCAAGCACTTCTGCATTATCGGCAAATTGACACACTTTGGCAATGGCGAGCGAGTGTAGGATATGGTGCAGATAGATATGCTCCATATCCTTGCGCGAGATGACATTTATCTTTGCATTCCACTCTTGATAGACCTCGCCAAGACGCTCAAACTGTTGGCATTGTTGCTCCGATAGGTTGTCGAAATACTTTTTGATAAGAGCTGCACTATCCATTTATATCAAAATTTTTGCTTTGTTCTTCACCTTTGGTGATAAATTGACACATCATATTGCGTACCCTGAATATTCGGGTTTTAACCGTGCCGAGTTTCATATCGAGTTTCTCGGCAATCTCCTCATAGCTGTACTCATCAAGAAAACGCAACTCAAAGAGTTGTCTGTAATCTTCCGGCAACATCGATATGTATCGCTCTATTTGAGCTCGTTGCTGAGCATTTATGATGTAGTCTTCGGGTGTCGGGGCCGATGCTTGCGAGATATTTCTATTGTCGAGCGATATGTTTTGCGGATTTATGGCGCTACTTCTGCGAGAGCGACTATAATCGACAAAGGTATTTCGCGCAATCGTGTATATCCAAGCTCCAAAATCGTATTTCGGGTTGTAGAGCCCTATTTTCAGGTAGGCCTTCATGAAGGCCTCCTGCATCAAATCGTCAACATCGTCACTATGTCCGGTGAATTTTTGTAACGTGGCATATATCATCTCGCTGTGGCGCGCAAAGAGGGTATCGAATGCGACACTGTCACCCTCTACCACCAACTCAACCAATTTGCGGTCATCGTATATGTCATAAGCCTGTACAGACATATCAAAACCACGATTTTCGATGTTTCTTGTTTGATGTCAATGCAATGGTAAGTCGCAATATCGGCTCGATAATGTCATAGATAAAGTGCATGGCAATAATTCCACCCTCTCCCAGACGGCGGCAATTTCTAACCACGACAAACATTATGACAAAGTATCGCAATAGTGCGACTATTATTGCTGCGATTTTGAACTCCCAAGGCATAAATACGAGGGCCATCACAATCGATGCGAAGAAGAGCGTGCGTATCGTAAGTTCGGCTATCATTGGAGCCATTGCCCATTTTGGGTAGTAGTGATGGGTGGTTTGTAGCAACTTTATTCTGTGCCACCACCATTCCCAACCGCCCCAAGTGCGCTCCGTGCATGTTGCGCGAGGGGAGAGTACAACGCTGACATTATTTTGTGTTGCAATCTGCTGTACGAAGAGGTCATTCTCGCCAACATTCATGTTGAGGTGGTTGAAACCACGAACATCAAAATAGAGGCACTTCTTAAAACCTAAAGCGTTGCGCGAGGCCGAGTAGGTGCGATGACGAATGGCAGATGCGAGCCACGCTACGGAGTCGGTAAATTGATATTCGCGGAATATGAAATTCTTAAATCCTCCCTGTCTTGCCACACCGCAGTATCCGAGTACAATGTCGCCATACATAAAGCCCTTTGCAAGTAGCGACAGCCAACGTTCCGAAGATGGAGTGGCGTCTGGCGATGTCGTGATGACAAAGTCGTATTTTGCACTCTTAATGCCGACATTCAGAGCTATTTTTGTTGATACGGGATAGTGTGGCGAATAGTCGATGTGTACGGGCGACAGATGGGGATACAACCTTTGCAACGACTGTATGTCGGCGAAGAAATCGTCGCTGTTGCCGACATATACCACTACAACTTCGAACTTCGCATAGTCTTGAGTCAGGAGTGTGGTCAGCGAGGTGTCGAGATAGTTTGCATCTTCCGCAAAGAGTGGAACAACAACCGATATTGCAGGCTCTTTATCTCGAATTTGCTTTCTATTCATCAGTCGGAACGACGCAATACGCCCGTATATGCCGAGATGAAGGGCAATTTGCACGATTAGCAGTGCGATAATTGCTGCTCCGAGGGCAATGCCGACACTGCCGTAAGCCATTAAAGCACTGTATATTATGTCGTATATTTTCTCCATTCAAACAGTAGAGTTGTCAATTATTTTGCAAACTTACGCAAAATTTCGCGAAAATTAGTAATTTTGCACAAGATTATGGAGTTTACTTTACAATATAAGGACAATGTAACCAATGCGCGCGCGGGTGAGATAGTCACCGACCATGGCGTAATCCAAACCCCGATATTTATGCCTGTGGGTACGGCAGCCGCCATGAAGGGCATCTTTCACCGTGATGTGCGTGATGAGGCAAAGGCGCAGATAATCCTTGCAAACACCTATCACCTCTATCTTCGCCCGGGAATGAAGATTTTGGAGGAGGCCGGCGGAGTGCATCGCTTTTCGACTTGGGATAAGCCGATGCTTACCGATAGTGGCGGTTTTCAGGTATTTTCTTTGGCGGCTTGTCGTAAGTTGAAGGAGGAGGGCTGTCATTTTCAGTCGCATATTGACGGCTCGCGCCACCTCTTCACACCTGAGAGCGTCATTGATACCGAGCGTACCATTGGTGCCGATATAATGATGGCATTCGATGAGTGTCCTCCGGGCGATGCTCCGAAGGAGTATGCCGCCAAGTCGTTGGCATTGACAGAGCGTTGGTTGGACAGATGCTTTAATCAATACCACAAAACCCAGCCGAAGTATGGACACTATCAATCGCTGTTCCCAATCGTGCAGGGTTGTGGTTATCCCGACCTTCGAGCAAAAGCCGCCGAGAATGTCTTGCAGTACAATGCCGATGGCTATGCAATCGGAGGTTTGGCAGTTGGAGAGCCTACGGAGGTGATGTATGCGATGATTGAGGTTGTGAATGCCATACTACCGCAGGATAAACCTCGTTACTTGATGGGTGTCGGTACGCCGATAAATATCTTGGAGGGAATTGCGCGGGGTGTGGATATGTTCGACTGCGTAATGCCTACCCGCAATGGTCGTAACGGACAGTTATTTACGAGCGAGGGTACAATCAATATCCGCAACAAGAAGTGGGAGAACGACTTTTCGCCGATAGACCCTAACGGCACGACCTTCGTGGATCACCAATACTCGAAGGCCTATCTCCACCACCTTGTGGTATGTGGCGAGATGTTGGCAGCGCAGATAGCATCGTTGCACAATACGGGCTTCTACTTGTGGTTGGTTGGCGAGGCTCGCAAGCACATTATCGCAGGCGACTTTGCTCAGTGGAAAGCCGTAATGGTTGAAAAACTCGGACGAAGACTGTAATAAACGGAGAACGGAAAACGGAAAACGGAAAACGGAAAACTGACGCAGCGGAGCGAGTGCAGAGGGCAAACTTGTTTGCTCTATGCCGAGCCGCAAGGAAGAAAAGCCTGCAAAGCAGGATTAACGGAAAACTAATTTTGCATTTTGCATTTTGCATTCTGCATTTTAAGATATGATGGAGCCGCAATATAAGACAGGACGCAGTTGGTGGCCGGGATTGAAGATTCTCGACCGCTACATCATACGTAAGTTCCTCGGAACATACGTCTTTGCTATAGCCATGATTATTGTGGTTGTGGTGATATTCGACTATGTCGAAAAGATAGATGGTTTCACGCAGACGCATGCTCCATTCAAGAGTATTGTTGTCGATTACTATCTCAATTTTATCCCATTCTTCATAAATCAGTTTAGTGCGCTCTTCACCTTTATTGCGTGTATATTTTTTACCTCTAAGTTGGCGTATCAGACCGAGATTGTCGCCATGTTATCGGGCGGTATGAGTTTCCGCCGATTGATGTGGCCATACTTCATAAGTGCGCTTGTTATTACGATTATTTCGCTCGGATTAAGCCTTTGGGTAATACCTATTTCGCAACGTACCTGTGTAGCTTTTGAGCAGCAGTATATTCCTCGTCGTCAGCGTTTTCAGTACGACAGACACATCTATCGTCAGGTTGAACCGGGAACATTCCTTTATATTCGCGGATTCAGCAAAAACTCTTCGCAGGCTTCGTTCATAGCCCTCGAAAAGTATGAGGGTAGCTTCATGCGTTCGACCTTGGAGGCTTCGGAGGCAAAGTTTGATAACGAGACAAAGCGATGGACAGCACAACGATACATCACTCGTCATTTTGATGATAATGGACACGAGACATTCGAGCAACATCGTAATCTCGACACACTGCTCAACCTCGATATTGTGGAGTTGGGAAATCTGCAGGCTCTGGTTAAGACGATGAATATTGTGGAGTTGAACGACTTTATCGACCAACAACGCGCCAAAGGCTCCGACTCGATACGACATATAGAGGTGGAGCACCACACCCGTTATGCCTATCCGATAGGAACATTTATCTTGACGCTTATCGGTGTGTCGCTCTCCTCTCGTAAAGTGCGAGGAGGTACGGGTTTGCACATTGGAATAGGTATCGCACTCTGCTTCTCCTATATCATGCTCAATCGTGTATTCGAGGAGTTTGCCAAGGGTGGCTCTCTGCCACCGATGTTGGCAGTGTGGTTGCCAAATATAATCTATGCGATAATTGCCGTTTATCTCTATCGCAAAGCACCGAAATAGTATGACTATTGAGCAAATAGCCGAGAAGTTGTCGCGCGGAGAGCGCATAGATGCCACCGAAGCCAAACTCCTGTGGGAGAAGGCTCCGCTATGGCTATTGGCGCGATTGGCAACCGAAGCGAAGGTGCGTAAGAGTGGCGACAAGGTCTTTTACAATAAAAACTTCCACCTCGAACCTACAAATATCTGCCTTTTCGAGTGCCGTTTCTGCTCGTACCGCCGCTGCAAGGGCGAGGCTGGAGCGTGGGACTACTCTATGGAGGAGGTTTTGGAGCAGGTTGAGAAGCGCAAGACGAGTAGTGCAACAGAGGTGCATATTGTCGGAGGAGTTCACCCCGACCGCGACCTCTACTACTATGCCGAGATGATACGCCGTATTAAGACGATTATGCCCGAGGTGTGCGTAAAGGCATTTACTGCGGTGGAGTTGCACTATATGATTCGCAAGGCGGGATTGACCATTGAGGAGGGCTTGCAGTTGCTGAAAGAGGCAGGTATGGAGTCAATCCCCGGTGGCGGAGCGGAGATTTTTGACGAGAGGGTCAGGGCTGAAATTTGCCCGGGTAAATGCTCTTCGGCGGAGTGGCTCGATATGCACGAGAGGGCGCACAAGTTGGGCTTTGACTCGAATGCTACGATGCTTTACGGACATATTGAAAACATCGACCACCGTATCGACCACCTTCTGCGTCTGCGCGATTTGCAGGACAGAACGGGAGGTTTTAACGCCTTTATTCCGCTGAAATTCCGCAGTGCTAATAATGGATTGACAGAGTTGGGCGAAACCTCAGTTGTAGATGATTTGCGTACGCTGGCGATGAGCCGACTGATACTTGACAATGTGCCACACATTAAGGCCTATTGGGTGATGTATGGCAAGGAGGTGGCAGAGATGGCGTTGTCGTTTGGCGCAGACGATATTGACGGCACAATCGAGGATTCGACAAAGATATACTCGATGGCAGGAGCGGCTGACGAGCGACCACGCCTGACGATTGGAGAGATTGAGAAAATGTGCGCATCGGCAGGCTATAAGGCGGTCGAACGAGATACACACTATAATGAGTTAAACGGAAAACGGAAAACTGAACCGACGATGCGGAGCGAGAGCAGAGGGTGCTTGCACACTATGCCGAGCCGCAAGGAGGAAAAGCCTGCGAAGCAGGATTAAAACGGAAAACTATGAAGAGTTTTTGGTCTTGGTTGAAAAAGCATACAATAGCATACAATATAGTAGTAATCGCACTTGTCTTTTTGGGTTTGGCGGTGGCAGCATTTGTCGCTATGGCTCTCGGTACACGCCACAGCGCACGCCGTACAGTGCCTGATTTTGTGGGGTTGAAGTTGAACGATGCGGAGTATTTTGCAGGTCGTCGTGACCTCGAAATTATCGTGAATGACTCGCTTCATGTCGCAGCCTATCCGGGAGGTGTGGTGCTTGACCAACTGCCGAAGAGCGGTGTTGTGGTTAAGCCCGGTCGTAAGGTCTATGTTACGATAAACTCCTCGCGTCAGCGAATGGTGGCTGTGCCGTATGTGGCAGGTCGTTCGTTGCGTCAGGCGAAGAATGTGCTCGAAACAGCAGGTTTGACCATTGACCACCTCGAATATGCCGAGGATATCGCCACAAACTATGTTCTTGCCGAGTATATCAATGGCGAGGAGGTCCTCGAAGAGAGCGAGTTGCAGGCAGAGATGGGCAGTGGGGTAGTTTTGCGAGTTGGTGTTGCGACTACCGATACAGCAACGGCTGTTCCGCACGTTCTTGGTCGCTCGTTGTTCGAGGCAAAGAGCCGACTTTGGGAGTCGGGATTGAATATTGGCGAGATAGTCTTTGACGAGGGTATGCCGGCTTTGGAGCGCAATCGTGCCAAGGTCTACCTGCAATCGGTATTGCCGAGTGAGGCGGTGGCGTATGGCGAGAGGGTGTCGTTGCACCTTACGCTCGATGCAGTGAAGGTTGATAGTGCGATAGTTCAGCAGGAGCGTCGTGTGGCAGAGGCTTTGCGTGCAAAGATGGAGGCTGACTCTATCGCCAAGGCGGAGCAACGACTGCTCGATTCGATAGCAAATGCCGAGAAGTCGCAACCGCAACAAGCACCGCAGGCACAAGACGATTTCTTCTTTTAATGGATAGGTATGGCAGAGGAGAAGTACATAAACGAGGAGTTAGACGAGGATATCGAGGTCGATTTCGAGGGTGATGACGAGGAGTCGGGTGTGGGCGTTATGCCTCGCCGTTTCCTTTCTGACCAGAAACCCGATGAAAACGGCTTGTACGAGCATTATGCCATAACTGTCGATAAGGGGCAGTCGATGATGCGTTTGGATAAGTACCTCACAACGCATATGGAGAACTGCTCGCGTAACCGTATTCAAAATGCGATAGACGAGGGCGGTGTCTTCGTGAATGAGAAACCGCAGAAAGCATCATATAAGGTAAAACCTTTCGACCATATCTCGATGCGCTTGGCATTTCCTCGCTACGAGGTAACGCTCACACCTGAGGATATTCCAATCGACATTATGTACGAGGACGATGATGTTATCGTTGTGAATAAGGAGGCGGGAATGTGTGTACACCCCGGACATGGCAACTACTGCGGAACGCTTGTTAATGCGCTCACTTTCCACTTGAAGGATAACCCGATGTTCCAGCAGGGCAACGAGCGCGCCGGCTTGGTGCATCGAATCGATAAAAACACTTCGGGCATTCTTGTTGTGGGCAAGAACGAGCAGGCTTGCCAGCACCTCTCGCACCAATTCTTCCTCCACTCCACTCAACGCCGTTATATTGCGCTCGTTTGGGGAAACTTGGCAGATGACGAGGGAACTATTACGGGCCATATTGGTCGCAATCCAAAAAACCGTCATCAGATGTATGTCTTTGCCGATGGCTCGGAGGGCAAACACGCCGTTACGCACTACAAGGTGCTGAAACGCTACGGATATGTAACTTTGGTGGAGTGCCGCCTCGAAACGGGCAGAACGCACCAGATTCGTGTTCACATGCAGTATATAGGTCACCCGCTCTTTAACGATGAGCGATATGGTGGCGACAAGATATTGAAGGGTACGACCTTCTCGAAGTATAAGCAGTTTATTGAGAATTGTTTTGAAACGATGCCACGCCACGCCCTTCACGCCCGTCTTTTGGGTTTTGAACACCCAACTACGGGTGAGTACAAGGAATTTACGCTCGACCTACCAGCCGACTTTAAGGCGGTGCTTGAAAAATGGGACAACTATTCAAAAGCTTCTGCTTTTGAATAAATTAAGAATTGAGAATTAAGAATGCAGAATTGCGCCGCAGGCCTAAACTAAAAATACCTTTAATTGTCAATTATCAATTCGTCAATTGTCAATTTTTTTGAAAAAATTATGGGATTTCTGCCAACAACCGTCAAGGAGATGCGTCAGCTTGGGTGGGACTATGTCGATATAGTTCTCTTCTCGGGCGATGCTTACATCGACCACCCATCGTTCGGTACGGCGGTGGTGTCGCGACTCTTCGAGGACGAGGGGTTGCGCGTGGCGGTTGTGCCGCAGCCAAATTGGCGAGATGATTTACGCGACTTCAAGAAATTCGGCACTCCACGCCTCTGCTTCTGCGTTACGGCAGGCGTAATGGATTCGATGGTAAACCACTACACCGCCAACAAACGACTTCGTTCAAACGATGCCTACACGGCGGGTGGAGCAGCGGGTTTCCGCCCCGACTATGCCGTAACGACATATACAAAGATTCTCAAAAAACTCTTTCCGAATACCCCCGTTTTGATTGGCGGTATCGAGGCTTCGTTGCGCCGACTCACCCACTACGACTATTGGCAGGACACTTTGAAACCCTCTATCTTGGTCGAGAGTGGGGCAGATTTTCTGCTCTACGGAATGGGCGAGAAAGTTATCCGCGAGGTGGCTCGTGCGATGCGTAACGGCTACAATGCAAAACTTTTGCATACCCTGCGTCAGGTGGCTTTTGTGGCGGATAAAAAGTATGTCGAGGCTCTGCCGAGCGAAAAAACGATAATGTTGCACTCGTTTGAGCAGTGCCAACGAGATAAACGAGCCTTTGGCGAAAACTTCACAAAAGAGGAGGTCGAGAGTAACCGCCTCGAAAGCGACAATATCCTCATTGAGCGCACGGGCAACGACTATGTTGTGATAAATCCGATGCACGCGGCACTTTCGAGCGAGGAGTTGGACTCGGCATTCGATTTGCCATATATGCGTGCGCCGCACCCACGCTACAAAGGGCGTGGTGATATCCCTGCGTGGGAGATGATTAAGCACTCGGTAAATATCCACCGTGGTTGCTTCGGTGGTTGCTCGTTCTGTACAATCTCGGCACATCAGGGAAAGTTTATATCCTCTCGTAGCGAGGCTTCGATTATGCGTGAGGTGAAGGCTGTTACCGAGATGCCCGATTTTCACGGTACAATCACCGATATTGGTGGCCCATCGGCAAATATGTATGGCTTGGGAGGAAAGAATAGGGCGTTGTGCGCCAAGTGTGTGCGCCCATCGTGCCTACACCCTAAGGTCTGCCCGAATCTCAATAACGACCACCGCCCTCTACTCGATTTGTACCGCAAAATCCGCACGACAAAAGGGGTGAAGCACGCCTATATAGGCAGCGGCATTCGCTACGATTTGTTCGACAATTCGGACTATCTGCGCGAGGTGGTGGTGCATCACACATCGGGCCGTTTGAAGGTTGCGCCCGAACATACCGAAGATGGTGTTCTTAAACTTATGCGCAAACCGTCATTCTCGTTGTTCGAGGAGCTAAATCGCAACTTTAACAAGATTTGTCGCGAAAATGGGTTGCGTTACCAATTGATACCATACTTTATCTCCTCGCACCCAGGCTGTCGTGAGGCGGATATGCGCGCCTTGTCGCAGAGGGTGCTCGGCAAGTTGCACTTCACTTTGGAGCAGGTGCAGGACTTGACACCAACACCAATGACACTCTCCTCGGTGATGTTCTACACGGGCGAAAATCCATACACGGGCGAGAAGGTCTATGTAGCTCGTTCGCAAGATGATAAGCGCAAACAAAAACAATATTTCTTCAGGAAAAAATCGTTCTGATAAGTTCTTTTTGCAAAAACTCCCGTTTTTCGTTAGAAAAACAAAACTCCCAAACATTATTTACAGCATTCGGAGCAGAATTTATTCTGCGACCAAGTCCCCTCCTCGGAGGGGGTTTGGGGGTGGGTAAATTTGTAGATGCGGTGGCAGACCGCAAGAAAAAAGCCCCTGACCTAAATCAGGGACTAATTTTCCCGTTTTTCGTTAGAAAAACAAAACTGCCTAACATTATTTACAGCATTCGGAGCAGAATTTATTCTGCGACCAAGTCCCCTCCTCGGAGGGGGGTGGGGG
>JAGBCX010000035.1 GCA_017937805.1 Alistipes sp. | reverse complement strand
TGATAGACAACACCACCCTTCAAGCCCTCAGCAACCGATGTTGGAAGGTACTGACGGAGAGTCTTTGCTGTAATAAAACGCGAACGGCCATAGCCGAAGCCGAACGAAAGAATATCATACACGGTCAAACCGCAGAAGTAGAGGAAGTTCTCCCAATGGCTGTAATTCGAGATTACGAAGGCCTGGTCCTTAACGAGGTGCGGAGCATTCTGCTTCATCAAACCTCTCTCATGGAGAGCCTCACGCACCAAATCAACCTCCAACTTTTGGAGATAACGCACACCACCGTGAACGAGTTTTGTCGAACGGCTCGATGTACACTTTGCGAAATCCTCACGCTCGAAGAGCGCAACACTGTAACCGCGCGATGCGGCATCAACAGCGCAACCAAGACCGGTTGCACCACCACCTACAACAACGAAATCCCATACCTTGTCGGTATTCTCAAGTTGTTTGAGCAAGTTTTCTCTTTGCATTTTTGTGTTTTTATTTTTGTTTTGTATGAAATTCGCTTGTTTTATCGTGCAAAATTACACACTTTCAACAACAAAAGCAAAGAAAAAGCAAAGAAAATAGGTAAAAAAAGAAAAAAGTGGAGGAAAACTCAACATTCTCCTCCACTCTAAGCCCTAAACTATGTTTAGTCGTCTAACCCTATAAACTTTCCGCTTGATGAGAATTTCATATCAAGGTCGTTCGTCAACTCCACTTCATAGCCATAACGCTTACGCTCAATCTTCTCGATACCAATCGAAGGGTAATGCTCTGCTACATAGCCCTGTATTGCGGTCGGAACAACCCCTGCAGGAATCTTCCCGTTGTGATTTTTCACACTCTCCCACTTGCCCGAAGCATCGAACTCGATTTTTGTGCCATCGTCAAGTATTACGGTATAGTCATTATCCGAAATATCTCTGTCGTGCATTGCCGACACAACTTTGTTCTGAACAAAGTGAGTATTTAGAAATTTCTGTGCCTCCTGTGGCAACTTCTGTGCGGTAATGGCAACATCCTCGGCCATTGTCGGGGTAACCGCAAGCGTGGCAATTGCCAACGCTGAAAGTAAAATCTTTTTCATAATAATACGGTTTTTTATCTGTTGTCACACAAATATACGAAAATAGATTCATATTTATTGTGCATACCTCGAAAAAGTTGCAAAAAATATTCCAAAAACAATTGAGTACAGAGAACTCCGAGCGTGGTCATGGCGCAAACCTTGTTAAGGAGTTTAAGGAATTTAGGGAGTTTAAGGAGTGCGCTCTCAGTTCTCAGCTCTCAGTTCTCAGCTCTCAGTTCTCCGTTTTCCGTTTTCCGTTCTCCGAGCGTGGTCAAGGCGCAAGTTTAATAGGGGTAATGGGGGTGATAGGGGTAATAGGGGTAATAGGGAGCGCTCTAAGCTCTCAGCTCTCAGTTCTCAGTTTTCAACTCCTATCTCCTCACTCCTCACTAAACTAAAAGTTTTCCGTTTTCCGTTTTCCGTTTTCCGTTTTCAACGGCCTTTTTTTGAAATGTTTTGGCCTAAAATTTGGAGAAATGAGAAATTCTATTTAATTTTGGTAACTGAAACAAAAAATTTAGGAGGATTTATTATGGCACAGCAAGAAAAAACCCGCTATAGCGATGCCGAGTTGGCTGAGTTCAAGGAGTTGATTTTGAAGAAGCTCGAACAAGCGCGACACGACTACGAGGAGTTGCGCTCAACTATAAGCCGAGTAGATGGCAACGACACCGAAGATACTTCGCCAACCTTCAAGGTTCTCGAAGAGGGTGCTACAACCCTCTCGAAGGAGGAGTGTGAGCGTTTGGCCGCGCACCAATCGAAGTTTATCCGCAACCTCGAACTCGCCCTTGTGCGCATCGAGCATAAGACATACGGCATCTGCAAGACAACCGGAAAGTTGATTCCGCGCGAGCGTCTGTTGCGTGTTCCTCACGCTACCGAGACCATCGAGGCTAAGGAGGCAAGAAGATAGAGAGTAAACAGATTACAAATATTAACTAAACTTATTAAATTATGAAGTACTTTTACAAATTTTTATCGGTAATCGCAATCGTGACATTGTTGGCAGGTTGCGCAAAAGAGCAGAGCTCGTTCAAAATTGAGGATATTCAGGGATCTGCAATTATCAAGGGTAAGTTCCAATACAACGCAGGTTATGGTTACGACTATGACGAGAACAAGGTTATCACTTCCGACACTAGACCTCTCGCAAATCACGTTGTTTATGCAGAGATAACCAACAACTCTCTTCGATATGGAGCAGAGGGTGTCACTATTCTCCAAGTCTCGACTGATGCAAATGGTAATTATACGCTCTATATACCTGCAACTTATGAGGGTACAGATGTAAAAGTTTACCCTAAGACATTTACTACTATATACAGAACAGGCATTGACCATTACGAATTAGGAGAACCTATATTCAAAGAGGTAGAGGCTCTGTTCGAGGGTACAAAAAAGACCTTCAGCGGTTTATGTCCTAACGATATCAAGTTCTATGATGCTACGTTATCTTACACAAGTTTGCGTACCAACTAATTTCAGGCACCACTTAAATAACTAAAAAATATGAAGAAGTTATTATTAACTGCAGTGGCTATATGTATGCTTCCTCTCGCAGCGTTTGCGCAGGAGGCTACTGAGACCAAGAAGGCCGAGGAGAAGGCTCCGAAGGTCTACCTCCCTGAGAAGGGTGATTGGTCGATAGGTTTCAATGTGGCTCCTATGTTGAGCTATATTGGCAACCTCTTTAATGGCAACACCAACAACTCTCTTGATGCATTGAACGGTCAGCCTATTACCGACAACATGGAGGGTTACAAGAAGAATAGCATCGCTCCCGATATCTCGATTATGGGTAAGTATATGCTTACTGACGAGTGGGCAGTACGCGCAAATATCGGCTTCATGGTTCGTAGCAACAGAACGAACAGCTATGTTCAAGACGATAAGGCTGTGGAACTTGACCCATTCAGCGAGGCATTGGTTGTTGACCAAATGAAAGAACAAAATCACGGTGTAAGCCTCTTGTTGGGTGGAGAGTACCGCAAGGGCAAGAAGCGTGTACAGGGAGTATTTGGCGCAGGCCTTCTCTTCGGATTGCAGAAGACCAAGACCTCTTATAAGTATGGTAACGAGCTGACAGAGCTCAATCAGCAACCAACTCTTGCGCTTGGTGGTTACACCAGCAGTGGATATCGTATCGACACCCAGAAGACCGATTCGGATATATTCGCAGGTCTTACATGTAGTGCAGGCGTTGAGTGGTTTGTGGCACCAAAGATTTCGTTGGGTGCAGAGGTTAATCTCAGCCTTTACTATGTTTTCGGTGGTCAGCAGTGGACAACATCGACAGGTTACAACACAGCACTCGGCACGGTAGAGCAGAGAACAGATCTAACTTCTCCGGGTAGCGATTCGTTCCGCTTCGGAACACACAACCTCGGTGGTTCGTTGTACATGTCGTTCTACTTCTAAAGAGATAGGCACAACAAAGTGCAAAAATGGGAACTTCTTTTTACGGAAGTTCCTATTTTTTTCCTATATTTGTAGAGAAATGAAGAGATTTATAAACATAGGTATCGTTTTTTGTGTCGTTTCGGCACTCTTGGCATGCGCTCCAGAGGATAGTGGCCACACCGTAAAGCACTATTGTAGCGACTTTGAGGGGGATTATTGGAACGCATTGGTGGATAGCAACCCAAATGGCAACAACCTGACAAACGGCTCAATCGCAACATCGTGGCACGATGAAAAGAGTGGTATCGCAGGTGTGGTTACGATACCTTACGAGGGCTATTGGGGCGGTTTGGCTCTATCCAACCATTGCAGTAAAGATTTACAAAATCACGGCTCACCGACCGACCAACTCTATGCCCATGTGGATAGTGCATACTCGGGCACGAATTTCCTTATTTGCAACTGCTTTTGGGGTGGCGTAGAACTTAGTTTGGGCGAAGAGCCTGCCTACATTGAGAGTATAATGGTTGCTCATACCACCTATTCGTACGCAGTCACAACACAAGGAAATCATTTGACTGCTCCTCTTGACAAGAGTACTTCGATTTGGATTGAGGCTTCGGGTTATATAGATGGCTCTGACGAGGTGCAAGCCACTGCAAAATTCTACCTATATAAAAATGGAGAGCCCGCTTTTGAGGGGTGGGAAAAGTGGTATATGACTTCGATGAGTAAGGTCAATAAGATTGTTTTCGATGTAAAATGGAGTGGCAAAGATTATAATCCATATCCAGCCTACTTCGCCATGGACGATATAAAGCTTGTTCGACACAAAGCGATACGATAGACAAACTACTAAAATCAAATAAAAAACTATGAAGAAGATTATCTCTATTTTGGTTATTGTGGCTGTTGCAACAATGAGCGTTGGCTGTTGCGAGAAGAGATGTGAGTCGCAAGAGCTTTCTTTTACGCAGTTGATGGAGCAGAGCACTCCGGAGCAGATTGAAGCGTGGTATAATGGCGGCTCTCGTCTTGATGAAGAGTACACCAAGGCGCATGCCGAGGAGTTGCGCAAGCAGAAGAAGTTGCTGGTATTCGACCTCGACGGCACACTATCCAACCACCGTTGCCCGATGCCTGAGGAGAGCCGTGCATTGCTCGATGCACTTGGCAAAAAGTACCACTTGGTAATGTGTGGCGCAGGAAATGTTGCACGCGTATTTAATCAGATGGGGAAATACCCTATCGACTTGGTCGGCAACTACGGAATGATGCACGCCAAGGTCGAAAATGGCGAACTCGTAATTACCAAGAAGGTTGTGGCCGACATTGACAAGGAGTTTTTCTTGCGTGAAACAACCCGCTTGCGCGAGAAGTATGGCTACACCGAGTATGCAGGTGAGCCAATCGAGTGGCACCCTTCGGGCATGGTGACATTTGCCCTGCTCGGCACCGAAGCGACCAAGGAGGATAAACTTGTATTCGACCCCGACCGCGCAAAGCGCCGTGTGATGTATCCTGAGGTGTTGGAGATTTTCAAGGATTACACCGTATTTATCGGAGGCTCAACATCGTTTGATATTGTGGCAAAGCAGTACAACAAGTACGATGCAACAATGGAGTATGCTAAGATGCACGGCTATACCAAGGAGCAGGTGCTGTTTATGGGTGATGATATGGGCGATGGCGGAGGCGACAGCCATATTCGCCTTGGCGGTATCGACTATATCCATGTACTCGACTACACAAAGATTCCTGAGATGCTGGCGTTCTTGTTGGAGTAAGCTATCTACCCCAGCTATCTCGGTCGAGCGTTCGATAGTTTATCGCCTCGGCGATATGGGAAGCCTCAATATTCTCGGAGCCTGCAAGGTCGGCGATAGTGCGGGCAACCTTGATAATACGGTCGTAGGCGCGAGCTGAGAGATTTAGTCGGCGCATAGCCATCTCGAGCAGTGAGCGCACCTCGCTACTCAATGGGCAAAATCTACGCAACATAGCTGAGTTCATTGCCGCATTGGAGTGAATACCTGTATCGGCAAAACGCCTTTGTTGAATCTCGCGTGCCGCAACAACTCGTTTGCGAATCTCGGCACTCGACTCCTCAACCTGCTCGCCATTTATCTCCGACAACGGCACAGGCACAACCTCGATATGCATATCGATACGGTCGAGCAGTGGCCCTGAGATACGCGAGAAGTAGCGATTTATGGCAAATGGCTGGCACGTACACTCCTTGGTTGGGTGGTTGTAGTAACCGCACGGACAAGGGTTCATCGCACCTATCAAGGTGAAATTCGATGGGTACTCCACGCTATATTTTGCTCGCGAAATGGTTATCATTCTATCCTCCAACGGCTGACGCAACACCTCCAAGACGTTGCGACCAAACTCCGGGAGTTCGTCAAGAAATAAGACTCCGTTGTGAGCCAAACTGACCTCTCCGGGTTGTGGCGACTGACCGCCACCGATAAGAGCCACCTGCGAAGTGAGATGGTGTGGCGCACGGAATGGGCGCTTTGTCATCAAGCCGATATTCTCACCCAACTTGCCCGCTACGGAGTGTATCTTTGTCGCCTCGACAGCCTCCTCCAAGGACATCGGTGGCATAATCGTAGGCATACGGCGTGCCAACATCGTCTTTCCCGAGCCGGGTGCGCCAATCATCAAGACATTGTGTCCTCCTGCAGCAGCAATCTCCAAGGCTCGCTTTACATCGTGTTGCCCCTTAACATCAGCAAAGTCCTCAGCGTAAGGGCTCTGTCGCTCCAACGCCTGCGACACCTCACCAACAGCAGGAGTAATATCCAATTCGTTATTCAGGTAGGCTATAACCTCTTTCAGATTATTTACAGGGATAACCTCTATGCCATCAACTACTGCGGCTTCATGTGCGCTTGCTGA
The DNA here is from genome assembly GCA_017937805.1 of Alistipes sp. GTDB lineage: Bacteria > Bacteroidota > Bacteroidia > Bacteroidales > Rikenellaceae > Alistipes. The sequence continues at coordinate 27,330 of JAGBCX010000035.1, read as the reverse complement.
CGACACAACAATACGGCTCAGACCACTCTCCTTTGCCATAACAGCAAGAGATAGCACTCCGCGTACCGGCTTTACTGCGCCATCGAGCGACAACTCACCGACAAACATCGTGTCGGAAAGACGAGTATCAAGCACCTGCTGCGTAGCGGCAAGAATACCCACAGCGATAGGCAAGTCAAATCCTGAGCCCTCCTTGCGGAGGTCGGCAGGAGCAAGGTTTACAACCACCTTCTTGGCAGTCATTCTTCGTTGCGAATTCTCGAAGGCGGAGCGAATACGCTGCTCACTCTCCTTCACGGCATTGTCGGGCAAACCCACAAGGAAAAGGCCTATGCCTCCTCCCGCTACATTGACCTCAACATCGACCTTAACGGCCTTAATGCCGACTATCGCACCTGCAAAACACTTTACAAACATCGCCTGCTCGATTTAGAATGGGGCAAACTCGTCGTTCGTAGCACCCTGCAACACCGATGCAGAGGAGGTCTGATATGGCGCACTTGCCATATCCTCATACTGCTCCATCGAAGGTTGCTGCATGCCGGTATTTATCTGGTCCCAATTGGTAAACTTCGCCTGATCCTTAATAAAGCGCAACTTCACATCACCAACCGAGCCGTTACGGTGCTTTGCCAAGATAAACTCTGCCAAACCCTCAACCGGCTCCTCGCCCGGACCTGCGGTAAAGCCGTAATACTCAGGTCGGTGGATAAATGCTACAAGGTCAGCATCTTGCTCGATTGCTCCCGACTCACGAAGGTCGCTCAACTGTGGTCGCTTCGAGCCTCCACGCGATTCGGTGGCACGATTCAACTGCGAAAGGGCAATAATCGGGATATTCAACTCCTTGGCAATACCCTTCAACGTACGCGAAATAAATGCAACCTCCTGCTCACGATTACCCTTATCGCCCTGTCCCGAAGCAGTCATCAGCTGTAAGTAGTCGATAACCACAACCTTGATGTCGTTATTCGCCTTCAAACGGCGCACCTTTGAACGGAACTCGAAGATTGACAATGCCGGAGTATCGTCAATATAGAGTGGAGCCATACCCAGCGATTTGGTGTTTGTTTCGAGCGTCTTCCACTCTGAAGGAGTGAGTTTTCCACTTCGGATTGTCTGACCGTTAATGCCCGTTTCGGCTACTACCAAACGAGTCATCAACTGTACCGAAGACATCTCCAACGAGAAGAATGCAACCGGTGTATCGTAATCCACCGCCATATTACGAGCCATCGTAAGGGTAAATGCCGTTTTACCCATGGCAGGGCGGGCTGCGATAATGATAAGGTCGGAAGGTTGCCAGCCGAGAGTTACATTGTCCAACTCCGTAAAGCCCGTGCAGACACCGCTGTAACGCGAATCATTCTCGGCAGCCTTCTCGATTTGTCGGATTGTGGCACGAAGGATATCGCTTGCCGACTGCACCGAGCGTTTCACATAGCCCTCGGTAATCTTCAACACCTCACCCTCAGCAAAGCCGATAAGGTCATTGACATCGATGGTGCTATCGTATGATTGGCGCTGAATTTCGGTAGATGCACGAATCAACTCGCGCTGAATGTGCTTCTGCGTAATAATGCGCGAGTGGAACTCGATGTTGGCTGCCGTTCCGACACGCTGAGTAAGTTGTGCCAGATAGTTCGCACCACCCACCTTCTTCAACTCGCGCTTCGATTTGAGTTGATTGGTTACGGTGAAGAGGTCGATAGGTTGTTGAGCCATCGCCAACTCGTTCATTACACGATAGATAAGGCGATGCTCCTCCTTGTAGAATGAGGCCTCAGTGAGATACTCCTGCACCTCGGTAATCTTATCCGATTCGAGCATCAACGCTCCGAGTACCGCCTCCTCCAACTCCACAGCCTGTGGTGGTACGGTTGCCATAACCTCAGGGGCTAACTCCGCAAATGCTGCACTATTTTTACTATTGTTGAAATCCTTTGCCATTGTATTTTTGTCAGCTGACTATTTTATCCAATTATCCCACAAAAGTAGCCTTTTTTTGTCACTCCATCAACATACGCTCGTGCGTGCGTGTTGAAAACTCTGTTTATAACAATCGTCACAACAACAAAAACGCCATTGCAGACCACTCTACGCTGTTTATATCTTTTTGAAAACTCTAACGCCCATCTATGATTCTACGCGACACCGAAAGCGATGCAATGCTAATCTTCACGTCACCATTGCAAGCCTTGATAATTGCGGAGGCGCACGATGCCATTGTTGCTCCCGTTGTCAGCACATCATCGACCAACAAGAGGTGTTTCCCTCGTAACTTATCCACACTTCGCACCTCGAAAATATCTTCCACATTATCCCAACGCTCCCTATAATTTTTCGAGGTTTGGCTATCGTTGTACAAGCAACGGCGCACAGAACGAAATTCGTACTTCACACCCATCTCTCGCGCAACACCCAAAGCCAACTGCTCGGATTGGTTGTATCCTCTTCGCAAACGACGACCATAGTGCAACGGAATAGGTACTACCAAATCTACCTCTTCAAAATTACCGCTATCCCGCAACTCTCGGCCAAGCCACTCTCCCATCTTCTGCGCAAAAAACCAACGGCCATAGTACTTGAAATGATGAATGATACGTTGCCACTCCGTACCACCCACAAACCAAAACATTGCCGTAGCCGACTCAACGGGGAGCACATTTTCAAAGAGCAGTTTTATGGGATTCTCCTTATGTTTCGCAAAGTTTGTCAGTGGCATATTGTAGCAACACGCCAAACATACACACCCCTCATTTTCCAGCAACTCTCTACCACATGCAAGACATGTACGTGGCAGCATCAAAGACGCTACATCTCGTAGCACACCCGAAATATCACATATTATCGACATCGCAGATAATGGTTATATTTCGATACGATTTATCCTCGCGCAGATGCGCTATCTCCTCGCGCAGAATTGCTCTTGCACGCGAAAAAGAGGACTCCACTTCAATCTTCAACATCAACTCGACACGATACTCACCCCGCACCCTGTCTATAAGCGGAGCAACAGGTCCTAATACCCTACCACCAAATCGGTTACGTAGCTGTTGGCCCAACTGCATCGAAGCATCTACAAGTCGCTCCTTATCACTGCTACGCACCACAACCTTAACCACTCTCACAAATGGCGGATAACGGAACTGCTTGCGCTCTGCAAGCAACTTCGCCGCCACGCGCTCATACTCTCCAATCATCGAATATATCGAGTGCTGAGGTTCGGCTGTTTGGATAATAACCTCTCCGCGTTTATCGCGTCTTCCAGAGCGACCGGCAACCTGCATTATCAACTGCCAAGCCCTCTCCTCTGCCCTAAAATCGGGCGAGGCGAGCAGATTATCACCATTGAGAATGCCAATAAGCGTAACATTTGCAAAATCGAGCCCTTTCGATACGATTTGCGTACCAACCAATATATCTGCTTCGTGGCGAGCAAATGCCCCAATTATGCGGTTATATGCCGATGAGGAGGTTGCCGTATCGCCATCAAGGCGCAGCACCCTTGCCTCCGGAAATAACTCCGACACCGCCTCCTCAACACGCTCCGTACCGAAGCCCATAGGTTTCAATTCACTTGTCTTGCAATTTGGGCAATAGCGATTTATCGTTTCGCTGTAACCGCAATAGTGGCAAACCATTTTACCCCTCTGCTGATGTGCCGAAAGGGTTACATTGCAGTGCGGACAACGTGCCGACCAACCACACGATGGGCACTCCATATACGGAGAGTATCCGCGACGATTTTGAAAGAGAATAACCTGCTCATTACTCTCCAATCGCTCTGCAATAGCATCTATCAACTCCTTGTTGAAGTGCAACTTACGTTCATTGCGTTTAACATTACGCACCGTATCCGAAATTGTGATATCGGGCATCTCCACCCCTCCATATCGTTCGGTCAATAGTGCATAAGCATACTTACCCGAGAGGGTGTTTGCATAACTTTCAAGCGAAGGCGTTGCGCTACCCAACACAACCTTTGCGTTGTGCAACGCAGCCAATACAATAGCTGCATCGCGACCATTGTAGCGGGGATTGGGTTCGCTCTGTTTGTAGCTCGAATCGTGCTCCTCATCGACCACAATCAAGCCCAATTTTTTATACGGTAGAAATAGTGCCGAACGCGCTCCAACCACAAAGTTACCACTCTCCGATGATAACATATCGGTATATAACTTTGTGCGTTGCTGCGGAGTAAGTTTCGAATGATAGACCATAACACTCTCGCCAAAGAGTGCGCGCATACGCTCCACCAGCTGAGTTGTAAGCGATATCTCGGGAACAAGGAACAAGACATCTTCTCCACGCGAGAGTCGCTCCTCGATAAGATGAGTATATATCTCGGTCTTGCCCGAACTTGTAACGCCATGCAACAGTGCAACCCTCTTATCGGTTAAACCCTTTTTTATCTCGTTGAGAGCCTTTGTTTGAGCCTCCGATAACTTTGGCAACAGTGTTCTGCTCCACTCGCAGTCGAGATGATAGTCGCGCTCGCCCATCTCAACCAAACCTGCCGTTTGTAGCGCCTTCAAGGCAGTGGAGTCGAGCGGCACGGCATAGCGAGGCAACACTCCGCCCGCCTTCTCAATCTCACACAACGCCTCATAACGTTTTGGCGCACGACGCTCCAACTTCTCTCGCACCTCGCCCACAAAGACCTCCGCCACGAGATTTACCGTTACTTCGCGCTTTGGTTTATATGGTTCAAACTCCGCTTCGCATCGTGCTTTTGCCTTAATAATTGACGGCAATGCCACTCGCATAACCTCACCTATCGAGCAGATATAGTAGTCTGCAATCCACTCCCAAAAGCGCATCTGTAACTCCGACAACAGAGGTTTGTCGTACAAGACTTTCAATATAGGCTTTGCCTCGCCCTTAGCAGGAGGGGTATCATGCAATCGCCACACCACACCCGTATAGACTGCATTTTTGCCAAATTGCACCGCTACGGCATCACCCACACACACCTCAACACCTTCGCCAATGGCAAAGGTGTAGGCAGGTTGCGCCAACGGCAACACAATATCGGCATAACGACTCATTTCGTGGATTTTAGGCTATAATTAGTTCGATGCCTGCGCTCTCTATTACTTCGCGCATCTCTTTTGTGATACCATCATCTGTAATTATAATATCGACCTCCTCGAGAGCCGCAATATGGCCAAAACCTCGCTGTCCAAACTTCGAGGAGTCGGCCAATACCACCGTTTTTGACGATGCCGCCATCATCTTTTGCGAGAGTTGCGCCTCTTCGATGGTGGAGGTTGTTATTCCAAAATCAGGGTCCACACCATCAACACCCACAAAGAATTTCGAGCAGACCATATTTCCGAGCGCAAGTGTAGCATTTTCGCCACGCGTAGCACACGACTTCTTATAAACACGACCTCCCAACTGCTCAACGCTTACATGCTCCAACTCGCTGAGCAACTCCGAAACTTTCAAAAATGGAGTTACCACATTCAGAGAGTTGTCGCCCATGCTGTTGTGGATAGCCTCTGCCAAGGCGTATGTTGTTGAGCCTGCCGAAATCATTATCGAATCGCCATCGCACAAGAGCTCCACTGCACGAGTAGCAATACGCTGTTTTGCCTCTCTGTTGAGATGGCTCTTGGTTTCGAGGTCACGGTCTGCAATGTGCGGATTTGCCAATCGGGCACTGCCATGCACCTTGTAGAGCAGACCTTTGCTCTCCAAAATCTTAACATCGTTACGGATTGTAACCTTCGTAACCCCCAATTCGTCTGCCACATCGGTAATACGGATAAAGCCGTATTCGTTCAACTTGTCGAGAATGTACTTGTGGCGTTCTGCAATACTTAACATATATCTTTTTTTAGCTTTTAGCTATTGGTTTTTATAGTGAGTTTAGAGAAATTAGGGAATTTAATGAATTTAAGGATTGGCGCATCCCTATACTCCCTATATTCCCTATGCTCCTTAAATTCCCTATTCTTGCGCCAAAATTTATCCGCCAGAACTCTGCCCACCAAAAATCGTAAATGGTGGTGGAAATTTTGTGCGATGCGAGGCGACAAAAGCGGAGCATAGTAGACCTATGTGAGCATTTTGGCGTCCGATGCACTCGTGCAAAATTTACCCGCCAGAACGATTTTTTTAATGCGCTGCAAGCCAATTATCACCTACCCCACACTCTGCGGTGAGTGGAATTGAGAGGTTTGCTGCACCCTCCATCTCCTCGCGGACAATCTGCTCGACCTTCTCACGCTCCGAGCGCAACAAATCGACCACTATTTCGTCATGCACCTGCATTGTAATTCGGGAGCGCACACCCTCCGCCTTAAAGCGACGAGCAACCCCCACCATCGCAATCTTCATAATATCGGCTGCCGTACCCTGAATTGGGGCGTTTATGGCATTGCGCTCAGCCAAAGACCTCGCATTGGTGTTGCGCGAGTCGATATCTGCAAGGTAACGACGGCGACCAAAGAGCGTTTCGACATACCCCTTCTCGCGGGCGTTATTGACCACATTGTCCATATACTCCTTAACCTTCGGATAGGACTCGAAGTAGCCCTCAATGAGTTGTTTCGCCTCGCTGCGCGGAATACGCAAACGCTGGCTCAAACCAAATGCCGAGATGCCATATATAATTCCGAAGTTTGCCGTCTTGGCACGGCGGCGTTCTTCGCTTGTGACCTCCTCAATAGGCTTCTTAAAGATGCGTGCAGCCGTAGCAGCGTGAATATCTTTGCCCTCACGGAACGCCTCGCACAAATTCTCGTCACCACTCAGGTGTGCCATCAGTCGCAACTCCACCTGCGAATAGTCTGCCGAGAGGAGTTCGTGCCTATCATCGCTCGGCACAAAGGCTGAGCGAATTGGGCGACCAAGGTCATCGCGCACCGGAATATTCTGCAAATTAGGATTTGCCGAAGAGAGGCGACCTGTTGCCGTAACCGCCTGATTGTACGATGTATGGATATGTCCCGTAATAGGGTTTACAAGCGAAGGTAACGAATCAACATAGGTCGAAAGCAGTTTCTTCACTCCTCGATACTCCAAAATCAAATCTACAACCTTGTGCTCCCCTGCAAACGATTGCAGATACTCCTCATCGGTGCAGAATTGCTTGGTTTTGGTCATCTTCGGTTTGTCGGTGATGCGCATCTTCGCAAAGAGCAATTCGCCCAACTGTCGGCTCGAATTGATATTTATCTCACGCTCGCCCGACACCTCGCGAATCTGCTCCTCTATGGCTGCGAGTTTCTGCGAAAGTGTTGCCGAGTAGTTTTGCAGGGCAACACTATCTATGCGAACACCCTCCCACTCCATATCTGCCAAAACATCTATCATCGGCTCCTCAATGGTGCGATAGAGTGTCAGCAACGAAGGCTCCTTCTCGATAAGCGGCAAAAGCACATTGTAGAGTTGAAGGGTAATATCTGCGTCCTCGGCAGCATACTCCGCGATACGCTCCACCCCTATCATATCCATCGTAAGTTGCTTTGCCCCCCTACCAATAAGTGTCTCTATCTCAATTGGCGAGTAGTTCAAGTATCTCTCTGCCATGGCATTCATTCCGTGTCGCGACTCGGCATCGAGCAGGTAGTGCAACAGCATAGTATCCCACTTCATACCCTTAACCGATATACCCAACGCACGAAGGAACAAGATATCGAACTTCATATTCTGCCCCACCTTGGCAATGCTCTCATTCTCAAAAAGAGGTCTTAAAATCGAGGCATACTCCGCCTCAATATCGTTGCGAGGTCGCACATCGGCGTTATGTCCAAACGGAATATACCACGCCTCATGTTCACGAATAGCGAGCGACAGACCAACTATGCGGTCGCCAAACATATCAAGCCCCGTAGTTTCGAAATCGAAGCAGAAGTGCGATGCGGTCGAAATCTCTGCAACCACCCTGCGCAACTCCTCGGCCGTATATATCGTTGTATATTTGTGCGGAGTGTTTGCCACCGTAGCAAATGCACTCGCAAAGAGGTCAGGTTCCACCTCACTCACCTCGGTCGGTGCTGACACAACCTCTGCGGCAGGCACGATAGGCGCAAACATCGCATCAAACAACGAGCCTTGCCCCTCCAACGAAGCCTTTTTCTGCTGTCCCGCCTTCATTCGTGCCATATTGGCAAGTTGCATCTGCTCCGCCTGTCGTGGCACATCTGACACCTCCACAGGTGCGATATTATTTAAATCGGCCAAGAAGCCCTTGAAGTCCAACTCCGCAAACAGTGCCCTCAACTCATCAATCTTCGGCGAGCAGACGGTCAAATCCTCCTCTCTAAACTCTATCGGCACATCGAGGCGTATTGTTGTCAGCACCTTTGCCAAACGCAACTGCTCCTCATTAGCGATAATGTTGGCACCCGTTTTGCCACCAATCTTGTCGGCATTGGCGATAATATTCTCAACCTCGCCCCACGCCTGCACCATCTTGCATGCGCCCTTCTCGCCTACACCCGGAACTCCCGGAATGTTATCGGAAGAGTCACCCCACAGAGCCAAGATATCACGCACAAGTTCAGGACGGTCGATGCCATACTTCTCCCGTATCGCCTCCTTATCGACTATCTCGATACCATCACCCTTCTGCTTGTAGAGTTTGCGATTCTCGCCTACGAGTTGTCCGTAATCCTTATCAGGCGTAACCATAAAGACCTCATAGCCCGCTTCATCACCCTTCTTGGCGAGTGTTCCGATAACATCGTCAGCCTCAAAACCGGGCACCTCCAACACGGGAATACACATCGCCTCAACAATGCGCTTTACGTATGGTACCGACTGCAAAATATCCTCGGGCGTAGCGGGGCGATTAGCCTTATATTCGGGGTATATATCTCGGCGGAAGCAACCTCCCTTCGGGTCAAAAGCGACACCCAAGAGGTCAGGTTTCTCTCGTTTTTGAATATCACGCAAGAACTTCGTAAACCCATAGACAATCGAGGTGTTCATACCTGCATGATTGCGCATAGGTCGCCCCATAAATGCGTAGTAGTATTTGAAAATCAATGCGTAAGCATCGACAAGGAAAAGCCGTTTCAAATTAAGAATTGAGAATTGAGAATTAAAAATTAATTATTTACCCATGTGTAAAATCGTCAATGATTGAGCTATTTTTGTGCGAAGCAAGGCGATGAAAGCGCAGCATAGTAAACCTATGTGAGCATTTCAGCGTCCGCAGATTCGTGCAAAAAAAGCCAATCAGAACGATTTTAGTTATCATCAGAGAACCATTCGGCATACGAGGTAGCTGTTTCGTGCAAACGCAACGAGTACAACTGCACATTCGCAGGCAAAGCCCTCTGTAAGCGCTCGGCAAAGTCCGCCAACATATTCTCGCAGGTCGGTTGATAATCGACCAAGACCACCTTGTTAAACTTTGCTCCAAGCACCTCTCGCAACTCCGCATTCTGCTCCGAGTCGCGCAATACAAACGAATGGTCGAGCCTATCAACAATCTCGCTATTGACGATGCGTTTCAAGTCGCCAAAGTCCATCACCATACCCAACTTCGGGTTGCTCTCATCGCACGAAGGCTCGCCCTTAACCGTAACAAAAAGACGATACGAGTGGCCATGAATTTCGCGACACAACCCATCGTAGCCATCAAGTGCATGTGCCGACTCGAACGAAAACTCCTTTGTTAATCGTATTCGTGCCATACTACTTGTCCAAGTAATCAATATGTGGCTCACGAGTAAAAGCCTCGTTCAGCGAAATGTAGGTTTGCGTATTGGTAACACCCGGAATACGAAGAATATTATCAAAAATTGTTCGCATCAAGTGTTCGTTATCCACGCAATACAACTTAACCATTGCGGTATATGTACCCGTTATAAAGTGGCACTCAACGACCTCCGGAATAAGTTTCATCTTCTCCGCCACCGAGATACTCATCATCGGGTCCTGAATACGAAGATTTACGAAGGCGCAAACATCAAATCCGAGCATCTTCGGATTGACAATCATACGCGAACCAAGGATAACACCCTCGTCCTCCAACTTCTTGATGCGCTGGTGTATCGCTGCACCCGAAATTCCGCAGGCACGCGCAATCTCCAAATATGGCATGCGGGCATTCTTAACCAAAAATTTCAGAATCTTGCGGTCAATCACATCTAATACTTCTTTACTCATAATCCAAAATTTTAAGAGTGAAAATATAAATTTATGGGTTATGGGGTTGTGCTACTCTATTTCAGCACACCCAAATTCTTTCCGACCTCAACAAATGCCTCAACGCAACGCTCCAACTGCTCTCTCGTATGTCCTGCCGATACTTGCACACGGATACGTGCCTGCCCCTTCGGCACAACCGGATAGTAGAAGCCCGTTACGAAGATACCCTTCTCCTGCAATGCCGCTGCAAACTCCTGCGACAACTTCGCATCGTAGAGCATAACGGCGCAAATTGCCGACACGGTAGGTTTGATATCGAAGCCTGCCGCAATCATCTTCTCGCGGAAGAATGCTACATTCTCAACCAAGCGGTCGTGGTATTCGTTGCTCTCCTCCAACATCTTGAACATCTCGATACCTGCACCCACAACTGCCGGTGGCAACGAGTTCGAGAAGAGGTAAGGGCGTGAACGCTGACGCAACATATCGATAATCTCCTTGCGACCCGTGGTAAAACCTCCGATAGCACCTCCAAACGCCTTGCCGAGTGTGCCGGTGAGGATATCGACCTCGCCACGAAGGTTGTACAACTCGGTAATGCCACGGCCTGTCTTACCCAAAACGCCAGCCGAGTGGCACTCATCGACCATCACCAAAGCGCGATACTCCTTCGCCAAGCGACAAATTTCATCAAGCGGTGCGGCATTGCCGTCCATCGAGAATACACCATCGGTTACAATTATGCGGAAACGCTGTGCCTGCGCACGCTTCAAACAATCCTCCAACTGCTCCATATCGGCGTTGGCATAGCGATAGCGCACAGCCTTGCAAAGGCGCACTCCATCAATAATCGAGGCGTGATTCAGCGAGTCGGAAATAATCGCATCTTGCTCGGTAAAGAGTGGCTCGAAAACACCTCCATTAGCATCGAAACAAGCCGCATAGAGGATTGTATCCTCCGTACCAAAGTAGTCAGCAATAGCCTTTTCGAGTGCTTTGTGGATATCCTGACAACCACAGATAAAGCGCACTGACGACATTCCGAAACCACGCTCGTCCATCGCCTTTTTCGCCGCCTCGATAAGACGAGGATTATCGGACAGACCGAGGTAGTTATTGGCGCAGAAGTTAAGGCACTCCTTCTCGGCCACCTCAATAGCCGAACGCTGTGGCGAACATATTACTCGCTCGGTCTTATATAGACCGGCCTCCTTGATAGACTCCAACTCTTGTTGAAGATGCTGTTTGAAATTACCGTACATATATATTTGATTTTTAATTATTTATCCTCTTACATCTCTCACCAAACGGCAGGGTTTGCTTACAAATTGTAACAATACCCAACGCAAAGATATAATTTTTACGCCAAAAAACAGCAAGTTGCACCACTTTTTTTGTGATGCAACTTACATTTTCGCAGGCTACGTACCGATAGTTTTTCGCCCGTATGTTAAAATTGTATTGCGCACGACATACCGACCGCTTTGGTATCGGAATGATAGATTGGAGTAGCAACCATCGCCTGCCCCTTGCGAGGAATTTTGAAGATATGGCGGCTAAGTGGCAACATCCAATAGCCCACACGTGCCGACAAAATACCAAAACCGGCACCGGCCAATACGTCATTAAACCAATGACGGCCATTATACATTCTCATAAATCCCACCGTAGCAGCCAAGGCGTATGCGCCCATACCAACACCCCAGCCATACTCGGAACGCACCAATTCAGCACCCGCAAATGCTGTCATAGTGTGTCCCGAAGGGAATGAATTGCGTGTTCCCGTATCAGGGCGAGGCTCGCGAACTATATACTTGATACTCTGCGACAAGGCGGTCACCGAAATATAGGTCACAACTCCCACTGCCAAACGCTCACCAAAAGAGTGCTTAGCTTTCAAGCCCATAAAATCGAGCGTCAAATAGAAAGCCACCGGAACATACTGCACGTAGTCGTCAAAACGGAGTTTTACGCCCTTACTTGCCTCGTAAAGTCCATCTTTAATGGCAAGATTTATACCTCGCATCGGAGCATTTTCGCCGATACCCAACACACCCAAGCCAACCAACGACACGGGCACAACCAACTGCTCGGCACGGAAGCGTGTGGAGTGGGTTTGGTTCATCTCCCACCAATCGACCTTGCCATTTTTGCGAAGTATTACATTGCTATCTTGATTACCAAACTGTTGAGCATACGACTTTCTATTTGCCGAAGACTTTGTCTTGGCAACCACATCGCCAGCCGACAGCACCAAAATCGCCATCGTCAACACGACCAAATGCAACACTTTTTCGACCTTTTTCGACATCATAACGGCGCAAAGATACAAAATTTTGTATATTTTGCTTGTAAAATCATATTTTTGTACATACCTTTGCGTAGCAAACGTCTTTTTTTTGAGCAAAAATTAACAAACAACAAATAATTACCTTTATGAAAAAATTACTCTCTTTTATTGCAGTCTTGTCATTGATATTGACAGGTTGTGAGAATTTCAACATGGGAGACCAAAATGGTACTACCAGCGATCTATTCTCAAATTCAGACCTCGCAAAGTTGATTAATTTCAGCGCCGATGGAGGTCGCGTAACACTCACCTTTACACCAGACTTCAACTGGGAGGCTGAGTCAAACAGATCATGGATTACGGTCTCTCCAACAAGTGGTGAAGCCGGCGTGGAGACCAAATTAAAAGTTACCCTCGCAGAGAACACCGGTAACGCACGAAGAGGTACTATCAAATTAACGTTCGATAATGGCGAGGAGTACAGTATCCCCGTTAATCAGCTAGCCGGCAGTGGCAGTGGCAACGACGAAGGTGGCAACGAAGGCGGCAACGAAGGCGGTAACGAAGGCGGTAACGAAGGTGGCAACGAAGGCGGCAACGAAGGCGGTAACGAAGGCGGTAATGAAGACGGTAACACCGACCTCCCATCAATCTCTGTTTCGCCAACATTCTTTACAATCGCTGCACAGGGTGGCTCGCAGAACATCAGCGTAACATCGAATACCAATTGGAGTGTTACATGCCCGGTAGGCGAAGTATACATCTACCCTACATCCGGACACGGCAATAGCACCGTTCAGGTAACCATACCACAGACAAGTGCGGCTCGTACTATCGACATCGTATTTAAGGCTACTCTCAATGGTACAACTGCTGAGGCGATTGCTACCGCATCACAGAGTGGAAACGTCGATTCGGGCTCATCTTTGACTCCCGGTCAGCACCAAAATAACCTCGAAAGCGTTGGCCTACAACTTTTGAGATACTTCGACCACAATGACAGCAGAACTCTTGCTGAGTCTATCAAATACTTGGCAGAGAGTGGTGGCTTCGACTTCTACTTGGAGGAGCCAACACGTACAGCAAGTGCGAAGAAGTCGGGCAACTTGTTGGCTGAGCTTTTGGCATCGACTTTGGGTATTACACGCTTCTCGCCAGAGGCTGTTACACGTCTTTCGACCACCATTATCTTCCCAGAAGATGAGGAGTCATACTCGATTGACGACTACAAGGGCAAGCAGTACACATTCAACTACAGAACAGGCAAATGGACCGAAAGCAGCCTTGGCGATGTAAACAAGTGTGTTGCAAAATGGGGCGCAGATGTTGCAACCCTCACTTGGGAGGAGAGTTCTCAGTCTTGGGAGGGTTTTGTCAGCTACGACTACAAGGCAAAAGTTCAGAATATCCCAAGCAAGGTTAACTTCAAGATAGAGGTTGGTGGTACTACCGAGTTCACTGCAGAGGTAACCGTTTCTATCCCTAACAACTACGCTATCGACACAAAGACCGCTATTTGGCTCAAAGGTGGCTACAACTTCAGCACAAGCGTAGCAGCTGACCGCAAGGGTATAAGTGGCTCTGTAACCATCGCTAAGAATGGCGAGAAACTCGCAATGGGAGGCGGTTCCGTAGCCATCAACGACATGACCGACTCGAACAATTGGTTTATTGAGGATACTCATGAGTATTACGACGGATATCAGTGGGTTACCGAGACTTACAGCGAGTTCAACTACGAATATCCAATGAATCAGGTAAAGACCGGTACAGCTTATGCTTCAATTCTCAACATCGGCTTGCAGGTTGAGGGTAATCTTCGCACCATTATCGACCAAGGTCAGAATATTGACGATCCATTCAGCTATGATGGAGCATCGCTTCTTTCGAACTACATCAATAGCAACGCATCGGCAGTACTCTACTACCTCGACAACAGCCAAAAGATTGCCGATATTAAGGCTAAGCCTATGCCTTACGAGTATAAGGATTATGTCTATGACTCTGCATCAGGCCAATATGTAGAGGTCGTTAAAACAGAGTATGACACAATGCCGGTACTTATATTCGACGATGGTAGCGAGTTCGCTGTTGACAACTACTTTACCGAGACAGCATTCGGCACCTTGATTGATGCTGCCGAGGCTCTGTACGAGTCGTACGCATCGTTGGTAGAGTAATAACTGCGATTTTCTAATCTGAAAACGAGTCGTCTGTATCTACTACTGCCGACTCGTTTTCATCTACTACAAAACCCAAAGTTTGAAGCACTATCTATCACTATTTTGTACGCTTATCTTGTTGGTCGCATCGCACATCGCATACGCTCAACAAGATTCGGTTGCTATGTCCGTAAAGGTCGAGCAGGTGACCGTAACCAGCGACAAAAGAGTCTTCTCCGAGGCGGATAGATACGGAAATATAGCCATCAACACGAAGCAACTCTTCTCGATGCCTCGTATTGCAGGTTCAATCGATATCGTCAGAATGTTGCAATACTCGCCGGGAGTGATTGTCTCAAACGATGGTGATACATCAATCTATGTAAGAGGTGGCGATGCAGGACAGAACTTAACGTTGTTAAACAATGCTCCAATCTACTCTCCTGCACACCTATTCGGCTTCTTTTCGGTCTTCAACACACCTCACATAAGTGGTGCTACATTCCTCAAATCGAGCATGCCGGCACAATATGGCTCGGTGCTCTCGTCTGTCCTCGACGTGCGACCAAACTCGTATATCCCCACCAAATTCGGCATAGAGGGTAACATTGGTCTTATCGAATCGGATCTGGCTCTTCAAATACCAATGGGTAAAAAGAGTGCAATATTCTTATCGGCTCGTCACTCCTACATATCGTGGTTGGTGCAGGCTATCAGCAAAATCGACATGAATGTAAAGTATGAGTTCGAGGATTATGGTTTAACCTATGTACAGGAGTTGGGTAAGGTGGGAAAACTTGTTGTCAATTCGCACTTCAACAACGACAAGGCAGATGCAAACCTCTCGCTTTTCGACACAAAAGCCCTTTTGCATTGGTGGGATAGCACATCTTCTGCGGTGTTGGAGACACCCATTGGCGACAATCTGACAATGAAGAACACCATCTATGCCACCTTCTTCAACAATAAATTCGGAGCCTATCTTATAGGAAACGACTTCTTCTCGCCGTCAGGAGTAACCGATATCGGCTATAAACATACGACAGAGTGGTCAATAAATAAATTCTCTCTCCTTGGTGGTGTGGATTATGCACATAGGCGCATACGACCTCAGAATATAATGAGTTCGCTAACCACTCAAAACAAAGACGCACAGACACAACTCACTCACGAGGTTGCTCTCTTTGCCTCCGCACTATATAAGCCATGGCGACATCTTGAAATTGATGCCGGAATCCGTTTCAGCCTATACAACATCGGCAGTGAGAATTTCTTTAACTTCGAACCGCGAGTGTTGATTGCCACCCCCTTTGCCGAGAGTGGTCGAGTGTGGGTTGCATACAACAAAACCATTCAATATCTACAACTCATACCTCAGTCGAATGCAAGTTTTGCAACCGATTTCTATGTGAGTTCCAACTACGAGCACCCACCACAGATAAGCCACAACTTCTCCGTAGGATATGGACAATCGGCCCTTAAACAGCAACTCCGATGGTCTGTCGAACTATTCTATCGTCAGATGTACAACGTCTTGGAGTTCGACACAAGGCTCAACACCATGTTGTCGGCCAACTACAACATATACGACTACATCTATTCAGGTGTAGGAGAGGCGTATGGTGCCGAATTTATGCTCAGCTACTCGCACCCAAAATTCGACATACAGGCTCACTATACACTCAGTCGCTCGTTGCGACAATTCAAGAAGCTTAATCACGGAAAAGCTTTTGCCGCCACAACAGACCGACCTCACAACCTCTCCTTCCTTGCCGTATATCGCCCGACAAAGCAGTGGTCGCTATCGGCTACATTCCTCTACGCCACAGGTGGAGCTTACACCGCACCAACCGCAATAGAGATGGTCGGAGGAAGTTTCCTCAAGGAGTATGGGGCCTACAATGGAGCGCGCCTACCCGATTATCATCGACTCGATTTGTCGGTAACATATTGGTTTAAGAGTAAAAAGTTTCAGCGTAACGGCATAAATATATCTGTTTATAATGTATATCTGCGCCGAAATCCGCTGTTGCTATCTTGGAATGTCGTAGAAGATGAGGAGAATCCGGAAGTTTATCGTATAAAAGATGCTTCGCCGGCCTTGTTTGAAATTCTGCCATCAATAAGTTGGACCTTTAAATTCTAACAAAAAGATGAGATTTTTTGTCTACATATTTATTTCACTCTTTTTGAGTTCTTGTTTGAAGGAGGAGTACCCTCAAAATGAATTCAAGGAGCAACTTGTTGTCGAAGGCTCTATCCGCCAAGACCGAGTTGCCGAGGTTATGCTCACTCTGAACATGGACAAGAGTGAGGAGATATCGGAGGAGACTATGCGAGATAAGATAGTGAGATGGGCGGTAGTTCACGTAACCGATGTTGACAGAAACGACACAGAAAAACTTATAGGAATGGTCGATGAACGATACCCAACACGATTTGTATATAAGAGTTCGCGTATTCAAGGACGCATCGGGGGCACATATAGACTTGATATCACCTATAGTGGCCGTCAATGGAGTGCCGAGACCACAATCCCCAATCCGAACAAGCTCTATGACATAAAGATGGAGCACGTTAAAGACAACCTATATCGACTTCAAGCAAAGATAAAGCCTAACGCAGAGGGATTACCCTATATGATACGATGCGCAACCTCATTTACCGAAGAGGATAGACCTATCTACTATCCACCGGCTCTGTTTGGTATCTTCGACAGTTGCGAACAGGAGAACGTTATAACAATCAATCGACCTATCGACTACACCAACATTGCCGAATATTCAACCCTCTTCCTGAAGTTTGAAGATGTACATATCGAGTTCTGCACCATGGAGAAGTTCGGTTATAAGTATTGGAGCGTTTGGGAGAACTGCACTCTCAACAGCCTAAATCCCGTATTCCCTGTTGATGAGGTACCTCCGACAAACATCACAGGTGGCGCAGCCGGTATATGGATGGGATATGGAGTTACTTCGTACATTGTCAGACCGGTTAATATTCCGATACCTCCACAACAGACTCAATAGGTATATACATATATAAAAAGATAGTAAGCGGTGCAAAACACCGCTTACTATCTTTTATAGAGCATCTTCACTACTTTGTAGCCGACTCCAAACGCTTCATCATAACAAACATGAAGAGAGCCGAAAGCAAGCAGAGCACGATAAATACCGACCAAACTACGGTCAATGAGATACCTCCCCAAAGAAGGCCTCCTACTGCTACGAGCATGTTACCAATAGCGGTTGCCACAAACCAGCCACCCATCATCATACCCTTGTACTTTGGAGGTGCCACCTTCGATACAAACGAGATACCCATAGGCGAGAGCAACAACTCTGCAAAAGTAAGCACGAGGTAGGTCATAATCAACCAATTTGCCGATACGAGAGGTGCATCTGCGCCAGCCTTAACAGCCTCAGCTTGTGCATCAGGGGTAAGCAAACCGATTGAGCCAAACGCCATAATTGCAAAACCAATAGCTGCAACGAGCATACCGTAAGCAATCTTACGAGGTGCCGAAGGCTCCTTGCCACGCTTTGCGAGTGCGCCAAAGATAGCCAACGATACAGGAGTAAGAGCCACAACATAGAATGGGTTGAACTGCTGGAAGATTGGTGCATTAACTGCAACCGATGCGTCACCTACGCCCATACCCTTATAGATAAGGTATCCTACTGCTGCAGCAAGAACTGCCAACGAAGCAACCTTACCCTTTGTGCTATCGCTCTGGAACACCGAGAATGCTGCATAAACTGCAACGATAACAACAACCAGGTTCCATACGCTGAATGCCATGCTCTGCAATCCGAATGCCTCCTTAACAGTGAACTCGTCAGCAAAGAATGTGAGTGTAAGACCATTCTGGTGGAATGCCATCCAGAAGAAGATAACCACAGCAAATACAAGGCAGAGTGCTACGATACGAGCCTTTGTCTCGGCAGGGGTGAGATTGTCCTCAACAGCTGCAGTTGCGCCCTTATCGCTCTTCTTGCCACCCTCAACATGGCGATACCACGAACGACAAGCGTAGTAGATAATCATCGACACAATCAACGCTGCGCAAGCCACTGCAAACGAGAAGTGGTAAGCGTCATTACCCGAAAAACCGAGCTGATTCTCAGCCCAATTCTTGATGGCAACAGCTGCGGTTGGAGCGAACAACGCACCAATGTTGATTGCCATGTAGAACAACGAGAATGCCGAGTCACGCTTATCTGCGTACTTAGGGTCGTCGTAGAGATTACCAACCATAACCTGCAAGTTACCCTTGAAAAGACCGGTACCGACAGAGATGAAGAGCAACGCACCGAGCATTGCAATCATCGCCAAAGTGTCGCCACCGAGAGGCAACGAGAGGAGAAGGTATCCGATAAACATAATCAAGATACCCGAAGTAACCATCTTACCATAACCGAACTTATCTGCCAAGATACCACCAAAAAGAGGCATAAAGTAGACAAGACCGAGGAAAGTGCTGTAGATGATACTTGCTACACCTGCGTCCAAACCGAAGTTCGCACGGAGGAACAATGCAAATACAGCCAACATTGTGTAGTAGCCGAAACGCTCACCTGTATTAGCGAGAGCGAGGGCATAAAGGGCTTTTGGGTGTCCTTTGAACATAATTTTACTGTTTTTGTGTTAATAAATATATAAATACAATATCCTATTTAGTCGCAAAGATAACGATTTTTTTTGATTTTTCTTGTACTCCTATTTGCGAAACGACTATTTGTGCCACTTCAACACCATTGCTGTTCGGGCAGTGTTGTAAATCTTTATAAAGTGGTGAGCATTATCCCACTCGTCCTTAATCGTTTCGGTAAAGTGCTCCTGTCCCTTTGTCTGGCGGTCAAAACCTCCGAAGCGTTCCTCATCGGTCGAGAGTTCCACCGTATATTTTCCAGCCCACGGCACCTCGACACGATAGTCCGGAATTGAGTTTGTCGGGCTCCAATTAAAGACAAAGTACAACCCCTTATGCGAGTAGGCAATAGTTTGATTCTCTTGGTCGGAGTGCCACTTGTAAGGGTAGCCGTCTGCCAAAACCTTATACTTTTTGACCACCTTCAACATCTCCTTATCGAAGGCTCCGAGTTGCCCGTAACGCAAGAAACCGTTATCCGCCAACGACCACTGACGGCGTGCATGCGAGTAGCTCCAATCGTTGCCCTCGCGTGGGAAATCTATCCACTCAGGGTGTCCGAACTCGTTGCCCATAAAGTTGAGGTAGGCATCGCCACCCACCGAGATTGTCATCAGTCGAATCATCTTATGCAGAGCCATACCGCGCTCCACCATCAAGTTCTCCGAGCCTTTGTTCATCGCAAAGTACATCTCCTTATCCATCAGGCGGAAAGCGATAGTCTTATCGCCCACCATCGCCTGGTCGTGCGACTCGGCATAAGCCACCGTCTTGACCTTCGGCAGACGATTTGTCAATACGCCCCAAATCTCCTCGACATTCCAATCCTCATCACGTTCATCTTCGATAAGGCGAATCCAGAAGTCAGGTATCGCCATTCCGAGTCGGAAGTCGAAGCCAATACCTCCATCTTCGATTGTACGACACATGCCGGGCATTCCGCTGACATCTTCGGCAATGGTTACGGCCTCAGGGCGGAAATCATGCACGAGTTTGTTCGCCAACGAGAGATAGACCAAGGCATCACGATTTACACCCTCGTCAAAGAACTTTTCGCGACAGTCGAAGTCGGTATATCCGTGGTGGTGATATATCATCGAGGTCACGCCATCGAAGCGGTAGCCGTCAAAGTGGTACTCGTCGAGCCAATACTTCACATTCGAGAGGAGGAAATGTTCCACCTCACGCTTGCCATAGTCGAAAATCTTAGAGTCCCAATATGGTTGATAGCCTGCACCACCCTCTTTCGAGTAGTGGTAAGGCGAGCCATCGAGTTCGTTTATACCCTCGTTGAAGTTCTTGACATAGTGGGCATGAACAATATCCATAATTACAGCAATGCCCAACTTATGCGCCTTACGCACCAACGATTTCAACTCCTCAGGTGTACCAAAACGCGATGACGGAGCAAAGAAATTTGCTACATGGTAACCAAACGAGCCGTAATAAGGGTGCTCGGCAATCGCCATAACCTGAATGGCGTTATAGCCCGCCTTCTTGACACGAGGCAGAACCTTCTGCTCAAACTCCTTGTAGGTACTGATGCCCTCCTTCTCGGAGGACATACCGATATGGGTTTCGTAAATCAGCAGATTATTTTTATCGACAACGAGTCTGTCCTCGCCCCAATCGAATGGTTGCGGAATCCAAAATTGCGCCGAGTAGTTCTTCGTTGTATCGTCTTGGATAAGGCGTGTAGCGTAAGCCGGAATACGGTCGTGCCAGCCATTTTGTCCGTGAATATGGAGTTTGTAGAGCGAGCCGTGCGTCAAGCGGAACTCGTACATCGCATCGGGTAAAAATATACTCCATATGCCATGAACATCTTTGTTCAAACGCAACTGAGTGCGTTGCCAATTATTAAAATCGCCAAAGATATAGACATCGTATGCTGCAGGCAACCACTCACGAAACCACCAGCCCGACATATCCTCATCGTACTGCCAGCCGAAATAGCGATAGCCATTTGCATAATCTACAATCGAGCCGTTACGCTCAATATCGGCAAGATGCCGGCAATAGGCATCGTATCGCTCATTCACAGCCTCCTCAACGGGTTGCAACCACTCATCTTCGGCAACCATCGCCAACTGCTTTCTCTTCTTCTCAACCATACTTACGGCAATTTAAGAGTTAAAACACTACAAATATAATAAAAAACGGAAAACGGAAAGCGGAAAACGGAAAACTTTTGTTTTTCGTTTGGAGCGGGAAAGCGGAACCTACGCCAAACCGAGGGCAGAGGGTGCTTGCACACTATGCCGAGGTGCGAAGGAGGAAAAGCCTGCAATGCAGGATTAAAACGGAAAACTTTTGTTTTAGACACAAGACGAGAGCTTTTTCGAATAACGACAATTAGACCAAAGAGAAAAGCCAAAAATTGCTTATGAGCGAGGGAATTTTGCGCCAAACAAAAAACTTTTACTCCATTGTTTCAAATAATAGATAACGAGAGTAAAAGTGGAATTTAAGCAGATGGTTGCAAGGCAAACAAGGAGCCGAGTGCGCAGCATACTTTGGCGTATGTGAGCAACTCGGCTACCGAAGTTTAACGCAGCAAACGCTGCTTAAAAACAATTTTTTAGAATGATAACTTCACGCCTGCAAATACAGAACGCGGAAGTGATGGTCCGTAGATATAACCCGAATCGCGCGCTGCACCACGGTCGAAATCTCGCTGATAAGAGTTCAAGATATTGCGAACACCTGCATTGACCTGCAAGCCGATACTCTTCCAAATCTTGAAGTCGTACGAAAGTTTCACACCGAGGTCAAAGAATGGTTGAGTGTGCTCGATGCGGTCTTGGTCGAGTATCGAGCCATCAGGGAGCATTCCCTCTGCATAGTGGTCCACATACATACGCCCCATATAGTTACCCGAAAGGTCAATCTTGAAGTTTTTGAGTGGCTGAGTGGTTACGGTGAAGTAGCCATATACATTTGGCGAACGGAACATATTGAGTGTCGGCTCCGCTGTATCGCTCCACTGCTCAGGTTGCTTGTACTTGCTACGCTGCAAAGTTACACCTGCCGAAGCCTCAACCCAAGGGGCGTAAGCAATTTTACCCTCAACGTTTAATCCCATAACCGTTGCACCCGAGCCATTGTAACGCTCGTATAGACGTGCGCCATCATTGGCACTATACACACCATCTTTGTACTCCGGAACGGTCGGATCTGCCCACTCATCTTCAGGTTTGAGGACATCAACAAGAGGCTCTTTTGTACCTGCATAGTCACGCAAAGCGAACACATCGTTCAATATAGTACAGAAACCCTCAACGAGGAGATTTGCCTGCACACGGCCCCACGTCTTGTACATATCGGCCGAAACGGTGAACGAGTGCGAACGCTCCTCCTTCAAATCCTCCGCCAAACGAATACGGGTACGCTCACCACCTACGATAAGGATATGCAAATCCTCGTCAAATGCCTGTGGCGCACGGAATCCCGAGCCGTAGGTTGCACGGAGGTTGATGTTGTGAGTTGGGTTGTAACGCAAAGTTGCACGTGGCGAAGGTATGCAGAGGAACTTCTTGTTCGAGGCGTTGTACCAATTATCCAAACGACCTCCCACAAGGAAACCCCACTTATTGAACTTAAACTCGCCCTGTGCATAAACACTTGCGTTGTGCACATGCTGCTCGGTAACCATTGTTGAGTAGAATGGATCCTCCTTGTAACCGATAGGGTTATCGAAGAGGTAGTCGTAACTATACTCCAAGCCCGTAGTAAGCTCAAACCACTTGATACGATAGAGGTATTGACCACCTGCAACGGCTGTCACACCATCTGTTTTACCGTATGCCTTCTCGTTCATCTCGGCGCCATAGTAGCTATCGCGCTTGGTCGATTGCGCCGATGCAAAGGCGCTATAACGATGGCGAGAGTTCTTTGATGTTCCCTCAAAGGTCAAACCTCCGCTATTGATAAGGTGGTCGGTAGTCTCGGCAATCCACACTTCGTGTGGAGGTCGCTCTAATTGGTCACCACCACGGCGATACTCATTTGTGGCGTGATAGTCGAGGGTGAGTTTGCTATATGCGCTGGTCTTGAGATACGCCTGCGTTCCGATTGTCTGCGACTTGATTACAGGAATCTCCACAAAGCCATCGCCATCGTGGTCGTAGGCATCACGCATACGGTTCTGACCATAGATTGTAAGTCCCGCCTTGCGATCATCAGTTACGAGCGAAGCGTTCAAAGTGGTGTTATTGTCGAGTGCGCCCGTTACACCGATTGAGGTGAGCGAATGAGCCAACTCACCCGAGTTACGCAACGGCTCCTTGGTGATAATATTGATTGTACCTCCGATAGCCGACGAGCCGAACAGCGCTGAGCCTCCACCACGCACAACCTCGATGCGCTCGACCATATTTGCAGGGATATGCTCCAAACCATACACTCCTGCCAACGCCGAAAATACGGGGCGTGAGTTTATCAAAATCTGCGAATACTGTCCCGAAAGACCATTGATACGCACCTGCGCAAAACCGCAGTTCTGGCACGAGTTCTCGACACGCACACCCGGCTGGAAAGACAATCCCTCCGCCAAAGTTGGTGCCGAAACCTTATTTAAGAGGTCGGAATCTACGATATTTACAAGTGTCGGAGCCTCGCTGCGCTTTGTGGCGTTACGGTTTGCCGATACTACAATTGCATCTACCGCAATCTGCTCCTCGGTAGTTTCAAAGTTCAAAATAATGTCCGAGCCACACTCAACCTCTACCTCCTTGGTCTTGCTGGCATAGCCGATAGCCGACACGGTAACCTTCAACTTGCCGACAGGGGCGTGATAGAGGGTGTAGTGTCCTGTGGCATCGGTCGTAGTACCTACGGTTGTGCCGTCAATGGTAACGGTAATATATGGAATATGCTCCTTTGTGCGGGAGTCGGTGATGTGTCCGTGAATTGTAGCCTCACACTGCTCGCCTTTGGCGTGATTGTGAGCTTGATGATCTTGTCCGTGGCGGTGTTGATGTTGATGACCGCCTTGTGCGTATGCAGATGCACACACAAATAATACAACTACAATAGTTGAGAATATTTTTTTCATTTTGGGTTTGTATTTATCGTTAAAAATTATCTATTCTGCCGAGAAAGTTCTATTCCTTCGGGCAGAAATCACATATTAGTCGGAACGAGTTGTATCGCTCCAAATCCTATAATGTTTTACGATAAATAGGGAGGTCCTCGTAGCGAGGATACAATGACAATATTATTGGCTTGTGCAGTAGGCAGAATGCCCTGCTCAAACTCCAATTCGGAGATGATTGGCGAGTAGTCGAAATACTCAGCCGCTACTGCAATGAAATCTTCGGCGTGGCAAATAGGACAATTACACGATACCCATGTATGGGCATCTGCCGAAGGGTGTGCGGTGCGGAGAAAATCTTCGTAATATCCCCTGTCGTGAGTAATCCACATGCGACTTGATACCGACACAATCATCAGTACAGCAAGCAGATAGGATACGCCTCTTCTATATTTCAACGCCTTTTTCACGAGTGCAAAGATACTCAAAATTGTGAAAACTACAAAAGAAAAGTACTCACTTTTAGGTATTTGTTTGCCTTTGAGATAACTATTTTTGGGTAGTGAGATAGATAGGGACGATAGGGATTATAGGGGTGATAGGGGTGATAGGGCGTAACGCTATCAAGCACCCTTATAAATCGAATAGAAAATTGCTTTTAGGACAAGGTTGCCAAGATGTAAACAAGTGCTATAATAGAGCTATTTTTGTGCAAAGCAAGGCCGCGAGTCCGCAGCATAGCAATAAATTACTATGCTATATGTGTTACCTATCCCCCAAACCCCCTTTCTGTAAAGGGGGCTTATTCATGTAAATCGATATCAAGCACCTATATACATATAAATCGAATAAAAAATTGTTTTTAGGTGGCTACCAAGATGTAAACAAGTGCTATAATAGAGCTATTTTTGTGCAAAGCAAGGCAGCGAGTCCGCAGCATACTAAGCGTATGTGAGGAACTCGCTGTCCGAAGATTTGTGCAAAAAGAGCCTATTAGAGTACTTGTTTTGCTCGTTTTGCCATGGCAGAAGCAAATACAAAATCGTTTAGCTCCTTATTGTCGGCGTGAAGAATATCCTCTTTGGTGCCTTCCCACCACTTCTTACCCTGATGGATATAGACGATTTTCTCGCCAATCTCCATTACTGAGTTCATATCGTGGGTGTTGATGATGGTGGTGATATTGTACTCTACGGTAATATCGTGGATAAGGTTATCAATCACAATTGAGGTCTGTGGGTCCAAACCCGAGTTTGGCTCATCACAGAAGAGGTATTTGGGATTAAGCACGATTGCACGGGCAATTGCGGCACGCTTAATCATACCTCCCGACAGCTCTGACGGATAGAGGTGTCCTGCATGGGATAGTTCCACGCGTGCAAGGCACTCCTTTACTCGTTTATCCTTCTCGGCAGAGGATTTGTCGGTAAACATATCGAGTGGAAGGCGTACATTCTCATAGACAGTCGAAGAGTCGAGGAGTGCTCCACCCTGAAAAATCATACCCACCTCACGGCGCACCGCCTTACGGTCGGCAAAGGAGAGTGAAGTGTAATTTTTGTCGTCATAAAATATGCTACCACTATCCGGCTCATGAAGTCCGACAAGGGTTTTCAGCAATACGGTCTTACCCGAGCCACTTCGACCAATGATAAGGTTTGTCTTGCCCGATTCGAACTCAACCGAGATATCCTCCAAGATGGTGCGACCATCGAAAGATTTATATATGTGTTCTCCTTTAATCATACTATTTTAGTAATACTATGTTCGCATCAGCTGAGTGATGATAAGGTTGGAAATCATTATGGCAATCGAACTAACCACCACAGCGCGTGTTGATGCACGACCTACCTCCAACGAGTTGCCTGCAGCATAGTAGCCGTAGAATGCCGAGATGGAGGTTACAAGAAAGGCAAAAACTGCCATCTTAATCAACGAATAAGATATCTCGCCCTTGACAAAGCAGTAGTGCAAACCCTCAATGTACTCCGAAGGCAATACAACGCCCGTCATCGCTATAATATAGCCTCCGACCGTTCCGATTATCATACTGAACAGTGCCAACAACGGGAATGAAAACACCGTTGCGACAATCTTTGGCAGGATAAGGTACGAAGCCGAATTTACGCCCATGATTTCGAGGGCATCAATCTGCTCGGTGATGCGCATTGTACCAATCTCCGAAGCGATATTCGAGCCAACCTTACCCGCCAAAATAATGGCGATGACCGTAGACGAGAACTCCAAAAACATCGTTTCGCGCGTAGCGTAGCCAATCATATACTTCGGAATAAACGGCGACTCCAAAGTGAGCGCCATCTGCAATGTGATAACAGCTCCGATAAATACCGAGATAATAGCTACAAGCGGTATGGAGTTGATACCGAGAGCCTCAATCTCCACCAATATGCGACGATAGTATATGCCGGCCTTCTCAGGACGAGAAAAGACCTTTCCCATCAGCATTACATATCGGCCAATTGTTCCAAAAAAATCACGTAATATCTTCATTATGCACTCTACCACTCTGCGACCATCTAGGTCGGTGGTCATTATTTGGTTTCCTCCTCTTTTATCTCCTTGAAATCGACATACTCGCCGACATCATCATTCACTCGTTGCTCGGTAGGCTCGGTCCTCACCACCGTAACCTCACCCTCGCTCTTGTTGGCTTTGCGCCACCACGAGTGTTGCGATTGTTGTTGGTGTTGTTCGCCTGCCTGACGGCGAGCCTCATCAAATATCTTTTGTTGCTGACGGCGTACTCGCCATATCACAACAAGCAACAATACAAAAAATATAGCTATCGGGAGTACAAATATCAGCGACCAAGGCACAGCAACTGCCAAGGTTACTATCAGCACAATTGCGAATATATTGCGCTTTACAAAATCCCATATCTCATTCCAAAACATAACCGCGCTCTATTGCATAATACAACTGCAAAGATACATAAAAAACTGAAAACGGAAAGCGGAAAGCGGAAAACTTTGTGTTCTGTTTTACGCTTGTAGTGAGAAAACGGAACGCTGCGATTAAGCTGAGGGCAAAGGCTGCTTGCCGTCTTTGCCGAGGC
>JAGBCX010000034.1 GCA_017937805.1 Alistipes sp. | reverse complement strand
TCTCCCGTGTTAAACTTTACCTCATCGATATACTTCTTGATGTTTTGCTCCTCGGCGCGAGGGCAGATAAGGAGTACATCTTCGGTATCGACCACGATATAGTCGCGCAAGCCGTTGATGACCGCCACCTTACCCTTTGGCAACGAAACAATCGAAGAACGGGTATTGTAGGTGTAGCACCCCTCCGATGGCTTTACGTTGGCATACTTATCTTTGCGCGAGAGTTGGTACAACGAGCCCCAAGTGCCGACATCGCTCCAACCGAAATCACCACAACGAACATAAACATTATCCGCCTTCTCCATAACACCATAGTCGATGGATATGGCGCGGCACTCCGAGAATACTTGTGCGATAGCATCTTTCTCGGACGGTGTGCCGAGCAGTGGCGAAACACCCTCGAAGAGAGCGTAGTGCTCAGGAAGATGCTCTGCCACAGCGTCGATAATATCTCTCACTTTCCAGATGAAGATACCTGAGTTCCAAAAGAATTCTCCCGACTGCACAAATACCTGAGCCAATTCCAAATTAGGCTTCTCGGTAAAGCACTTTACGCGTGAGATTTTCGAGTTGTCGCTCTTTTGGATATATCCGTAGCCTGTCTCGGGGCGTGACGGGGTAAGACCAATGGTCATCAACGCGTTGTTGTTGGTGGCAAACTCGATGGAATCCTCGATAATAGTATGGAACTCCGCCTCATTCAGAATTAGGTGGTCTGCCGGAGTTACAATCATCATTGCATCGGGGTCTATGTGGCGTAGATGATATGCCGCGTAGCAGATACAAGGTGCAGTGTTGCGACCGATAGGCTCGCATAATATTTGCTCCTCTTTCAACTCCGGAATATGCTCCAAAACCAACTCTTTATATCGGGTATTTGTCACCACGATAAAGTTCTCGGCAGGTACGATATGAACAAAACGTTCATAGGTCATACGCAGGAAAGATTTTCCTGTTTCGCAGATATCGAGGAACTGTTTTGGTTTGCTCTGACGGCTCTCAGGCCAAAATCGAGTACCAACACCGCCAGCCATAATTACGCAATAAAGAGCCTTTTTGCTACTCATAACACAATAGTTCTAAATTTATGTTACAAATATAGTAAATAAAACGGAAAATGGAAAGCGGAAAGCGGAAAACTTTTGGTTTTTCGGTTTTCGCTTGGAGTGGGAAAATGGACCGCTGCGATTAAGTCGAGCGCAGAGGCTGCTTGCAGACTATGCCGAGACGGAGCAGTGAAAAGCCCACGCAGTGGGATTAAAGCGGAAAGCGGAAAACTTTTAGTTTAGTGAGTAGTGAGGAGTGAGGAGTGAGAAACTTAAAGCGTTCCCTATTATCCCTATAACCCCTATAACCCCTATAACCCCTATTTTCGTTGCGCCTTGACCACTCTCGGAGTTCGCAAACCAAAAAAAGTGGGAGATTGCCACGAGCCTAACGGCTCTCGCAATGACGAAAAGCGTCAGCGCACCTCTAATACCCTCTAACAACCCCTAACAACCTCTATCTCTCTTGCGCCTTGACTACTCTCGTCTAATAAAAAGTTCTCAATTCTTAATTCTTAATTCTCAATTCTGCATTAAAAAACAAAGTTTTTTTATTATCTTTGCCCGATAAAATGTACGTGTTATGAAGATTAAACTCTTTACTATACCGAATTGTATCACACTTTGCAATCTGCTGTGTGGTATTGGCTCGATAGTTTGTTCGTTGGTTTACAACGACTTGCAGTTGGCTTTTGCTCTTGTTGTAGCATCTGCCGTGTTCGATTTTTGCGATGGCTTCGCTGCCCGCCTCTTGAAGCAGTACTCTGCCGTGGGTGTGCAACTCGACTCGTTGGCGGATATGGTTTCGTTTGGAGTTGCTCCTGCAATTGCGATGTCGGTAATTTGTGGTCAGATGCCTTCGGCATTCGGTTTGAACGACACTTGGAGCGAGGTGCTGTGCTACATTCCGTTGGTGGTGGCATTGTTGTCGGCACTGCGTTTGGCAAAGTTCAATGTCGATGACACACAGAAGGAGGAGTTCGAGGGTTTGCCAACCCCTGCATCGGCAATACTTCTCCTCTCGTTGGCTGCCTTGTGTGAGCGATATGCGCTGACGGTGGAGTTGGAGTGGTTGGTACTTATCTCGGTATTGGTTGCGGCAATGTTAATTAGTCCGGTAAGAATGTTCTCGCTCAAATTCCACGAGTGGGGATTGGGTAGTACCGATAATAAGATTCGTTACGCATTCCTGATTACATCGTGCTTGTTGATTTGTCTGCTTCGATTATACGCAATTCCGCTAATTATCGTTCTATATATTGTGGTTTCGGCAATCCGTTGGATATTTCAAAAAAGATAACGAATGGCGTTGAGTTGGGCGAGAATATGGCAAGTAGTGCTGACCGTTGCATTTGTGGTGGTTAGTGCTGTTGGCTATGCGCAAGTCGATGCAAGTGCACTTATGCGCGCTCAACAGCAAGGACAACGACAAGGCTTAGGCCAAGGTGTGGGGCAGAATGGCATGGGTGGCTATGGCACCAATCCTTATGATACGGGACAGCAAGGCACCGATGGACAGCAGGTAGATGAGAACGGAAACCTTATTCAGGGCGAAAATGCCGACTCTACCAAGAAAAACCGCCCTCGCAAGCCGTTGGAGTCATATTTCTTCAGCGACTCAATTCGAGCATTGCGTAATTTTAAGTGGCACATCGACCGCGACTACAATACGGTGCGCGTGGAGCCTATCGACACAACGCTGAATGTGTGGCGATTGGACTATCCGCATTACCACAAACGCCTTGGTAGTAATTCGGTGGGAGGTTTGGGCCAAGCATCAACCGAGGTAAACTATTTCGAGCGCACTCGTTCGCGAGAATTTACCTTCTCGCAACCATACGATGCCTACACCTACAACACCGAGAATGTTCCATTCTACAACATGAAGCACCCTTATATCTGGATGACCTATCTCGAGTCGGGACAGAAGCGTTATCGCGAGGAGCATTTCGAGATTATGGCATCGCAGAATATAAATCCATCGACTTCGGTTTCGCTGAATTTTATGTCGCGAGGCTCGCGAAGCGAGTATGATGTATCGCGTATTAAGAACAAGAATTTTTCGGGTACGGTGGCTCATACGGGCCGTAGATACTCGGTGCATGCCGGATATACTTACAACAAGATAGAGCAGCAGGAGAGTGGAGGCGTTGTTGGCGATTGGGCGATTACGGATACGGTCTTCGAGATGCCTTCCGGAGTACCGATGCGCTTGGCCGGTGCTGCGGCAAAAAATGCATATCGCAACCACTCATTCTTCATTAAGCAGTCGATAGGTATTCCGTTTGTGCGAATGACCGAACGCGACTTCTCGATGGCGGATTTGCCGGCGATATATTTGGGACACACCTTTGAGTATAATGCGTGGGATAAGGTCTATACCGACAAGTATTCAAAATACAAAGATGAACGCTACTCTCGAAACGAGGACGGTACCTTTACTTCGCATACCGACACCTACTACAAGGATTGGTTCTACAATCCGGAGAAGACTCGCGATTCAACCTATGAGCGTATTATTACCAATCGTCTGTTTGTTCAGGCGCAACCTTGGGATAGAAATGGCGTGGTCGGAACCATTGATGGTGGAGTAGGTCTTGATATTCACACCTACTCTCAATCGAGCGTTGAGGACTATCTCTCGGGCAAACTTCACAAATCGAAAAAGACATCGTGGTTTGCCTATGCCGGAGTGCAGGGAAAGATGCGTAAATATGCCGATTGGGGAGCAAACTTCAAGGTCTATCCTTCGGGTTATCGTGGTGGTGATTACGAACTTAGTGCAAGGGCTTCGTTGAGTGCCTATATCAAGAAGAAACCTCTCACTCTGTCGGGTTCGTTCTCGGAGTCGATGACATCGCCCGGATATTGGCAAAACCATTGGCACTCTAACCACTATCGTTGGGATAATGACTTCAAGAAAGAGGGCGAGACAAGGTTCAATGTTTCGTTCTTGGTGCCCGATTATGGTATAGAGTTGGGCTTTTGGCAGAGTATATTGCGTAATAAGATATACTATGGGGCGGACTGTATGCCTACGCAGCACGATGGAACGGTGAGTGTTACAAGCATCTACGCGCAGAAGGACTTTAATATCAAGGGTATTCATCTCAATCACCGTGTATTGGTGCAGCTAACCTCCAACCGTTATGTTGTACCACTGCCTTTGGTATCCACATTCCTGTCGTATTACTACGAATTTTGGGTTAAACGCAATGTTTTGCGTCTGCAGGTGGGTGTTGATGGCCGTTTCAATACCAGCTATTATGCGCAAGGCTACAATCCTGCGTTGTCGGTATTCTACAACCAAGATGAAACAAAAGTTGGAGATTATCCATATCTCGATGCCTTTATCTCGGCGAAGTGGAAGCGTATGCGAATATTGTTGAAGTATCAGCATTGGAACTGCAATCTCTTCCGCGGAGTAAACAACGAATACTTCGCCATAGCTCGATATCCTCTTAATCCGGGCATGTTCAAGATTGGTATTTCGTGGACATTCTACGATTAGTTCCACCATCAATTAAGAATTAAGAGTTGAGAATTAAGAATTATATCTCATGCATTGTACCGCTTCTATTTGTTGTAGCGGCAACTCCTATTGCGATTATCGCCACAAGGTCTTCGCAACGGGTAGTGGAACATGTTGAGGAGGTTGTCGAGGAGCAATACCTAATCTCCCCCTACGATAAGATATTTCAAGATGTAGGCGAGGAGTATGGTGTAGATTGGTTGTTACTATCGGCTATTGCTCGTGCCGAGTCGGAGTTTCGTTTTGATGTGGTGTCGAAAGCCGGAGCTGTGGGGCTAATGCAGATTATGCCTATGGTGGCAAAGAGTATGGGTTACGAGCGAGAGCAACTCTTCGATGCCGACATCTCGGTAGAGATAGCCGCAAAACTGCTTGTGTCGAACAACAAGATGTTGCGTCTTGATAGAGATGTGGAGGAGTTCGAGCGATTGAGCTTTGTGCTTGCATGCTACAATGCGGGCTACTCCCGAATAGCAGATGCGCGCCGTTTGGCGGTGTATTACGAAGATAATCCCGATCAGTGGAGTATTGTTGCGACCTACCTATCCCTCCTTTCGGAACCCGAATATGCCGAGCATGAGGCTGTTGTTTCGGGGGCGTTTTATGGCAGTGCCGAGACCGTGGCTTATGTAGATAAGGTGATGCATATCTACAAACTGTATCGTAGTCGCATAATCATGTAGCAACAGCAACCTATTATTTACCAAAGAGCAAATCGCAATATTTTATTACCCATAAAAATAAAAAAAAGTTGCCCCACGAAGGGACAACTCGAGTTTGTTGTAGTCGTAGCGCTACTACTCTGCCTTTGGAGCAGCCATACGACGCTCCTTGATGCGAGCCTTCTTACCGGTAAGCTCACGGAAGTAGTAGATACGTGCACGGCGAACAACACCATACTTGTTAACCTCGATCTTGTCGATGTGTGGTGAGTAGAGAGGGAAGATACGCTCAACGCCCACGCCGTTCGAAACCTTACGGATAGTGAACATCTTGGTCTTGCCTGTACCCTTAATCTGGATAACTACACCACGGAAGCTCTGCAAACGCTCCTTGCTTCCCTCGATGATACGATAAGTTACGGTGATTGTGTCACCTGCGCTGAACTGAGGAATGTCGGCATCAGTCTTTGCCCACATCTGCTCGTTCACGAGTCTAATTAATGAATCCTTGTTCATTGTTGCAACAAAAATTTAAATAGTTTCCATTCAACATTATCGCTGCAATCTCGCTACCATAGTCGGACACTGCCGTCTAATCCCGACTTCTCGATTCCGGTTTTTACACCCCAATTTTCGAAGCCTCCTGCTCAACTGCCCAGTATAAGAGGTTGATATGCGGGTGCAAAGGTACAACTATTTTTCAAAAAAACAAAATCGTTCTGATGAGTTCTTTTTGCACGATACTTTGGTAGCCGAACGCCTAACATAAAAGTCGCAGAGGTTTTGCCCCTGCGACTTTCTCTACTATATGTATAAATATAGGTTAATTCCAACCAGGATTCTGCTCATCGCCAGGCGTGAAATTCTCGGTATCGTTAGGATTACTATCGGCAACCTCAGTAACCTCAGCAACCGAAACAGCCATTGTGTTGGTGTACTTGTTTGACGAAACGCCAATCAAGTAGCCTGTAACCTTAATCTTCTTACCGTTCAACTCAGTAAGCTGAGCTTTGAGATCTGCGGTAGGATATTGTACTGAACCGATAGCGGTTACTGCACCTTCAACAGTGACATTGTGGTAGCTACCACTAGCAAGCACACCCTCATACTCAACATACTTTACAACCGGAGCCGAGAGATAAGCATCGAGAGCTGCACCGTCCATAACCTCAGCGGTAGGGTGAGTTACGGTAGTAGTGCCGGTCTTTGTTACGGTTGCGCCTTGTCCGAACTGCAAGAGTCCTCCATAAGCAGATACATTACCCTCGATATCGACGACCTCACCTACGGCAATAGTCTCCGAAGGCTTGAAAGCCAAGATGTAAGCACCGCTTGCATCGGTCAAGAGAGCGCCATTTGCATAAGTTGCAACTGCCCAAGCGTTATTTACTTTATACAGACCTGCTGCTGTGATGTCTGCAATATTGACTACGGAAGCCTCGGGTGCTGCGTTCTCGCTCTCCACAACTGAAACAGCCATAGTGTTTGCATACTTGCTTGATGAAACGCCAATCAAGTAGCCTGTAACTTTAACAAGTTTGCCGTCCAACGCTGAAAGTTGAGTTTTAATCTCTTCGGTTGGGTATTGTACTGAACCAACAGCAGTTGCACCATTGATTGTAACATTATAATAAGTTGTAGTGCCGGAGGCGTTTGTGCTGATACCGAGAGTGCCCTCATACTC
>JAGBCX010000033.1 GCA_017937805.1 Alistipes sp. | reverse complement strand
TCCTCCTTTAATGCAAGAGCGAGGTGCAAGCGGTTACGCTCACCACCCGGCAATACGCCACACTTCTTCTCCTGGTCTGCACCCGTAAAGTTGAAGCGTGCCACATAGGCACGAGCCGGCACCTGGCGGTTTC
Source organism: Alistipes sp. (assembly GCA_017937805.1). GTDB lineage: Bacteria > Bacteroidota > Bacteroidia > Bacteroidales > Rikenellaceae > Alistipes. The sequence goes on along the minus strand of JAGBCX010000033.1, from coordinate 30,234 downwards.
CGAGTTGCACCCACTCGCTATTTTGTGATATAACCTCGTAGACGGTCTTCTCGGGGTCAATCGACTTGTGCTGCTGGTCCACATAGGCGAGTTTTACGGTCTGACCTACGGTGAAAGTTCCGCTTGTAGGCTCCTCCAAGCCCATAATCATACGGAACAGAGTGGTCTTACCCGTTCCGTTAGGACCAATTACACCCACGATACCTGCCGGTGGCAACTTGAAGTCCAATCCCTCGTATAGTACGCGGTCGCCAAACGCCTTCGATACACCGTGCGCCTCGATAACAACATCGCCCAAACGTGGTCCGTTCGGAATGTAGATTTCGAGCTTCTCCTCCTTCTGCTTTGTATCCTCGTTGAGCATCTTGTCGTAAGCCGACAGACGAGCCTTACTTTTTGCACGGCGGCCCGATGGGTTCATGTTCACCCACTCCAACTCGCGCTCCAAGGTCTTGCGGCGCTTCGACTCCTGCTTCTCCTCCATAGCCATACGCTTGGTCTTCTGGTCGAGCCAACCAGAGTAGTTGCCCTTCCAAGGTATACCCTCGCCACGGTCGAGTTCGAGAATCCAACCCGCTACATTGTCCAGGAAGTAACGGTCGTGAGTTACGGCGATTACCGTACCCTTATACTGCTGCAAGTGCTGCTCCAACCAGTCGATAGATTCGGCATCAAGGTGGTTGGTAGGCTCATCGAGCAACAATACATCGGGCTGCTGCAACAGCAGACGACACAACGCCACACGGCGGCGCTCACCTCCCGAAAGGTGCGCTACATTCTCATCGGGTGCAGGACAACGGAGTGCGTCCATCGCACGCTCCAATACGCTATCCAACTCCCAGCCGTTCACATGGTCAATCTTCTCGTAGAGTTCGCCCTGACGCTCGATAAGACGATTCATCTCGTCATCGTCCATCGGCTCGCAGAGTTTCATATTGATATCCTCGTACTCTTTGAGCAATGCCACAGTCTCGGCGCAACCCTCCTCGACAACCTCCTTTACGGTCTTGTTGTTGTCGAGCAGAGGCTCCTGCTCCAAGTAACCTACGGTGTAACCCGGTGAGAATACCACCTCGCCCTGAAAATTCTTGTCGATACCCGCAATAATCTTCATCAGGGTAGATTTACCCGAGCCGTTCAAACCGATAATACCGATTTTTGCGCCATAGAAAAACGATAAGTAGATATTATTCAAGACCTTCTTCTGATTCTGAAAGGTCTTGCTGACACCTACCATCGAGAAAATAATCTTTTCGTCTGCCATATTGTATTATTTTTGTTTCGTTTTTGCCTATAATCGCACAAAGATAGTGAAATAATTCCAAATAATCGTTATCTTTGTAAAAGATAATGCAATTAGTGAGGAGTGAGGAGTGAGGAGATGAAAATAATTCTTAATTCTCAATTCTCAATAAAGAGCCAATGGCTAAAAGCAACATAAAAACTATGGCACAGCATAAGAAAAAGCGAGTGGCACTTGCCCTGTCGAGTGGCGGACCACGAGGATTTGCATATATTGGAGCATTGGAGGTTTTGCAGGAGCGAGGCTATGAGGTAACCGCTGTTGCAGGCACCTCGATAGGTGCATTGGTGGGCGGTGTCTATGCCGCAGGACACCTTGCCGAGTTCAAGGAGTGGCTCTTTTCGCTCGATACATGGAAGGTCTTTTCGTTGATGGACCTCTCCTTTTCGATGAACCATATCGTCAAGGGCGAGAAGATTATCGAGGCGATGAAGCAGGTCGTTCCCGATGTCAAAATCGAGGAGATGCCGATGCCATTCTCTGCCGTTGCAACCGACCTCTATACGGGCGAGGAGGTGGTCTTCGATAAGGGCGATTTGTTCTCGGCAATTCGCGCTTCGATGTCTATTCCTTCGTTGTTTAAGCCGGTGCAAAACGGTAATACGGTGTTGATTGACGGACATTCATCTAATTGTCTGCCACTCAATCGTGTACAGCGCACAAAGGGCGATATTTTGGTCGGTTTCGACTTGAACTATTTTGATGTTGAGGCAATTCGTGCGACCGTTGCCGATGTCGAGCAAAAGACCTCCGACTACGAGAAGTTGCAGGTTGCCAAGCGCGAGGAGGTTAAGGCGTTGGCGACCACGATAAATGGCAATGCCGAGGTGTCGATGTTCGACAAGTTGAAGGCTCTCGGAGCAATGGGTTGGGAGGCGATGAAGGAGGTGCGAGCTTTCCGTGAAAATAATATCGATAACTTGCCCGAACTCGATTGGGATAGCAGTTACTACGGACTTATAGACCGCACATTTTCGATTATGAATCAGCACAATTCGCGTCTTATGATTGAGTTGTGCAAGCCCGATATTTTGGTGCAGATGCCGTTCGATGCATACGGCGATATCTCGGATTACGCCTTGGCGAAGGAGATTACAGAAAAAGGGCGTGAACTGATGTCCGCCGCCCTTGATAGATATGAACTTGCCCACCGAAGATGGTGGCGCAGATAGACTACCACGCAAAGAGAGGATACTGCTCCATCAAGGCGTTTACGTCCTTGCGAACAGCTGCGATATTCTCCTCATTCTCAGCGTCAGACAATACGCGGTCAATCAACTCTGCGATATACTCCATCTTGTCCTCCTTCAAACCACGAGTGGTGATGGCAGGAGTACCGAAGCGCAAGCCCGAAGTCTGGAATGCCGAGCGAGTGTCGAATGGCACCATATTCTTGTTTGCGGTGATATCTGCCGCTACGAGAGCCTTCTCGGCAACTTTACCCGTCAATTCAGGGAACTTAGTACGCAAATCCACGAGCATAAGGTGGTTGTCCGTTCCGCCCGAAATAATCTTATAGCCACGAGCCGTCAAAGCTGCCGACAACGCCTGCGCATTGCGAATAACCTGCTGCTGATACTCCTTATACTCAGGAGTCAAAGCCTCACCGAAAGCGACAGCCTTTGCTGCGATAACATGCTCGAGTGGTCCACCCTGAATACCCGGGAATACGGCAGAGTTGAGAATCTGCGACATCTTCTTAACGACACCTTTCGGAGTGGTCAAGCCCCACGGATTGTCGAAATCCTTGCCGAGCAAGATAATACCGCCACGAGGACCACGCAAAGTCTTGTGGGTGGTCGAAGTTACGATGTGTGCATACTTTACAGGGTTTTCGAGCAAACCTGCTGCGATAAGACCTGCGGTGTGAGCCATATCAATCATCAACAAGGCACCAACCTTATCTGCAATCTCGCGCATACGCTTGTAGTCCCACTCACGCGAATAGGCCGAAGCACCACCCACGATAAGTTTTGGCTTATGCTCCATAGCCTTGCGCTCCATCTCCTCGTAGTCTACGCGACCGTCCTCTTCGCGTACCGAGTAGTCGATAGCGTTGAAATACATACCCGACATATTTACCGCCGAGCCGTGAGAGAGATGACCTCCGTGCGAAAGGTTTAAACCGAGGAATGTATCGCCAGGCTTCAACACTGCGAAGAATACCGCCATATTAGCCTGTGCGCCAGAGTGTGGCTGTACGTTGGCATACTCGGCACCATAAATCTTGCAAAGTCGCTCGATGGCAAGGCTCTCCACCTTGTCCACAACCTCGCAACCGCCATAGTAGCGAGCCGCAGGGTAGCCCTCGGCATATTTGTTTGTCAAAACCGAACCCATGGCGTTCATTACCTGTTCGCTCACAAAGTTCTCCGAAGCGATAAGTTCGATACCGCGCATCTGGCGGGCACGCTCCTCGGAGATAAGGTCGAAAATCTGTGTGTCTAACTTCATAATTTTCTATATAATTTTTGTTGTTGTTCTCAATTCAAGCATTTTCGCTTTGCGAAATTACAAGTATTTTCAAATAAAAATACTATCTTTGTCCGAAACTTATAAACAAATTATAGTATGAAACTACTCGAAGGAAAGGTTGCGCTTGTTACAGGAGCTACTCGTGGCATAGGTCGTGCCATTGCTCTCAAATTTGCCGAACATGGCGCAAATATCGCTTTTACATATCTCTCGTCAGTGGCGGCTGCCGAGTCACTCGTTGCCGAAATTGAGGCGTTGGGCGTTCGTGCCGTAGGCTTTGCATCGAATGCAGCCGACTTTGCAGGTGCTCACGAAGTGGTCGAGAAGGTTGTTGCCGAGTTCGGTCAGATAGATATTCTTGTGAATAATGCAGGGCAGACCAAAGATGGTCTTATGTTGCGTATGAGCGAGGAGCAGTGGGATTCGATTATTGATACCAATCTCAAATCGGCATTTAACTTCACTCATGCCGTAACTCCTGCTATGGCTCGCAAGCGTGCAGGCTCTATTATAAATATGTCATCGGTAGTTGGCACCAACGGAAATGCGGGACAGTGCAACTACGCTGCTTCGAAGGCGGGACTTATCGGACTTACGATGTCTATGGCAAAGGAGATGGGCGCGCGAGGTATCCGTTGCAACGCTATCGCCCCCGGCTTTATCGAAACCGATATGACCGATAAATTGAACGATGCTACCAAGCAGGCAATAATCTCGTCTGTGTCGCTTGGTCGCATGGGTACAGTTGATGAAATCGCCAATGTGGCACTCTTTCTCGCAAGCGATATGTCCTCATATATCAGCGGAGAGGTAATAAAAGTAACAGGTTGTATGAAGGGGTAAAATCGTTCTGATTGGTGAATTTTACACCAATCTGCAATAACCGAGATGCTCACATAGGCTTACTATGCTGCGCTCTCGGTTTTTTGCTTGGCACAAAATTCCCACAATCGTTTACGATTTTTTTGGGTTAATGGTACTAGAAGCCAAAAGAGAGAGCAATCAAATGACTGCTCTCTCTTTGTTACTTAACCTCGAACTCGGCGGTTAGTAAATCTTTGTCTTGTGATGACGGACCAACCATTACTTTGAATGTTCCTGGCTCTACAACGCGCTCCATTTCGATATTGTAGTAGCGTAGATGCTCAGGGGTAAGCGTGAACGAGATGCGCTTGCTCTCTCCTGCTTTTAATGCTACACGCTCAAAACCTTTCAACTCTTTGACAGGGCGTGTTACATCCGAATAGCAGTCGCGGATGTAGAGCTGTGCAATCTCTACACCATCGCGCGCACCCGTATTCTTTATAGTAACGCTTGCCTCGATATTCTCGTTAGCGGCAATTTCACTCTTCGAGAGTTGGAGGTCTGAATACTCGTATGTAGAGTATGAAAGACCATATCCGAAAGGATAGAGTGGCTTGTTAGGAATATCTTGCAACTTGTAGCGATAGTGCGATGGTTTGTGATTGTAGTACATCTGCACCTGACCTGATGTGCGAGGGATAGTAATAGCGAGTTTAGCAGAAGGGTTGACCTTGCCGTAGAGAATTTCGGCTACAGCTTGACCTCCAACCATTCCCGGCTCCCAAGCGCAAACGATAGCAGGAAGATGCTCATCTTCCCACACTACGGCTTGTGGGCGACCAGCTACAATAACGAGAATCGTAGGTTTGCCACTTGCGTATACCTTCTTCACCAAATCCTGCTGCAAGCCGTAGAGATGTATTTCTGCGCGGTCTTGATTTTCGCCACAAGTCTTTCCGCCACGGCGAGCGCGAAGGCTTGTTTCGCCTGCAACAACGATATTCAAATCTACGGTGCGAGCCAGACGAGCTGCCTTATCCACATTCTCCTGCTTCATCTTCTTTGGCGTATTACCTTGGTCAACAAATAGGAAGTTGGTCTGTGGCGCTACTTGACGCAAACCTTCGAGGATGGTGGTTACATTCTCTGGCTTTTGAGGAGCAGCCCAATCGCCCATAATATTCTCATCATCGGCATTGATACCCGTAACGAGTACGCGCTTGTACTTCTTTACATCGAGTGGAAGAATACCGTCATTCTTCAACAATACGATAGAGTTGCGAGCCGCCTCCAAGGCGGTAGTACGGTGCTCCTCACACATACGAACTTTCTCCCCCTCTACTTCATCGCAATATGGGTTCTCGAACAAACCCAGACGGAACTTAGCAGTGAGGATACGGCGTACAGACTCATCGATACGACTCTCAGGTATGCGGCCCTCCTTGACCAACTCGACAACCTCCTCGTTCCAATGTATGCCGTGCATGTGCATATCCATACCCGCCATGATTGATTGATAATAAGCCTCCTTGCGGCTTGGTGCAGCCTTATGTAGAGTGTGAATACGCTCGATATCCATCCAGTCGCTCACCACAAAACCCGTGAAGCCATATTCGTCACGCATCTTATCCTGCATCAACCACTTGCTCTTATGGCATGGAACGCCGTTGATTTCGTTGTGTGCGGTCATCAATGAACCTGCCAAACCCTCGCGGATAGCGACCTCATAAGGTGGAAGGAACACCTCGTGGAGTGTACGCTCCGAAATATCGCTTGGAGCGTGGTTTGCTCCATTTACGGGTTGCGAATCTGCAATGCAGTGCTTGATACAAGCCAGAACATCATCTCCGCCCTGCATATCACCCTGATATCCCTTAATATGAGCCAATCCCATCTGGCTGACAAGGTATGTATCTTCACCAAAGGTTTCGCCTACACGACCCCAACGAGCATCGCGAGCAACATCGATATTTGGGTTGAAAGTCCAATGCATATTCATTGCACGCATCTCTTTTGCACATTGGCGAGCGATTGTATACGCCATCTCTGTATCGAATGAGCATGCTTGACCAATACTTGTAGGGTAGGCTGTGTTGTTTGGTGCAAGGCAGTTGCCGTGGATAGCATCAATTCCGAAAATTAACGGAATACCGAGTCGTGATGACATTGCCAAGCGCTGCAACTCGTTTGCTTCGTCAGCCTCCAAAACATGAAGATATGAGCCAATTAAACCCTGCTGTGTCCATTTGCGAAGGGTGTCTGCATTGATGCCTGGATAGTATCCCTGTGCATCTTGGTTGTCGGCCTGCGCCTTCTTATCACGCTTCTCGACATGGCGAACACCGCAAAATTGGTTCATCTGTCCTACTTTCTCTTCGATGGTCATCTGCGAGAGTAGAGCCTCGACACGCTTTTCGATTGGAGCGTTAGGGTCTTTGTAATCTACCTTGTAGCACGATACGACCGCAAAAGCTACAACAGCAAATAGAAGAATCTTTTTCATTTTATTCGTTTTTTTTGTTGGTCGTTATCGTATCTGTGCACCGTGCTTATGCTCGAATGCCGACTGCAATGCCGACATTGTGCGCTCGATGGTCTTGTCGTTGAGAGTTTGGTTTTTATCCTCCAAGATAAACGACAATGCATACGACTTCTTGCCCTCAGGCAACTTGTCGCCCTCGTAAACATCGAACAACGATACACTCTTCAAGAGTTTCTTCTCGGTAGCGAAAGCCGTAGCACGCAACTGCGAGAACGAAACGCTCTTATCAACGAGGAGTGCCAAGTCACGCTTAACCTCCGGATATTTCGACAACTCGGTTGCAGCGACCTTGTGCTTGCGGGTAGCCTTCAACAAGAGGTCGAAGTCAATCTCAGCAAAAAATACATCTTGTTTGAGGTCGAATGCCTTGCAAATCTTGGCATTTACCTGTCCGAGTTGTGCAAATGGCTTGTTGTTGAGGTACAACTCTACGGCATCGCCAAACAAGTCGCTCTCCAAAGACTCGGTACGCAAAGCGTAGATATCCAAGCCGAAGCGGCGGAGCAACAACTCAACCGTTGCACGCAAGGTGTAGAACGATGCAGGTTCTGCCTTTGAGTTCCACGACTGCGGCGTTGCCAAACCCGTTACGGCAATAGCCAATCGGTAGTTCTCCGAGTACGATGCAAGCGGAGCAACCTCCTCGCCCTCCTTCGGCTCTACTTTGTTGTAGAAGTAGCAATTTCCGAACTCATAGATTTTGAGGTCGCCGTTGCGGTGGTTGGCATTCAACTGCACAGCCTCCATTGTGTTGAACAACAAGGTCTGACGCATCACACCCAAATCTGCCGAAAGCGGATTCATAATCTTTACGCACTGCTCCACAGGGTAAGCCTTCAAACCTTCGTAGTAGGCAGTCTTGGTGAGAGAGTTAGACATAATCTCGGTGTAGCCACGAGCCGTAAGCATATCGGCTACAAGATTTGTTAAACGGGTTTTATCCGGCTTCTGAACATACGAGAGAGTCGAATTAACCTTCTCCGACACCTCTACATTGTTGTAACCATAAATTCGCAAAATATCCTCGATAAGGTCTGCTTCGCGCTGAACATCAACGCGGTATGGCGGTACGGCAACGCTCCATACATCGCCCTCCTCCTTCTCTATTTTAACCTCCAACGCCTCTACAATGGTACGGAATGTTTCGGTTGGGATATTCTTGCCGATAAGCGACTTTGCACGAGATACCGAGAAGTCGAAGCGGAACGGAGCAACTTCGGCAGGGTTCGAGTCGTAAATCTCGCTCGAAATAGTACCACCTGCCAACTCCTTAAACAAGAGTGCAGCACGCTTCAAAGCGTAAATCTGCAAGTTAGGGTCTATACCTCGTTCGAAGCGGAACGACGAATCGGTGTTCAAGCCGAAACGCTTTGCAGTCTTACGCACCGATACAGGGTTGAAATATGCACTCTCGATAAAGATATCGGTTGTGGTGTCGCTGACGCCCGAGTCCAAACCACCATATACGCCCGCAATACACATTGGACGCTCTGCCGAGCAGATCATCAAGTTGTCGGCAGTGAGTTTGCGCTCTACGCCGTCGAGGGTTACAAAAGGAGTTCCCTCAGCACAATTCTTAACTACGATCTTGCCACCCTCAATCTTCTCTGCATCGAATGCGTGGAGTGGCTGACCCAACTCGAAAAGAATATAGTTGGTAATATCCACCAAGTTGTTCTTAGGGTTGATACCCGCAGCACGGAGCGAGTTCTGCATCCACTCCGGCGATGGGGCAATCTTACACCCCTTGACTGTTACGCCTGTGTAGTGAGGACATGCGGTAGTATTCTCCACCTCTACATCAATCTTCAAGTCGTGATTATCCACTGCGAAGGCCTCTACGCTTGGCAACTTCAACTCTGCCTGCTCGCCACGAGCGCGGAGATATGCCACAAGGTCACGGGCTACGCCGATATGCGAGCCTGCATCAATGCGGTTTGGAGTCAAACCAATCTCGATAAGGTAGTCATCGGTGATGTTGTAGTACTCCTTTGCAGGGGTGCCCACAATAGCATCAGCAGGCAATTCGATAATTCCTGCGTGCGATGAGCCGATACCCAACTCGTCCTCGGCACACAACATACCGAGCGACTCCACGCCACGAATCTTTGAGCGCTTAATCTTAAACTCCTCCTCGCCACCGTCAGGGTAGAGTACTGCGCCAACCGTAGCGCACATAACCTTCAAGCCCTTGCGGCAGTTCGCTGCACCGCAGACAATCTGCAATGGAGCCTCTGCGCCAACATCAACGGTTGTAATGTGCAAGTGGTCCGAATCGGGGTGCTCTTCGCAGGTGAGAACCTCACCTACAACTACACCTGCCAAACCGCCACGGATAGTTTCAATCTTCTCGAAGCCCTCAACCTCCAAGCCAATGTCAGTCAAAACTGTTGCAACCTCCTCAGCCGAGAGGGTAGTATCAACATAGTTCTTTAACCAATTAAAAGAGATATTCATACTCTATATTTTATGTTTATTCGTTTGCTGTATGCCAATAATCGCACAAAGATAGCAAAAATAACGGAAAACGGAAAGCGGAAAACGGAAAACTTTTAGTTTAGTGAGTAGAGAGTAGAGAGTAGTGAGTAGTTAAAAACTTTCAGCGCACTCCTTAAATTCCTTAAACTCCTTAAACTCCTTAATTCGCTTGCGCCTTGACCACCTTCGGAGTCCGCAAAACCAAAAAACTTTCCGCCCTTTATGGGGGCGCTCCTGTTGGTCGCTTAATGGGGTGCGCTCTCAGTTCTCAGTTCTCAGTTCTCAGTTCTCAGCTCTCAGTTCTCCGTTCTCCGTTTTCCGTTTTCCGTTTTCCGTTTTCCGTTTCTCTCGTCTAATATTTAGTTATTATCTCCGCTATCACAAACACTGCCAGCGTTAGGCTTGCCAAGCCGTTCAAGGTACCGAAGGCTATGCCTATCGAGCGTTGGCGTGTTGGTGTAACGAGGATATGCTCTGCTATTAAAATGGCAGTAAATAGTCCTACGCCTGTCCAAAGTAGCCAACCTTGTGGTGCAAAATACCACGCAAAGAGCAGTAGCGCAACCACACTTACGCAGTGCAGAGCGATACTTATATATAAAGATGTAGCCACCGAGAAGCGCGAAGGTATGGAGTGCAGACCTCGTTTGCGGTCAAATTCGGCATCTTGCAGTGCGTAGATAATATCGAAACCTCCCGTCCAAGTCAGCACGACCAACGAAAGCAGACAAGGCGCAAGGGTGAGAGTTCCCGTTACGGCAATATATGCCCCTGCGGGTGCTATCGAAAGCGACAGACCGAGAACAAGGTGTGCCAACGAGGTGAAACGCTTGCAGTAACTGTAAAACATCACCACTGCCAATGCTACGGGCGAGAGAATTGCCGTCAGAAGGTTTATTGTCGATGCGGTGGCGATAAATAATAGCGCATTGACAATAACGAAGGCGAGAGCTTTGCGTGGCGAAATCTGCCCCGAAGGTATTTCGCGTGATGCGGTGCGAGGGTTCTCGGCATCAATATCGCGGTCCGCCCAGCGGTTGAAACCCATAGCCACATTGCGGGCAAATACCATACACAATACCACCTGCAACAAGAGCCACCACAAGAACTCCGCCTCGGTACTCCACAAGGCGTACGCAAACGACATCAACGCAAAGGGCATTGCGAAGATGGTGTGCGAGAATTTGACAAGTCGCAGATATTTCGAGATACTCTCTATCATGCTTATTCTACTTCTACTACTGCTTTGCCGAATAGTGTCGCTGACGAGCAATCTGTAATTTCGACCTCAATGTAGTCGCCTGCGCCATAACCCTCTACACGGTCAAATACGACCATTTTATTCTGCGATGTGCGACCGCAAAGTTGCTTGTCGCTGCGCTTTGAACTACCCTCAATTAAAACCTCGAAGGTCTTGCCTATGTCGTTGCGGTTGTTTTGGAGCGACAACTCGTTCTGCAATGCAATGACTTCGGTCAAACGACGAGTCTTCTCCTCCTCTGGAACATCGTCTTCAAAGTGGCGTGCGGAGAAGGTGTCGGGGCGTACCGAGTACTTGAACATAAAGGCTGACGCATAACCCACCTCACGCATAAGCGAGAGTGTTGCCTCGTGGTCTTCGAGAGTTTCGCCACAAAAGCCCGATATAAGGTCGGTGGTGATAGCACAATCGGGCATAGCCCTCTTTATGGCGGCCATACGCTCCAAATACCACTCACGAGTATATTTGCGATTCATTTTTTCGAGTTGAGCATTCGAGCCCGACTGCGCAGGCAGGTGTATCGCCTTGCAGATATTGCGGTACGATGCCATTGTCGCAATCAACTCATCACTTAAATCCTTCGGGTGAGAGGTTGCAAAGCGCACTCGTAAAAGTGGCGATATCTCGGCAACCTTTGCCAAAAGTTTAGGGAAGTTCACCTCGCCATCGGCGTAGGAATTGACATTCTGACCGAGCAGAGTAACCTCGCGGTAGCCATTCTCGAAGAGTGTGCGAGCCTCATTTACGATTGTTTCGTGGGCTCGGCTACGCTCACGACCTCGGGTGTAAGGCACCACACAGTAGGAGCAAAAGTTGTTGCAACCACGCATAATCGAGATAAATCCACTCACGCCATTCTTGTCAAGACGCACGGGTGCGATGTCGGCGTAGGTCTCTTCGGTGGAGAGCAGGGTGTTGATACCCTTACCACCGCCCTCTGCCTCGCGACACAACTTCGGAAGGTCGCGATAGGTGTCGGGACCCGCCACGATGTCTACACCTTTGCCACTTTCGAGCAGTTGCTCTTTGAGTCGCTCCGCCATACAGCCGATAACACCAACCAAAAGGGTAGGCTTCTTACGGCGCAGACGGCGCATTTCGTTGAGTCGCCCCCAGATGCGTTGCTCGGCATTATCGCGCACAGAGCAGGTGTTTATCAGGATAATGTCCGCCTCCTCCATCTTTTCGGTGTAGAAGTAACCCTCCTCCTGCATAATCGAAACCACAATCTCGCTGTCGCCAAAGTTCATTTGACAACCGTAGGTCTCGATAAATATCTTTTTACCCTCTCCCGTGAGAGGTCGTAAATTTGTAAAACTCATTCTATTACATATTTTCTAATTCGTGCTTCTCCGGCATAGGTTTAAATCCCTCGCCATAGGTGTTATAGGCATTTGCTACAACCATAAATGCCAATGGGTCATACTCCTTGATAGCACGTTGTACCTTCACCAGCTCGTGACGAGGCACTACGAGGAAAATCATCTCCTTGTCGGCATTTGTATACATGCCGTTTGCCTTGATGTAGGTGCCACTACGCTCCATCTCTTCAAGTATGTAGTGACGGAACTCCTCGTTATGATGCGATGTGATAATGAAGATAATACGGTCGTATGATGCACCGTCAAGCATAAAGGCGAGAATACGTGACGATACATAGATTGCAATGAGCGAGTAGAACGAGAGCATCAGTCCGTCCATTCTGCTACCTCCCGAGCCAAAACCAATCACAATAAGACCCGCCAAAACGACTAACGAATCGGCTATAAGTACTCCTCGCGAGAAGCTGATGTGACAATATTTTTGGAGTATCATAGCTACGATATCCGTTCCTCCGGTTGTCGCTTGTTCGCGCACCACAAGTCCCACACCGACTCCGAGTATGGTGGCACCTACGATGGTGGCAAGCATAAGATGGTCGGACAAATCCAATACTCCGCCAAGCATCTGCGAAGGGTCGAGTGATTCGATAGCCTCCGGTGGAAAAGCAAGCGATGTAAAGATGTTCATCAATCCGGGCGTCAGGAGTGCTGCCACTACGGTTTTGGCACCAAATCGCGGTCCGAAAGCTATAAAGGCAATGATAAGCAGCACCGAATCGAACATGTAGCCGAATGTTCCGACCTTGATAGTCGGGAAGATGTTATGCAGTACGATGCCGGCACCATAAACTCCACCGGGTACGATGTTGTAGGGGCTGATGAAGAGGACATAACCTCCTGCCAAAAGGGCGCAGCCCAGAATAATCATAAACCAAGACCACCACCAACGAGGTGATGCAAGAACGGAAAGGTGTTTTTTGAGATCTATTGCCATAGCGATACCTCTTTTTATATTACAAAGTGCAAATATAATGAAAAAACGGAACTGACGATGCGGAGCGAGCGAAAAAAGCAAATTTATTTGCATTTTTCCGAGCCGCAAGGAAGAAAAGCCCACGCAGTGGGATTAAAACGGAGAACGGAAAACGGAAAGCGGAAAGCGGAAAACTGAGAGCTGAGAGCTGAAAACTGAGAGCGCACCCCATAAAGCGACCAACGGGAGCGCCCCCATTAAGGGCGGAACGCCCGCCCCTATAAAGCAGTCATAGACTGCGCCCCCAGAAATGTTGCGCCTTGACCACGCTCGGAGTTCTCGGTAGTTCCCGCCCCGTTTTTTGGCAGTTGAGAAATTTTTACTATATTTGTACCCAAACACAGGCGTGAAAACAATATGGTTATAACCTATTATTGCATTGTGACTCTGTTTATTATCGCATATCTGCTGGGCTCAATACCGAGTGCGGTGTGGATTGGTAAGCGCTATTATGGCGTTGATGTCCGCGAGCATGGCAGTAAGAATGCGGGAACAACTAATGTGTTGCGAGTGCTTGGCGCTCGTGCCGCGATACCTGTATTTGCGATAGATTTCTTGAAGGGCTTTGTTGCTGTAAGCATATTCTCCCTACTCAAATACGATGTCAATATCCCTTCGGGTGCATGGATTGTCAATATGAAGATTTTGGCGGTTTTTGTGGCTGTTTTGGGACATATTTTTCCTGTGTTTGCAGGCTTCAAAGGAGGTAAAGGTGTGGCTACGGTGTTGGGTGCTGTGACAGGTATTCAGCCAAATATCGCACTGCTCTGCTTTGCAGTGTGGTTTGTGGTCTTTCTGTTGTGGCACTATGTGTCGCTCGCTTCGATTGTTGCGGGTTGCGCCTTTCCTGTCTTTGTATCGATATTTTCGGGTAGTATATATGCCCGACACGGTTTGGACCATACATCAATCTCATTTCTTATATTCTCGTTTGTGGTTGCTATTGCGTTGGTGTGGACCCACCGCAAAAATGTAGGGCGACTGCTCGATGGAACGGAATCGAAGATTGACCTTTGGAAGTATTTTAGTAAAGAGATTGATAAAAATAGAGATGCTAATGGCTAACGGCTAATAGCCCAAAAGAATATTTTATGTTAGAAGCAAACTTAATTAAAATGTACGAGCAGTCGTTTCGCGATAACCGCGAAATGTCTGCCGTGACGGACTATTTTACGGGTGAGACCTACTCGTATTACGGTTTTGCCAAGGAGGTCGCCAAGTTGCATATCCTCTTTGATGAGGCTGGAATTAAACCGGGAGATAAAATTGCGCTCGTAGGACGAAATACGCCTCGTTGGTGTGCGGTATATATCGCTACAATTACCTACGGTGCAGTTATAGTTCCTATTATGCAGACCTTTACTTCTGTTGATATTGCTCATATCGTAAATCACTCGGAGAGCCGTCTGCTGTTCCTTACCGATTCGTATTGGGAGGGGCTGGACGAGGACTCCTTGCCAAATGTGGAGGCAGTATTCTCGATTACCGACTATCACGCATTGTATGAGCGCGAGGGTAAGAAGCTGACCAAGTTCGTAAATGCAATGACAGAGAACTATCGTAAGCGCTATCCTAATGGCTTTACGGTAGATAATATAAAGTATGTCGATGTTCCAAACGATGCGCTTATGGTACTGAGTTATACATCGGGTACTACGGGTTATTCTAAAGGCGTGATGCTTACGGTGAATAACCTCACTGCAAATGTCTATTACGCAGTGAACAAAATCAATAAATCGACCGGTAAGTTGTGGTTCCAGAAGGGACGCCGTACGTTGGCATTCCTGCCGTTGGCTCACGCTTTCGGTTGCGCATTTGATTTCCTTGCACCATTGGCAGCAGGTGGACACATCAATCTTCTCGGCAAGATGCCGACTCCGAAGGTGTTGGTCGAGGCTATGCAGAAGGTGCAACCTGCAATTATCTGCTCGGTACCTCTCGTTTTGGAGAAGGTCTATCGCAAGCAGATTGCTCCAATGCTCGAAAAGGGACCATTGAGTATCGCTATGAAGGTGCCTTTGGTAAATGAGATTGTGCGCTTGAAGATTAAGGAGAAGATGCTCCAATCGTTCGGTGGTAACTTGGAGATGTTTATCGTTGGTGGAGCCCCTATGAATCACGAAACAGAGGCCTTCTTAAAGTCTATCCACTTCCCTATAATCGTGGGATATGGTATGACCGAGTGCGCACCGCTTATCTGCGTAACGCCACAACCTGAGGAGTACAAACTCGGCTCGTGCGGTAAGTATTTGAGCGAGTATCTCGATGTTCGCATCGACTCTTCGGACCCACAGCGTGTTCCGGGCGAGATTATGGTCAAGGGCGAGATGGTTATGTCGGGCTACTACAAGAATGAGAAGGATACCAAGGCGGTACTCGAACCTGATGGTTGGATGCATACGGGCGATATGGGTGTTATGGACCCTGATGGCACGATATATATCAAAGGTCGTTGCAAGACTATGATTTTGACCGATACGGGACAGAATATCTATCCGGAGCAGATTGAGGATAAGTTGAATAATATGCCGCTTGTGTTGGAGTCGCTCGGGTTGGAGAATGAGGGTAAACTCTACGGCTTGGTAGTGCCAGACTTCGACCACTGCGAGAAGGAGGGTATCGACCGTGCAGCATTGGAGGATATAATGAAGGAGAATCTCAAAAACTTGAACGAGCAGGTCGCAGCTTACGAGCGATTGGTGTCGATTACTATCCATATCAGCGAGTTCGAGAAGACTCCGAAACGCTCCATTAAGCGTTACCTTTACGATGTCAAGCGACTCGGAATTAAATAGGCCCCACAAACCAACAATTAACTAATAATAGATTTAAGATGTTACAGGAGAATTTGATTAAAATGTACGAGCAGTCGTTTCGCGAGCATCGTGAGATGTCGGCCGTAACAGACTATTTTTCGGGTGAAAGTTATTCATATTATGGCTTCGCCAAGGAGATAGCCAAACTACATATTTTGTTCGATGAGGCAGGTATCAAGCGTGGCGATAAAATCGCCTTGGTAGGTCGTAATACTCCGCGTTGGTGTGCGGTATATATCGCTACAATGACCTATGGTGCTGTAATTGTGCCAATCATGCAGACCTTCACTTCGAACGATATCGCACATATTGTAAACCACTCGGAGAGCCGTCTGTTGTTCCTTACCGACTCCTATTGGGAGGGACTTGACGAAGATGCTCTGCCGAAGATTGAGGGTGTATTCTCGCTTACCGACTACCATGTGTTGTTCGAGCGCCGAGGTGGTGTTTTGACCGCTTGCGTGGATAGTATGACTGCGAACTATCGTAAGCGCTACCCACAGGGCTTCTCTATCGAGGATATCAAGTATGCCGATGTTCCGAACGACCAACTCATTCTGTTGAACTACACTTCGGGAACAACGGGATACTCGAAGGGCGTAATGCTTACGGTGAATAACCTCACGGCAAATGTTGCCTATATCAAGACTTTGAAGCCTCGTAACGGTGGCTCGCACTATTTTGCAAAGGGACGCCGCACTTTGGCATTCCTTCCATTGGCTCACGCTTACGGTTGTACGGTCGATTTCCTTACTCCGTTGGCAGTCGGAGGACACATCAACCTGCTCGGTAAGATGCCGACACCAAAGGTGCTGGTTGAGGCCATGCAGCGCGTACGTCCGAATGTAATTGCTTCGGTACCTCTCGTGTTGGAGAAGATTTATCGTAAGCAGATTACTCCGCTGTTGGAGCAGGGTGCTTTGTCAGTGGCTATCAAGGTGCCATTGGTAAATGAGATTATCCGTGCAAAGATTCGTCAGAAGTTGCTCGACTCGTTCGGTGGCAATGTGGAGTTGTTTATTATCGGCGGTGCTCCTATCAACAAGGAGACGGAGGCATTCTTGAAGTCTATCCACTTCCCGATTATCGTGGGTTACGGTATGACCGAGTGCGCACCGCTTATCTCGGTTACGGTGGACCCTACCGAGTTTAAGATTCGCTCGTGCGGTAAGATTTTGCAGGGCATGATGGAGGTGAAGATTGACTCCGAAGACCAGCATAATATCCCGGGTGAGATTCTCGTTAAGGGCGAGTGCGTGATGCAGGGTTACTACAAGAATGAGAAGGATACGAAGGCTGCTTTGACCGAAGATGGCTGGTTGCATACGGGTGATATGGGTACTGTTGATGAAGATGGTACAATCTACATCAAGGGCCGTTGCAAGTCGATGATTTTGACCGATACGGGACAGAATATCTACCCTGAGCAGATTGAGGATAAGTTGAATAACTTGCCACTTGTATTGGAGTCGCTCGTATTGGAGAATAAGGGTAAACTCTATGGTTTGGTGGTGCCTGATTTTGCTCTCTGCGAGAAGGAGGGTATCGGCAAGGATAAGCTGAACGAGATTATGAACGAGAACCTCAAAGCGTTGAACGAGCAGGTTGCAGCCTACGAGCGTTTGGTTTCGATTATAATCTACCCTAACGAGTTCGAAAAGACACCAAAGCGCAGTATCAAACGTTACCTCTACGATATCTCGAAGTTGGTATAGTTCGGTGCTACAGTGTAAATAAGGTGCTAGGGTGAGTAGCCCTACTGCCTTAAATAGCGTTTATAGATGAAATTAGTTCAGAAGATAAATATCCGTAAGCAGTATATCGGAGAGAGTGCGCTCTATTTCTTTATATGGGTGCTGGTCTTTCTCACTCCGTTTATGGCGGCAGGCTTGATGTCTGATGGTGCCGTAAATGTCGGAGTGTCGTTGCTGTCGTGGCTGAAGATAATGCCATTTTTGCTTATCTTTCTTATCAATCATCTGTTGCTATTTCCATTCCTGCACCGCAACTATCTCTATTGGGTGTACTACTTGGTGACTACGGTGTTGATTGTATGGCTGTTTTCGATGTTGGAACTCTACGAACAATCCGATATTGCATTTGCTGTATCGTTGGGTACTATCGGACAATCATTCGAGGCGCAGCATATCTCGCTTACGGTATTCCCTTGGTGGGGTAACATGATTGCGGCGGCATTGATGGTGGGAGCGAACAATGCAATTCACACCTTCTATCGCAACATGCAGCGAGATGAGGATTCGGAGCGTCTGCAACGTCAGAATATTCAGGCGGAGATGTACTATCTCAAACACCAAATCAATCCTCATTTTCTGATGAATACGCTGAACAATATCCACGCTCTGGTCGATATTGATGCGGAGGCAGCCAAGCAGACCGTGATTCAGCTCTCGGATATGATGCGTTATGTGGTCTATGATACGGGAGGCAATTCGATTGCTCTGCAGGAGGATATAAAGTTCGTGAAGAACTACATCGACTTGATGCGTATTCGCTATACTGATGATGTGAATATCTCGTTCAAATATCCGCAACGATTGCGGGGACGTATAAATGTTCCGCCACTGATTTTTATCGTCTTTGTGGAGAACGCTTTTAAACATGGCGTGAGCTACAAAACGGGCTCCTACATAAATATTGAGATAGAGTACGAGAATGGATTTGTTATAGGTCGTATCGAGAACTTTGTGAACGAGAAGAGTCGTGCTACGAAACCGGGTATCGGCTTGGATAATGTTCGCAAACGTCTAGATTTGATATATGGCTCGAACTACGAATTGCAAATTGAAGATACGAGCCACAGCTATTGTGTAACGCTTAAAATACCTACTCTGAATGGCAATGAGATGCATAGCAATTGATGACGAGCCGTTGGCATTGCGTCAGATTTCGGGATATATCGGCAAGATACCGTTTTTGGAACTTGTCGCTACATTCTCCAGTGCGGTGATGGCGCAGGAGTGGCTTGCAAATAATGAAACAGATTTGATATTTGTAGATATAAACATGCCCGATATGACGGGTGTGGAGTTTGTGCAGTCGCTCGATGCGAAGAGTATGGTCATCTTCACAACCGCTTATGCCGAATATGCCATTGAGGGCTTTAAATTGTCGGCGATTGATTACTTGCTCAAACCATTTGGCTTGCAGGATATTACGCGAGCATCGGAGAAGGCATTATCGCTGTACGAGTTGTTGCAGTTGCAGGGGCAGTTGGGTGGCGACAATCCGCAAGATGACGGCTCGGCAGAGAGTACTGAAGAGGGGGTATTGTCGGTGCATGCCGACCGCAAAACACACCTCGTGAAGATGTCGAATATCGTCTATTTGGAGAGTGCAGGAGAGTATGTGCGACTCCATCTGACAGACGGAACAAGTCTGGTGACGCTCTTCCGTTTGAAGAATATGGAGAGTGAGTTGCAGTCATCGCAATTTATGAGGGTGCATCGCTCCTACATAATAAACCTGAGCCATATCTCCGGTTATACAAAGGGCAGGGTATTCTTGTCGAATGATGACTATGTTCCGATTGGCGAGAACTACAAGGAGCAGTTTTTGAACTATGTAAACAACGCGCAGTAGAGATGAAGAAGGGTTTGTTGGCTCTCTCACCGATTGTGGTGCTTTTGGTGGTCTATTTGGCGATGTCGCTCGCTTCGGGCGACTTCTACCGCATCTCTATCTCGGTGGCATTTGTTGCAGCAGCAGTATATGCAGTGGCAGCATTTCGCAACATCAGCCGTTCGCTACAAGAGCGTGTAGCCATATTCTCGGAGGGTGCATCGGATAAGAATATCCTCTATATGATTTGGATATTTATCCTTGCCGGCATCTTCGCTGCTACGGCAAAAACTATGGGCGCAGTCGATGCTACGGTGCATTTTACGATGCGCTTTGTGCCTACGGAGTTTCTGCCTGCGGGTATCTTTGTTGCAGCCTGCTTCGTATCGCTCTCGATAGGCACTTCGGTTGGAACAATCGTGGCTCTTACACCCGTAGTTACGGGTTTGGCAGCGCAGATGGGGGCCGATACGGCTCAGATGGTTGCTATCGTGGTTGGTGGTGCATTCTTTGGCGACAACCTCTCGTTCATCTCCGATACCACCATTGCTGCAACGATGACGCAGGGGTGCAAGATGAAGGATAAGTTCCGCACCAACCTGCTGATTGTCCTGCCTGCGGCATTGCTCTCGCTCGGCTTGTATCTCTTCCTCGGTTTGTCGGGAAGTGCCGATGGAGTTGAGGCGGCAAGTGCAGCGGAGTGGTATAAAACTATTCCATACCTCCTTGTGCTTGTGTGTGCTATCGGCGGTATGAATGTCTTGGTGGTGCTTGTGTTGGGCATTGTTGCTACGGCTGTGATTGGCTTGGCGTGTGGCTCGTTGTCGGGCGTGTCATTTTGCGAGGCGGCAGATGATGGAGTGATTGCGATGTGCGAACTTATCGTCATAACCCTTATGGCAGGAGGTTTGATGAATATGGTAAAGCAGAGTGGAGGTTTTGAGTTTATCACTCGTGCTATCACTCACCGTATTTCGGGAAAGCGAGGTGCTGAGGCTGCTATTGCGGGTTTGACTGTGCTGACCGATATATGCACGGCAAACAACACTATCGCCATCATTACCGTAGGCCCTATTGCTCGCGATTTGTCGGAGCGATACGGTGTGTCGCCACGCAAGAGTGCCAGCCTTATGGATACGGCTTCGTGCTTTGCGCAGGGGGCATTGCCCTATGGTGCGCAATTGCTTATGGCGAGTGGCTTGGCGGGAATTTCACCACTCGAAATCATACCACATCTCTACTATCCTATGGCGATAGGTGTGATGGTGGTGCTGTCGATTGTGTTTCAGTTTCCGAGAATTTCAGAGAGTAGAAGATAACATATAAAATATAAAAACATGCTAAAAAGATTCTTTACATTGGTGTTGTTAATTGGAGTGTCGCTCTTTTGTGCTTGTACTCAGAGTGACAACATGACGCCATCAGACAAGCAATCGGCTACGCTTCTAACGGCAGGTTTTGGTGAGGATGTAGAAGCCCGTACCTATCTCGAAGAGGGACTCTATATGCATTGGCATGCAGACGACCGCATCACAACCTTCTATGGCAATACACTCAATTGCGAGTATCGCTTTTTGGGTAAGACGGGAGATACCTCAGGGCAATTTCAATTGGTATCTGATGGCACGCTCGGCACAGGTAACAACTTGGATAAAAACTATGCCGTATATCCGTTTGACGCCAATACGACCATCTCTGATTTGGGCGCAATAAGTTGTACACTGCCAACAACGCAGAGCTATGCACCGAATTCGTTTGGCATAGGAGCGAACACCATGGTTGCTGTAACCAAGAGTGTTGAGGATACATTTCTCGCATTCAAGAATGTTGGAGGTTTTCTTAAAATCAAGATGTATGGCGATGCCACAATTTCGAATATTGTATTGCGTGGTAACAATGGTGAGCCGATAGCGGGCTCAGCAACCATTGTCGGCTCGTTCGATGGCGTTCCATCGGTGGAGATGGGGGCAGATGCAACAACAACTATCACGCTCGATTGCGGTGAGGGTGTCACGCTTGGCGATTCGGCTGAGACAGCTACAAACTTTTGGTTTGTTGTGCCTGAAACAACCTTTACGAAGGGTATTACAATTGTCGCGACAGATGCTTCGGGCAATACGTTTGAGCAATCGACATCGAATACCGTCAAGGTGGAGCGCAACACTATCACTCCGATGCAAGCCTTTGAGTACAGTAAGCAGACTTCTGTGACTGCGACTTTGACCTATGATGAGTGCAAAAGTATCTTGGTGAAGTCGTATGGTAATACAAAGAGTTATACCAACTCGTTCGGAACTTGGACAATCTGTGTCTATGACAACTCGAATGCGATGCAGATAAATTCGGGCAAAGTGGCGTATATCGGCACTCCGACCTTCGAGGGCGATATCAAGAGCATAACTTTGACCTTTGCCGAGAGTTATTCGGGTGATATATTGCTCTGTTCGGAGTGCGGAACAACGGCTGTTTCAGGACAATTTGAGTCGTTTGGTTGTGGTGGTAAGGCGCAGGAGTATACGCTAACTACAACGGGTGTAAAATCGCTCTATATTCGCTCTACGGCGTGCGCTCGTATTGCAAGTATTACGATTGTTGCAGGTGGTAGCAGTGGCGGAGGTTTGACTCCTGAACCTGAGCCTGAACCAGAACCCGAGCCAGAACCCGAGCCGAATCCAAATCCGGGAACAAATCCAAGCACCTATGCCTACGATTGGGCGGAGTTGCCTGTGATGGTTGACACAAATAGAGATGGTCGCATAGATAGCAACACTTCGCTTTACTACGCGCATCACCTCTGCGCAGGCAGCGAGAAGAATGCACAGCGCAATGGCTCTGCGCGTAACTATACGGTATGTTATAGTGCCGAGCACCACTGCCCACTATGGGTGGCTGCACCGCGCCATCGCTCCTATGAGAGTGGTGCATCGCGTACTGATGCCTATGGCAAAGACCCGAAGATTCCGAGCAGTATTCAGTACGACAGCAAGAGCACCGGTGGCGGTTGCAATAAGGGCCATATGCTCGGCTCGGCAGAGCGTTTGAGTTCGTCAGCAACCAATAAGCAGGTCTTCTACTACACCAATATCGCTCCGCAGTACTCCGATACCTTCAATACGGGAGGTGGAGCGTGGAACAACCTCGAAGACCACGTTGATGGACTCGTTTGTAGCGATACCTTGTATGTGGTTATAGGTTGCTACTTCGACACTTTCTCGAAGAATGATGCATCGGCTTCGCCAAAGACTATTTCGTTTGGTGGTCGTAGCGATGTGTCGTGTCCTACGATGTTCTACTACGCTTTGTTGCGCACCAAGAGTGGCAGTAGCGGCAAGCGTGTGCAGGATTGCTCGGCAAGCGAGTTGCAGTGCGCAGCCTTCACAATTTGCCACGAAATGGAAAAGGGCCACAAGCCTGAGGCTGCCGATATGATGTCGATTTCGGAATTGGAGGAGCTTACGGGAGTGACCTACTTCCCGAATGTGCCTAACGCACCAAAATCGACCTACAACGCCAACGATTGGCTGTAAAAAATAGTTCTGATTGGCTCTTTTCGGGTCGCTCTTCAATAGCCCGATTGCTCACATAGGCTTACTATGCTGCGCATCGGGCTTTTCGTTTGCCTTAAAAATAGCTCAATCATTTACGATTTTCTTGGGAATTATAAACAACAACATTAAAGTATATAATTCCGTAAGTTCTCAACTCCTCACTCCTAACTCCTCACTCCTCACTAAAAAGAAAGTTGAGTATCACTACTCAACTTTCTTTATCTTTAAAACCTTAACCTTGATGCTCTCGAAGGCCTTTGTGAGCAACTCTACCGAGTTTTTAGCTTCATCGAACTTTACGGTTACGGTCTTGGTCGGTACATCCACCTGAACATCTTTAATACCCTTCTCATAGGAGATGTTGTCACGGATCTTCTGCGCACAGTGGTGGCAATCCAAGTCGGTGGTAAATACCACGGTTGCAATCTTCTTTTCAGCCTTCTGCTTTGGGGCTGCTGTCGCTACACCTGCAACCATTGCAAGCGCAGCCAAAATCATCATAATCTTTTTCATAACTATTTTATTTATTGTTGTTTGAACTCTTTAAGTCGTCAAGGCGCAACCATTCTGGGGGTTATAGGGGCGGGCGTTCCGCCCTTTATGGGGGCGCTCCCGCTGGTCGCTTTATGGGGTGCGCTCTCAGTTCTCAGTTCTCAGTTCTCAGTTCTCAGTTCTCAGTTCTCCGCTTTCCGTTTTCCGTTTTCCGTTTAATATAGGTTAAATCTCACTCCGATATAGGCCTTTGCACCCATCAGCGGTCCCCAAATCAACGAGGAGTTGAAGGCAGTCGAGTATGGTGCATCACCCGAAATTATAGGGTTTTTCTGCTTGAAGTTGAGGATATTCTCGCAACCCACATATATCTCCCACTTCTTGATGCGGCGTGATACCTGCGCAAACAACATCGGATAGATTGGCGACATCTTCGAGTCCTTCAAATCTCCCGTCTGTGTAGGTATTCGGGCAGGACCATTCAACTGCGCTGTAAGGTCGAATATCCACTTACGCAGGTTGGTGGCGTACTGCAAGTTAATCAACGCCTTGTAACGGCTTACAAGCGGTCGCTCCACAAACGTCTCGTCGTGGAATGGGCTCTGCTTGATGGTGTAACGGCTATCGGTGTAGCGGAATGTTGCAAAGATGTCGAAACGCTTGATTGGTGTCCAAGTGATATCAATCTGTGCCGTGTGGGTACGCGAACGACCGTTGTTGTTGTAGATGTCGATAGTCCAAGGGTTGCCCTCTTGGTCCACTACTACCGTATTGAAGATGCGCGTGTAGAAGTAGTCGACACTGATAGTCATATCATTCGGAGCAAAGGTTGAGATGCTCTGCGATAACGAGCCACCAGCCGTCAGAGCATGCTCCATGCGGTCAAGCTTTTTGCTGATATTTACAAATCGGCCTGTTGCCAATATGCCGATATTGTCCGTAACGATATCGGTAGGGCGATGTCCCAAGCCAGCCGAGCCACGAAGTATGGTGGTTGGGGTGATGTTCCACTTGATGTGCGCACGAGGTGTTATGAGGTGCTGTTTAAAGTAGAAGGCGTAGTCGTAGCTCAAGCCTGCTACCACCGACAACTTATCTTTGAGGTTGAAGGTGTATTCGGTGTATGCACCGACCTCGCTCTCGTTGCGATGGGGAGTGAGCATATTCTCGCCACGAAGGAACGAGAGTGCCCAATCGCCCAAATACTCATTCACCCAACGCGATGATGCACTTACACCGCTATTGAGCGATGAACGAGGTGTGAAGTAGTGGACATACATCGCATTCGCGGTGGTCATGTGTTGACTGCCACGATACTCCTTGTCTGCTCCGAAGTAACTATTCTCGTTGAAGAAGTCGTAATCGACCACTACGGCGATATTCGAGCGCAACTCCTCGTTGTTCTCCTTGTCGAACACAGCCTCACCTACGGGCATTCCGAGTTTGAAGTAGGCGTTAGCCTCCTGATTTTCAACCTCCGAGCCGTAGATGTTCTGCTCGTGCCAATTCTCGCGCCACGACTTGCCGTTGTTGAAGTAGGAGTCGCGGTGCATCTTGGTGTCGTAGCCCATCTGACCGCCCGTGCGGTGGTCGTAGAGGTACTTAGCTCCCCAGCGCACCTGCATTCCGTTCTCCGCCTGATAGAGCCAACGATTCGCTATAGAGCCTGTGCGTGCAAGTGGGGTGTCACGATAGCCGTCTTTGTTGCTGTCGTGGTTGATTGTGCCACTCGCTCCGTGCGCCAAGATAACGGTCGAGAGTCGCTTATCCTTCGTTACGGGCATTGCCGAGGAGAGGTTAAATTCGGGTTTGAGGTGGCTGTCGAGGAAGAGGTTTAAGAAGAAACGCTCCTCGTCTGTCGGCTTGCGGTGTTCGAGGTTTATCTGTCCCGTAATAGCCTCGTGTCCTGCCGTTACCGAGGAGATACCCTTCGATACCTGAATTGACGAGAGCCACATACCCGGTGTGTAGGACAAACCATAAGGTGCTGACAATCCACGCATTATGGTACGATTCTCATCGAGAATTTGGGTATATGTTCCTGCCAAACCGAGCATCTTGATTTGTCGTGCGCCCGAAATCGCATCGCTGAAACCTACCGTTACCGAAGCCGAGTTCTCGAAACTCTCCGCCAAGTTGCAACAAGCCATCTTGCACAATCCCGCAAAGGAGATATTTTCGCTTTTGAGCAGTCCGTCTTGACGGATATAGTTGCCGAGTCCTCCCTCCACAACTACTGCATCTACCGTGACACCTTCGTTGAGGCGGAACTCCACCTCGCGCACCTTCGGCTCAACGCGCAGAGTGTCGTTTGTGTAGCCGAGGAATGTCGCTACAAGGGCATTGTTATCTTTTACGCGGTAGAGGGTAAATTTACCCTCCAAGTCGGTCGCAACTCCTACCGAGGTGTCAGCCCAATAGACCGATGCTCCTGGGAGTGGTTTGCCCTGCGCATCGAGCACCTTACCCACGATGTTTTGTGCCGATACGAGAGCCGTACCGAACACTATACCTATAAATAAAAATATGATTTTTTTCATTTTTTCCGTTGTTGTTAGTATGACATAATTGATTTGTGGTCAGGCACTTGGCTTGACCTTACAGCAATTACGCAACAACGGGAGGGGCGCGCATACCGCACCCAAGTAGGGTAGGCGATAGAGGTATGGACTCACTTCGTTCGTAATAGTGAGGAGTTAGGAGTGAGGAGATAGGAGTTAGGAGTGAGGAGTTAGGAGTGAGGAGATGCAAATCTACACTACTTATAACAGGCTCGACATCAATCTCTTGCTCCTTCGATATATCGTAAAGTGCGATGCGGTTCGAGTGGTCGTGATGACAGCCGTGTGGCGACTCGAAGTGCATCTTCTCGCAACCCTCGTGGTGGCAGTCACATGACTTACCGCAGCAGTGGATATGCTCTGCGTGATTTGCGTAGCACGATAGCGCAATAACAGAGTTGCTGCATACCCACACAAGGTATACGGCTAACATCAGGGTTATTTTCGCTATCTTTTTCATGCTTTTCTGAACTCTTAAACTTGTCAAGGCGCAAACGAGAATAGGGGTTATAGGGGCAATAGGGGTAATAGGGGTAATAGGGTGCGCTGAAAGTTTTTCGTTTTCCGCTTTCCGCTTTCCGTTTTCCGTTAAATCAGTCCGCACTCTTGCAATTTCTCCACCCAAGCCTTTGCATCGCGCTCGGCAGTTGCGAGGTCTATGCCGTAGTTCTCGACAAGGATATTTGCCACATCGGCAACCTCGAACTCCTTATTCTGCAACTCGTTCCACAGGAGCAACGAGGAGTCGTTAAGCGAGATGATGCGAGTCATATCGCTACCCGCAGTCCCCTGCATTATCACCACATTTTCGCCCGCCATCGAGCGCACTTTATATCCGGCTTTGAATTTCATACCAACTCTAATTTGGTGCAAAGATAAGAAAAAACTTTGTTTTTTAATTAAAAATTGAGAATTAAAAATTAAGAATTGTTTTTACACCGCAAAATGGTCTGCGCTATCCCTGCGAATCTAATGCCTTATCACTGAAAAATTGTTAATAACTATTTCTACGAAATAATTTGCAAAATCAGAAAAAAATGTATTTTTGCAAAGATTGGTAAAATAGGCGGAAAACTGAGAACTGAGAGCGAAGAGCTGAGAACTCAAAGCGCTTCCTATCAAGCACCGTAGGTGCGCCTCCTATTCTCGTTGCGCTGTGACAAGGGCAGGAGTTCGGAAAAGGTAAAAACTAAAAACTTAAATAGTATGTTTACACTACTTTTTGCACTTTATATCCTCGTGGAGCTGACCTTTTGGTTTATCGTGTCGTGGATTGTGCTTGCAGTTTGCTACCCCTTCGACAAGGCTCGCAAGGCGGTGCACTGGTGTTCGAAGATGATTTGCATGTTCTTCTGGAAGGTGCCACCAACTTGGAAACAGAGGGTTGAGGGCTTGGAGCACATTGACCCTAACAAGTCGTATGTCATCACGCTCAACCACCAGAGCATGGCGGATATCATCTCGCTCTACTTCCTGCCGTTGAACTTCCGTTGGGTGTCGAAGGAGGAGGTATTCCGCATTCCGTACATCGGTCCGTTGTTGATTGCACACGGCGATATTCCTATCCAGCGAGGTCGTGCTACGGAGGCTATGGCGAAGGTTGTGAACGATGGCAAGATGTGGATTTCGCGCGGTGCTTCGATTGCTATATTTCCTGAGGGTACTCGCTCGAAAGATGGCGAGATACACCGCTTCAAGCAGGGCGCATTTGCTTTGGCAAAGGAGGCAGGCGTTGAGATTTTGCCTGTGGTGCTTGACGGCACACGCAACATCTTCAAGCCGAAGAGCTATTGGTTTAATTGGAAGCACCGCCTGACGGTTAAGGTGTTACCTCCTATCTCGGCAGAGAGGGTTGCAGCGACCGAGCCAGCCGATATGGCAAAAGAGGTGCAGGAGATGATGACAAGTGCTTTGGCGGAAATCCGCAAATCAAATTGACAATTGACAATGAACAATTGAAAATTGTGGTAAAATGATAAATCGTTTTGTAATATTTAGATTATCAGTTAGTTGTCAATAAGAGTAAAAAATAAAGATATAAAATAAAATTCCTTTAATTGTCAATTATCAATTGTCAATTATCAATTTTATCTAAAAGATAATGGCAGATTTACTAAAAACCCCGATGACCTACGATGAGGACTCGATAAAGACGCTCACACCTCGTGAGCATGTCCGCTTGCGTCCCGGTATGTACATCGGAAAACTCGGTGACGGCACGATGTCCGATGACGGTATCTATGTGCTTATCAAGGAGGTTACCGACAACTCGATAGACGAGTTTATGAATGGATTTGGTAGTCGTGTGGAGATTACCATCGAGGATAATGTTGTATCGGTGCGCGACTACGGTCGTGGTATTCCGCTCGGAGCGTTGGCGGCTGCTGTGTCGGTGATGAACACCGGTAGCAACTACGAGGAGGACGGCAAGAAGACCGTAGGTCTGAATGGCGTGGGTGTGAAGGCTGTGAACTACCTTTCGAGTGAATTTATGGCTCGTTCGGTGCGTGACGGCAAGGCACACTCGGTAACCTTTGCGCAGGGCATACAGACAGGCGAAGAGTGGGAGGATAACGTCAAGGAGAAAGACGGCACCTTCATCAAGTTCCGCGTTGACGAGGAGGTCTTCGGCAAGTACAACTACAACTTGGAGTTCGTGGAGCAGCTCTTACGCAACTACACCTACTTGAACAAGGGATTGGTTATCTCGTTGAATGGTACGCAGTATGTGTCGAAGAACGGACTGCTCGATTTGGTGAACGACAATTTGAGCGAAGAGCCTTGCTATCCGCCTATCCACCTCTCGGGCGAGGATATCGAGGTGGTGATAACTCACGGACACGGCTATGGCGAAACCTACTTCTCGTTTGTGAATGGTCAGTACACCTCGCAGGGTGGTACCCATCAAGCGGCATTCCGCGAGGCGGTGGTTAAGACCTTGAAGGAGTTTTATCATAAGGACTACGACCCTTCGGATATCCGCTCATCGATTATTGCGGCTATCTCGTTGAAGGTGTCGAAGCCGTTGTTCGAGTCGCAGACCAAGATTAAGCTCGGCTCGAAGGATATGTGGAACGGCGGACCAACAATCCGTCAGTTTGTGGGCGAGTTCCTCTCTACGGAGTTGGACAACTACCTCCACAAGAATCCCGATACGGCACAGGCCATTCAGCGCAAGATTGTCGAGAATGAAAAGGAGCGCAAGGAGATTGCAGGCGTTCAGAAGAAGGCTCGCGATACGGCAAAGAAGGCACTCTTGAATAACAAGAACTTGCGCGACTGCAAGATACATCGTACCGACAAACACGAGTTAGCAGAACAGACGATGATATTCCTCACGGAGGGTAATTCGGCTTCGGGTTCTATCACCAAGAGCCGTAACCCGCAGACGCAGGCGGTATTCTCGTTGCGAGGAAAACCGCTGAACTCCTACGGAATGAAGAAAACCATCGTCTATAAGAACGATGAGTTCAACTACTTGCAGGCGGCGTTGAATATCGAGGAGGATATGGATAACCTCCGCTACAACAAGGTGGTTATCGCAACCGATGCCGATGTCGATGGTATGCACATTCGCTTGCTCTTGCTGACC
Organism: Alistipes sp.; assembly: GCA_017937805.1. Taxonomy (GTDB): domain Bacteria; phylum Bacteroidota; class Bacteroidia; order Bacteroidales; family Rikenellaceae; genus Alistipes. Next base: position 428 of record JAGBCX010000033.1, on the reverse strand, counting down.
TTCTTCTTGCAGTTCTTCCCCGACCTGATTAGGCGTGGTCACTTGTTTATTATGCAGACGCCACTTTTCCGTGTGCGTAATAAGAAGGAGACCATCTACTGCTACTCGGAGGAGGAGCGTGTGGCAGCGATTGAGAAGTGCGGAGCAACGGCCGAGATTACCCGATTCAAAGGTTTGGGAGAGATTTCGCCCGACGAGTTCGAGGGCTTTATCGGCGAGCAGATACGCCTTGACAAGGTGCGCCTGACCAAGGACGACCCGATTATGGATATGCTGACCTTCTATATGGGTAAGAACACCTACGATCGCCAGCAGTTTATTGTGGGTAACCTGCGCATCGAAGAAGACAAGATAGAAAATTAAGAATGCAAAATGCAAAATGCAGAATGCAAAATGGAAAAATAATTTTGAATTTTGAATTTTGAATT
>JAGBCX010000032.1 GCA_017937805.1 Alistipes sp. | reverse complement strand
TGCAAAATGCAAAATGCAGAATGCAAAATTATTTTTAAACTACTCTCTACTCACTAATTTAAGTTTTCCGCTAGAAAGACATTGGAGCCTTTATTGTTGGATATGGTTCGTAGCCGGTCAATGTAAAGTCCTCATACTTGAAGTCGAAAATAGACTTTACATCGGGGTTAAGGTGCATTGTCGGCAAAGTGCGCGGGGTACGCGAGAGTTGCTCGTCAACCTGCTCCAAATGGTTGAGATATAGGTGCGTATCGCCCAAAGTGTGAACGAACTCGCCAGCCTCCAAGCCACAAACCTGCGCCATCATCATCGTAAGCAGGGCGTACGAAGCGATATTGAACGGCACGCCGAGGAAAGTGTCAGCACTGCGCTGATATAGCATACACGAGAGTTTACCATCGGCAACATAGAATTGGAAAAGCGTATGGCAAGGTGGCAGAGCCATCTTCTCAACATCGGCAACATTCCATGCCGAAACGATAATACGGCGTGAGTCGGGATTATTTTTTATCAAATCTACCGCCTGCTGTATCTGGTCGATAGCCTCACCATTAGGTCGTGGCCACGAACGCCACTGATAGCCGTAGACATGATTCAAATCGCCAAACTTATACCCCTCAATCGGTGATTCGATACCCTCTTGCGCTGCTCGCAGGAACTCCTCCATCGTAACAGGCAAAACACCCTCCTTTACACACAACTCGTTGTAGTAGCGGTAGGCGTCATTATCCCAAATATGTACCCCGTTATCAACGAGATACTTGATGTTTGTATCGCCATTCAGGAACCACAACAGTTCGTGAATAATTCCCTTCAAAAAGACCTTCTTGGTGGTCAGAAGTGGAAATCCTTGCGAGAGGTCAAAGCGCATCTGATGTCCGAATACAGACTTTGTGCCCGTACCTGTACGGTCGGTCTTAACTGCGCCTTCTGTCTTGATGCGAGTGAGTAGGTCGAGGTATTGTTTCATAAAAAGCGGAAAGCGGAAAACGGAGAACGGAAAACTAATTTCCAATTCTCAATTCTCCTTTTTTAATTATAAAATTTTAATTCTATTTCACCGTTGTTGTCGAGGGTAATATAGCTCGGTTGGCTGTGCCAATCGCCCATAAACAATATGCGCTCGGCACTCTTGATATCTGCCGCGTAGTGAAGATGACCGAATATGTAGTAGTCTATCTTGTGATTCTCGCCATACTGAATGGCATAATCAATCAGATACTCCAACACCTCCGGACCATAGTCAACGCCATGCGACTTGCGTGACTTGCTACTCCACCACTTACCGAAACGCACAAAGCAGTTCGGGTGAATAAGCCACGATGCTATTTTACGCAACCCCTGCGAACGAAATATTGTATTCATCAATCGCAAAACGGGTTGTCCCTTGATATTCATATTGTCGCCATGTGCCACAAACAGCTCTTTGCCTGCAAGAGAAAAGGTTTGAGGTTTGGTATATAGCTCGATACCGCACTCCTTGGTAAGATAGTCGCCAACCCACATATCGTGGTTACCCGTCAGCATCACAACCCTCACACCCCTATCGCTCAACTCTGCCAAACGACCAAGCACACGCACAAAACCCTTTGGCACAACCTCTCTGTACTCAAACCAGAAGTCAAAGATATCGCCTACCAAAAAGAGCGTCTCGGCATCGGCCTCGATTTTTGTCAAGAAATCGAGAAATAGTCGCTCTACTCGGCGTTGCTCGGTTGCATCACCCGAGCCAAGATGTATATCCGACACAAAATAATGCATGGTAATCTCTATTTAAATATCTCATCAAGTTTTCGCTCCAATGCACTACTATACAAATCCTTACCTATAATATCGCCATTACGGTCGATAAGGAAGTTCGATGGCAGTTTTCTGATGTTGTAAGCTCGCAACATAGGCGAAGCCTCGCCCATAAAGTCGCAAACAGAAATCCATGGCAGGCGTTGCTCCTGCACCGCAGTAATCCACGCAGCCTTAGATGTATCGGCCGACACCTGATAAACTCGGAAGCCCTCCGACTCGTACTCCTCGTATATCTCCTTCAACTCGGCATTGAAAGCGTTGCTGTTGCCCGCTTCGGCCGACCAGAAATCAACCAAAACAACATTGCCCTCCAACGAGGAGAGTGCAATCTCGTTACCGTACATATCTGAGCCCTTCAATTCGGGATAGGTGCGCGACTCGATGGAGTTAATCAACGAAATACGCGCCTCCATACGGGCAATATCGTTACTCAATGTGAGAAGGAAGGGCGAAGTCGGATAGCTCTCTGACACCGCATCTGCCACTGTCCGATAGTATATCAAATCACTATCAGCACTCGACAAGTATTGCTCTCCCGGCAATCGCTGATAGAGTGCATATACAGAGGCTAAATGCTCTTTATTCTCTATTATAAACGATATTTGCTGACGTTTTATCGTGTGGTAGATAGAGTTGTAGCGTTGTGCCAACTGCTTACGCGTGGAGTCGTCAGCCGAATGGTAATTTTGAACTGTTCTGTTGAGTTCGAGCTGTCCCTCCACAAAATCCTTGTTGAACTTACGCAATAGTTCCGATTCGTGTGAGCCACTTACCGTGTAGTTTAGCAACGCATTTCCCATCGCATTCAACGCTATCTTCTCACCGCGCGAAATAAGCAACGGAATACGCTCGCTACTATACAAAACATTATAGAGCGTAGGTGTAGCCTCGACATTCTCCACTTTGAAGTAGTATGCACCATCATTATCGAGTGTCACCGAATCGACAATATGCTGTCCCGTTGCCGACATCTTTTCGAGGTAGACCATATTTGAATTCAACCCTACAAAGCGACCTGCAATCTCGACATCGTTGTTGCGACAACCTATCACGGCAACCACAACTACTACTGCAATCGATATTTTTGACCAAAAATTCTTCATAATATCCGTTTGAATTAACTCTCTCTTATACGCAATAGTTAAACGTATTGTTACTTCTGCGTATTGTGTCGTTGTACATTTTTACGGCCACCCTTTTGAGGTTGTCGCGCGGCACGCTGCTGATGCTTTGCACCCTTCTGTCGCGAAGAGGCCGATTTATGCTCCACTTCGACTCTCTTTTGCCACTCTTCTCCAAGGTTTATAGCCCCTTCGGACAAAAGATTTATATCATTTGTAATCATATCGACAGTTGGGTGGTCCTGATTATACTCCGAGCTTTTGCTATACATATAACGCACCACATCGCCCAATACTGCCTCCTTAACCTCTTGCTTTTCGTACTTCAAGCGATTTATCACGCGCACTATATTTTTACCATAATGTTTGTGCGATATATCGCTCTGAGGGTAGGCCAACTTATCGGGCTTAACCTCCAAATCCTCACGCGCAGGCAGTGGGTAGGGGCTATCTACATCGAGTCGGAAGTCCGACATAATAAAGAGATGGTCCCAAAGCTTATGAGTAAAGTCGGCCGTATCGCGCAACAACGGATTCAGATTGCCCATAACGGCTATAACAGCCTTGGCCTGACGTGTGCGCTCCTCTCTGTCATCTATTTCGAGTAACGAATCTATCATCTCCTGAATATGACGACCATATTCGGGTATCATCAATCGACGACGCAAATAGTTGTAATTCTTATTCATAAATTGAAATCTAAAAAAAACGGGGATATTTAGAAACCGCTTTCAACCAAAATTAAAATTCTTGTTATCCAAAGCGACAAAATCGCATTATAAAAGGTCCTGCCAAATGCCACATTCAGGCCTTCCCATATTCACCACCCTGCAAGTTATCGAATTATGCAATGTCTAACAAAAGAGATACCTTTGGTGATGCAAAAATAGTATTTTTTTAGAGAATAGCAAAATGGCAAAAGTTTTAATTTTAGAGCAATCAAAAAGTGTGCGCAACAATTTGCGCGAGAGGTTGGAATTTGAAGGTTTTTCGACCGAAGGTGCCGAGAGTGTCGCATTAGCCCGCAAAATGTGCGAGAATATTGGATTTGACATCATTATTGCCGATAATCCCGAAGGTCTTGCCGAGACACATCTACCATTTATCGTTCTCTCGCGCAACAACGACATCGACTCGGCTGTTGATGCCGTACGATGCGGTGCTGTCGATTTTCTGACCAAGCCCATCGACATGAATCGCCTTCTGAAGTCTATTCGCAAGGCGATTACTCCACCTGCAGAGAATACGGCAACCAACTCCCACTCGAAGCAGACACGAATACGCAATAGTGCCGAGTGCAACACTATCGAGCCTATCATAGGTGAATCGGAGGCGATTGTTCACATGCGGGGACTTATCGACAAGGTGGCGCAGAGCGAAGCTCGCGTATTGATTACCGGCGAGAATGGCACAGGCAAGGAGTTGGTTGCCAAGTGGCTACATTGCAAAAGCAATCGTGCCAACGCCCCATTCGTAGAGGTCAATTGTGCTGCGATACCCTCCGAACTTATAGAGAGCGAACTATTCGGCCATGAGCGAGGAGCCTTCACCTCTGCCATCAAGCAACGCAAAGGCAAATTCGAGCAGGCTGATGGCGGAACACTCTTCATGGACGAGATTGGAGATATGTCGCTCTCGGCTCAGGCAAAAGTGTTGCGAGCATTGCAAGAGCGTAAAATTTCGCGTGTCGGTAGCGACCGCGATATAGAGGTTGATGTTCGTGTAATTGCCGCCACAAACAAAAATCTCGAAACTGAGATTCGTAACGGAAATTTCCGCGAAGACCTCTATCATCGTATCGGGGTAATTCTAATCAAGGTTCCACCTCTACGCAAGCGAAAAGGCGATGTTGCCATACTTGTAGAGTACTTTTTGGAGAGTATCTGCAAAGAGTATCGTATCTCAACCAAAAACATTGAAGTCGAAGCCGTAAAAAAACTATCTGAACGCCATTGGAGTGGAAATATTCGCGAATTACGCAATATAATCGAGCGTTTGATTGTACTCAGCGGGCCCACGATAACGGTCGATGACATCGAACAGTATTGTTAGAATACTACAAAAACGTCAGAATATGAGAATATTAGCAAAAACAACATGCCATAATATCGAAAAAATCTTTACATTTATTTGCATTTACTGATAAAATAGGTAAATTTGCAATAGAAATGTTGTGCATATTTCGGTAATTTTATTATACTTTAATACTTTATTAACACTTAAACTTAATGCGTATGAAAAAGATTTTTCTCGTTTTGGCTGCTGCGCTTTGCGTAGCAACTGTTTCGGCTCAAAATCAGTTTGAGTCATCGGTTAAACAAGCCGCTCAGACTATCGCTTCGCAGAAGTGGTCAGTCGGTCTTCGTTTGGGCTCGGGAGCACAAGTAGATGCAGAGTGCTTCTATGCAGGCGATAAGTATGTTGAGGCTCGTCTCGGTTTGGGTTGGTTAAATGGTTTCGGTGCAGACTTCACCGTACTCCACAACTGGAACTGCTTCACTTGGGATTGGACTCCACAGGCAGGTCAGTGGTTCCTCGATGCCGGTGTCGGTGTAAACCTCGGTGGTGCAAAGCACTTCATGTATGTAGGTGTTGCAGGTCAGGCAAAGTTCGGTATCAAGTTTAACAAGGTTCCTATCCGTCTTGCAATTGATGTAACTCCTGCATTTGGTCCTTACTTCCACTTGCCTTATTCGGAGATGGTTGAAGTTCCTAATACATCTGGTGGTGTAGACAAGGTAAAGGTTAAGTATGGCGGTGGCGCAGGTTTCTATTCGCACGGCCTTCTTAACTTCGGTCTTTCGGCAACTTACTGCTTCTAATTTAGCGAAAGGTTTAAAAACAGAGAGAGTGTCCAAAAATTTTTGGACACTCTTTTTGGTTGGGAGTTGTATAAGTAGAAAACCTACTCCATCGGAAATACTCGAACCTCGCAAACACCCTCCAACGACTTCACCAACGCTTCAATATCGGTCTTCTCCTCCACCTGTCCGTAGTGATATGGATAAAATAGAGCAGGCTTAATCACCTTAACGGCACGAACGGCTTGTGCAACGGTCATGGTGTAAGGTTGATTTACGGGCAAGAAAGCAATATCTACGCCCTGCAATGATACCACATCATCATTATCCTCCGTATCGCCAGCAACATAGATTGTCGTACCGCCCAAAGTGAGGATATAACCGCAATCCTCGCGCTCCTTCGGGTGAAAATCGGTGTGTCCTTCGCTGATGTTATAGGCAGGAACAGCCTTAACCGACAACCCCTCAAAAGGCTCGGCAACACAGCCCGGCAACATCGTAGTGCAGTCATGCTCGAATGCCTCAGCCGAGGTTTTATCGCAGAGAATGGCACACTTCTCGCCTGCAATCTTCTCAATAGTTGCCAAGTCGAAGTGGTCGTAGTGCGAGTGGGTTACGAGAATCGCATCGGCCTTAGGCATCTTCTCCCATGCGAAATCGCCTACGGGGTCGATGTAGATATGCTTGCCATTATGTTCGATGGCAAATGAGGCATGTGCGAAGAAGGTAAAGAGAATCTCCGAGCCATCTTTTGCCACAACTCTGTCCTGCGGATATGCAGGAGTCTTCTTACAACAACCGAACAACGACAATAATCCCATAAGTAGAACTAATTTTTTCATGGTTTTACACTTTTTCACGCTCCGTTAAATCGACATCAACGATGTCACCGGTGCAATCTTCTCAAGGCGCTCCTTGCCGTTAATCTCCTCTATCTCAACAAGGAAAACAAACTCCTTAACCTTCACCTTATAGGGTTTGCCATCGCGATGAACAGTGAGTTTTTCGAGCGACTCGGCAATACCGAGAGCCGTGCCACCCGTAGCCAACACATCGTCAAGAATTGTTACATAGAAGGTGTCGCCCTCAGGAACTCCCGCAGCGATATCGCTCAAACGATAGTACAATTTGTCGAAGCCGTACTCCTTGACGATGCAAACCTCTATCAAGTCGCCATCGTTGAATGGGAGTTTGCCGCTTTTACGCATCGGAATAATATTCTCGACAATGCCCTCTTCGGAGAGAAGTGGCGCGGTAAAGAGGAATGCGCGAGCCTCAGGTGCTGCCACATTAGGTGCAGTAGTCGCCTTCTTCAAGGCCTCAACCACCTCACGAAAAGCCTTCTTTGATTGCAAAAATGGAATAATATCAATAAAATTGATACCCTCCTTAGGAAAATTCTTGTAAAATTTTAATGTTTCAATCATAGTTTTGAACTCTAAATCTTTTTACAAAGATAGTACAAAAGAATTAAAAAGTGAAAATTAAGAGGAAAAATAGAGGAAATTTGCCCATACAATCGGAAAATAGAGAAGAAAAATTGATTTTTTTTGAAAAAAGTTTGGCGAAAAAGAATTTTTGCTTTATCTTTGCACTCGCAATCGGGTAAAACCGAGCGCGGTAATGCCTCTTTAGCTCAGTTGGTAGAGCACGACACTCTTAATGTTGGGGTCCAGGGTTCGAGCCCCTGAGGGGGTACGAAAAAGGAAGACAAAAGAGTCTTCCTTTTTTTGTACCGTATATTACCCCTCTCTCTAAATCCCCCCTCCCACGAGTGGAACTTTTGTTTTTGAGCAGAGGTATTTTGCATACTTTGCGAGCGATAAGCCCGACTACTTCTCCCTCTTAGGGAGGTTGGGAGGGTGTAAACTTTGAAAAACAACAGAAGGTTATGGATCAGCCAAAAATTGAACGGGTACTTCGTCTGATGAAGATGATGACGGGCAACAACAACTACACCGTAGAGGAGATGGCGGAGCGACTCGGCACATCATATCGCTCGATATATCGCTACATCGAAACCTTCAAGGAGGCGGGCTTTGTTGTGCAACGCAAGGAGGGTGGCATCTACAAGCTCGGCAAGGAGAGTCGCTATTTCAAAGATATCTCGCAACTCATTCACTTCACAGATGAGGAGGCCTACATCGTCAATCAGCTTATTGAAGGTTTGGACAATACCAACATGCTGAAACAAAACCTGCGCAAAAAACTCTCTGCCGTCTATAACTGCATCGCTTTGGCAGATAGCGTTGTAGAGGGCAAAAATGCCGTCAATATCAACCGTTTGATTGAGGCTATCTCCGAGCGCAAGCAGGTTATTTTGAAGAACTACGCATCTTCGCATACGGGCGTGGCTCGCGACCGCCTTGTAGAGCCATTCGGTTTTACAACAAACTATGTGCAAGTGTGGTGCTACGAGCCTGAGTCGGGATTGAACAAACTCTTCAACACCTCTCGAATTGATGCAATAGAGATTTTGCCGGACGATTGGCAGTTTGCAGAGTCACACAACGAAGGCTACATAGATATCTTCCGCATTAACGGCTTCGAGCAAAAACGCGTTCAGATTGAGTTGGGAATGATGGCACACAATCTGCTCATTGAGGAGTATCCGCTTGCTGCGCGCGACTTGAAACAGATAGACAACAACCATTGGTTACTCGACACAATGGTCTGTAACTATGTCGGCATCGGAAGGTTCGTAATCGGTCTTTTGAAGGATATTCGCATACTTACCCCCGAATTCAAGGAGTATATCACCCATACGGTAAATGATATGTGTGAAAGGTGTAATCAAAATATGGAGTAACAATAGTATAAAATAGATTTAGAGATATGGATTCTTTACGCGAGTTATACAAGGTAGGTAATGGGCCATCGAGTAGCCACACAATGGGACCAAAACGTGCCGCCGAGCAGTTTGCCGAGCGCACTTCGGGTGCTGAGGCATACAGAGTAACTCTCTACGGCTCGTTGGCGGCCACAGGCAAAGGCCACCTTACACATACGGCCATACTCTCCGTACTTGAGCCATTGGCTCCGACAGAGATTGTATGGAAAGCAGATATAGTTCTCGACTTCCACCCAAACGGAATGTTGTTTGAGGCGATACTCAACAACGAAGTGTTCGATAGTTGGACCATTTTCAGCGTAGGAGGAGGCTCATTGGCAAATGAAAAGACCACAGTCGAATCACCCAAAAGCATATACCCCCTCACCACTATCCAAGATATCAAGGAGTGGTGCTACAACGAGGGCAAGACCTATTGGGAGTATGTCGAGGAGTGTGAAGGAAAAGAGATTTGGGACTTTTTGGACCATATATGGAGCGTTATGTGCGAAACCGTAGAGCGCGGATTGAACAATGACGGCGTATTACCCGGAGGACTTAAAGTTGCACGTAAGGCAAGCACCTACTACGTAAAGAGCAAGGGCTATGCAGGCTCACTTAGCTCGCGCGCACGCATCTACGCCTACGCCTTGGCAGCAGCCGAGGAGAATGCCTCGGGAGGAACGGTAGTCACGGCGCCAACATGTGGCTCATGCGGTGTGTTGCCGGGTGTACTATACCACATGGTCACCTCGCGCGATTTTTTGCGAATACGAGTTTTGCGCGCACTTGCTACGGCAGGACTTTTCGGAAATATAGTTAAGACAAACTCCTCGATTTCGGGCGCAGAGGTGGGTTGTCAAGGAGAGATTGGCGTGGCTTGCGCCATGGCCGCAGCTGCTGCATGCCAACTCTTCGGAGGTACCCCTGCACAGATTGAGTATGCTGCAGAGATGGGCTTGGAGCACCACTTAGGACTTACCTGCGATCCGGTATGCGGATTGGTTCAAGTGCCATGTATCGAGAGAAATGCCGTGGCTGCGGCTCGCGCCTTCGATGCGAACACCTACGCAATACTCTCGGACGGCTCGCATCTTGTGTCGTTCGACAAAGTCGTGGAGGTAATGCACGAAACAGGCCACAATCTGCCGAGCCTTTATCGCGAAACCTCGGAGGGCGGTTTAGCAAAACGAATACCTTTGAAATAAGATAATATAAGGCATTCCTGCCCCATCGTTATTATGGAGGATTGTAGAGTCCGCAATCAAACTCTCCGAAGAAATGCGTTAGAGATATTAAACACCCACAAGTTTAAGACTTGTGGGTATTTTTTTTGATTTGTAGTGGGGATTGGCTACTACACCCGCTCACGCTCGCTCCGCTTAACGCCTTTCCCCTCTGCTCGCCGCAGGGGCCTGAACAAAATCTCTTCGCAAGGAGTTGATAAATCAACAACTTTATTTTTGCCACTATGCCCTACAAACAAGTTTGTCGGCATATTATCAAAAACAAAAGATGTCGAATTCCTTCGACATCTCCTTGCTTCGTTCTTTTGTAGTGGATAGGGGATTCGAACCCCTATGTCCTGCGTGAGAGGCAGGTATCCTAGCCCTTAGATGAATCCACCATTGCTGTATTGCGAGTGCAAAGGTAGCGCAAATTTTTTAATCTGCAAATTTTTCTGCAAAAAATCTGCAAAAATCTACATTTTCTTCAAAAATATCGAAAATTATCAGACTCAAACACCCTATTTATATAAAGTATTGTTTTATACACCCAAAGGGTGTGCTGAAAGAGCTGAGAACTGAGAGCTGAGAGCTGAGAGTTGATAATTGAGAGTTGAGAATTAAAATAAACACCTTTAATTGTCAATTATCAATTATTTCACTATATTTGTGTTGGCAAATGAAATTATACCTGACAGTATGAAAAAGATTCTTATCGTTGGTGCAGGTGGTCAGATAGGCTCGGAACTCGTGCCTTACCTGCGCTCCATTTATGGCAATGAAAATGTCATTGCAACCGATGTGCGCGAGTGTAAAGGTTTAGCCGATGAGGGCCCTTTCGAGGTGCTCGATGCCCTTAACCCCACAAATATGGCATCGGCAGTGGCTCGTCACAGTATTGACACCATATTCAACCTTGTGGCACTACTCTCCGCCGTTGGTGAGCGCAATCCACAAATGGCTTGGGGCGTAAATATGACGGCGCTGATGAACTCCTTGGAGGTGGCGCGACAGCACCATTGTGCGGTCTTTACGCCTTCGTCAATTGGTGCATTCGGACCTACATCGCCCAAAGATATGACACCGCAAGATACCATTATGCAACCAACCACAATCTATGGCATCTGTAAGGTTACAGGCGAGTTATTGTCGAACTACTATCATCAAAAATATGGCATTGACACACGCTCCATACGATTCCCCGGCATTATCTCAAATAAGACATTACCGGGTGGTGGCACTACCGACTATGCCGTAGAGATCTTCTATGAGGCCATTCGCAAGGGTCGATACACTTGCAATGTCCCACACGATGCCTATATGGATATGATCTATATGCCCGATGCCCTGCGTTCGATTGTGGAGTTGATGGAGGCCGACCCTTCTAAATTGAAGCACCGCAACTCGTTCAATGTTGCATCAATGAGTTTTACGCCCGAAATTCTCGCTGCCGAAATTCGCAAACACATGCCTTCGTTCGAGATGGACTACGATATAGACCCTGTAAAGGAGGCTATTGCCAATAGCTGGCCAAATCAGCTCGACGACTCGTGCGCTCGCGAAGAGTGGGGCTGGAAACCGAAGTGGGACATTTCATCAATGACTAAGGATATGCTCTCCGCTATTGCCAAGAAGTTGGAGGCAGAAAAGGCGTAACAGTTTCAAGTCCGACTCTCACTCCTCTTTTCCCCAACAATGTTCGTGCAGAGGGCAAGAGGGCTGACAACCAAAATCATCGTAACCATGCGGACAGTGCCACTCTGCAGAGTTGGCACTGTTTGCTGTTAAATATACTACTATACCTATAAATATAGGTATGGCCACTATCAAAACGACTATAAAGTTCATAGGCATACTATTATCTGCTCCAACTATCGCTACCGCCACAAATTGTGGATAGCACATTTGCCAACATGGCTATAAATACCAATATCGCAAACATAACTACGCCTCCGTCTTAATATTACAGGACTCTACCAAATATATAGCCACACACGAGGCTAATATCAAGGTTATCGCTACAATCTTAGCCAACACAACTCCTACGGAAATAATCAACTCTGCCATAACATCGTCATTTTTATTGGTTCACGATGCAAAAGTAGAGGCTCGTTTTGACAACTACTGTCAAAACGGTAAAATATATCGCTCAAATCTCTAAAAAAACAGAAAAATCGTAAATGAGTGAGCAGATTTTGTACTAAACGAAGAAGCGAGTCCGCAGCATAGTAAACCTATGTGAGGAACTCGCTATCCGAAGTGCAGTACAAGATATGTCGCTCAGACCTCTAAAAAAAAGAAAAATCGTAAATGAGTGAGCAGATTTTGTGCTAAACGAAGAAGCGAGTCCGCAGCATAGTACCAATGCAAAAATTGTTATGATTAGGCTATTTTTGAGGCAAACGAAAAGCCCGATGCGCAGCATAGTAAACCTATGTGAGCAATCGGGCTATTGAAGAGCGACTCGAAAAGAGCCAATCAGAACGATTTTTTAATTGCCAACTTCGCAAAGGAACTTAATACGCACCAATCTGATCTCCTCTTCGCTATATTCGCCACCGAGTTCTTCGATAGCTTCGTCGAGAGAGTCGCTTTCTGCGTCCTCTTTGAAGTAGAGGTAGATATCTTCAATCTTCTCCTCGTCCATATAGCCTGAGAGGTAGTATTGGATATTGAGTTTCGTTCCGGAATTGACGATAGCTTCAATCTCTGTAAGGAGTTCATCGAAAGTGAGATTCTTGGCACGTGCAATATCCTCGAAATCCATCTGGCGGTCGATAGATTGGATAATAAATATCTTGTTTCCCGCCTTATTTGCCACAGCCTTAACGACCATATCCTGCGGACGGATAATATCGTTCTCCTCGACATAGGCTTTGATAAGTTCCACGAACTCCTTGCCGAATTTATTAGCCTTGCCGACACCCACGCCGGAGATATTCTGCATCTCCTCGATAGTTATAGGGTACTGTATCGCCATATCCTGCAACGAAGGGTCCTGGAAGATGACAAATGGAGGAAGGTCGTGTTTCTGTGCCACCTTACGGCGCAAATCTTTCAACATAGAGAAGAGTTGTTCATCTGCAACACCACCACCCTTTGGCACCGATGCCATAGCCTCACGCTCCTCCTCGTCATAGTCGCGGTCCTGCGCCACCATAACCTTCGTTGGCTTAGCAATAAAGGCTTCGCCCGATGCATTTATGGAGATAAGTCCATAGTTCTCAATATTTTTGTCGATAAGGCCCATGATAAGACCCTGACGAACAACTGCCGACCAATGACGCTCACCCTTGCTCTTGCCTATACCGAACCACTCCAACTTAGCGTGACCATAACCCTTTATCGCAGCTGTTACCTTTCCTACGAGCAACGATACAAGGTGTTCCATCTTGAACTTATCGCCAATGGCACGTAATGCCTGCAATGCCTTAACCAAATCCTGCGTAGCATCAACTTGTGGTCGCGGATTGCAACAGTTATCGCACGCACCGCAATTATCCTCATTGTACTCCTCTCCAAAATAGTGAAGCAGTGTCTTACGGCGGCATATAGCACTCTCGGCATAAGATTCTGTTTCGAGAAGGAGCAACTTACCAATCTCCTGCTCTGCAACAGGCTTACCCTGCATAAACTTTTCGAGCTTCTGTATATCCTTATAATTATAAAAGGTAAGGCAGTGACCTTCTCCACCATCACGACCGGCACGACCGGTTTCCTGATAGTAACCTTCGAGCGACTTCGGTATGTCGTAGTGGATTACAAATCGCACATCTGGCTTATCTATACCCATACCGAACGCGATAGTTGCCACAATCACATCAATTCCCTCCATCAAAAATGCATCTTGATTGTCGGCGCGGGTTTGAGCGTCCATACCTGCATGGTAGGCACGAGCCTTAATGCCGTTTGCCACAAGCAACTCAGCCAACTCCTCAACTTTCTTACGACTCAGGCAGTAGATTATACCGCTTTTGCCCTCATTCTGCTTGATGTAGCGGATAATATCTCGGTCGGGATCGTTCTTTGGTCGCAACTCGTAAAAGAGGTTCGGGCGGTTGAACGATGACTTGAACACCACGGCATCGGTCATGCCGAGATTTTTTTGTATATCCATCTGCACCTTTGGTGTTGCCGTTGCGGTCAATGTAATGAGCGGTGCCTGACCGATATCGTTGATGATTGGTCGGATACGGCGATACTCAGGGCGGAAATCGTGTCCCCACTCCGAGATACAGTGCGCCTCATCAATGGCGTAGAATGAAATCTTTATCTTGCGAAGGAAGGCGATATTGTCCTCCTTAGTGAGGGATTCGGGAGCAAAATAGAGCAATTTCGTCTTTCCGGCCAACACCTCATCGCGCACCTGCTGCACAGCGGCACGGCTCAACGAGGAGTTGAGAAAGTGGGCAATTCCCGTATTGTCTGAGAAGGTACGCATGGCATCGACCTGATTCTTCATCAACGCAATAAGTGGCGAGATGATAATTGCCACACCGTCCATCATTAGGGCGGGTAGTTGGTAGCACAAAGACTTACCTCCGCCCGTAGGCATAAGCACAAATGTATCGCGACCGGAGAGCAAGTTTAATATCACCTCTTCTTGGTTGCCCTTAAACGAAGTGAATCCGAAGTACTCTTTTAGCTTTTCTCGTAGTAAATTTCTGTCAGTCAATGCCTGCGACATAATATTTCGTACTATAAAACTCTTTTTTTACCAAATTTCCAATCAAAGATAAAAATTATTTCGGAAAAAATCATAACTTTGTGTGAAATTTTATATAAAAATTTTGTTTTTATGAGGCTTTACACAACTGACCTGGTTAAAAAATACAAGGCACGCACGGTGGTAAATCATGTGTCGATAGATGTTCAGCAGGGCGAGATTGTCGGTCTGCTCGGACCTAACGGAGCAGGAAAGACAACTTCATTCTATATGATTGTAGGTCTTATCAAACCTAACGAAGGTCGTATCTTCCTCGAACACGACGATGGACAAGTCGATGAACTCACCAAACTACCCGTCTACAAGCGTGCGCAGTTGGGTGTAAGTTACCTTGCGCAGGAGGCTTCGGTATTCCGCCATTTGAGCGTTGAAGATAATATTCGTTCGGTGCTCGAAATGACTAATTACACTAAGGAGTACCAGCGCGAGCGTACCGAGGCTCTTATCGAAGAGTTCCGCTTGCAGAAGGTGCGTAAGAGTTATGGTAACCAACTCTCGGGAGGTGAGCGCCGCCGTACCGAGATTGCGCGAGCCATCGCCATCAACCCTTCGTTTGTCTTGCTTGATGAGCCGTTTGCGGGTGTGGACCCTATCGCTGTGGAGGATATTCAGAGCATTGTAGCAACCTTGAAGAATAAGAATATCGGTGTAATTATCACCGACCACAATGTTGACGAGACCTTAGCAATTACTGACCGCACCTACCTACTCTATGAGGGTAAAATCCTCAAAACGGGTACAGCCGAGGAGTTGGCAGCAGACGAGATGGTGCGCCGAGTATATCTTGGAAAGAACTTTGAGTTGAAGAAGAACCACCGATTTGAGTTAGAACAAGAGTAAAGCAAATATAGTATGGATACATCTGTCCCGCGAGGGCGACTTTCGGGCGTAGTGACGCCACCATGTTCAAAGAGTTACGCACAGCGCGCTTTGGCGGCAGCACTGCTTGCCGAGGGCGAAACAGTGTTGCGTAATCTCGATTTTTGCGATGATACATTATCCGCCATTCGGGTTATCGAAACACTCGGTGCCAAGGTGGAGCGCCTTGATGAGCGCACGGTGAAGGTACGAGGAGGTCTAAACCCACAGAGCGACACTCTGAATGTTGGCGAGTCGGGTTTGGCAACACGAATGTTTACCCCGATAGCATCGCTTTGCAACACCCCTATAACAGTAAATGGCGAGGGTACAATTCTCTATCGCCCTATGCACATGATGATTGAGCCACTACGCAAACTCGGTGTAGATGTTCGCGATGGCGGTGGGCGCCTGCCTATTGAGGTGTGCGGACCTATCCAAGGTGGCGAGATTGAGGTTGACGGCTCGGTATCTTCTCAATTTTTGACGGGTTTATTGATGGCATTGCCATTGGCTACGGAGGATACCACTATATTGGTTGAGAATGCCGTATCGAAACCCTATCTCGATATGACAATAGATATGGCATCGAAATTCGGTGTCAATATTCAACATAACGACTACAAGGAGTTCTATGTTGAGGGTGGTCAGAAGTATGAGGCTACCGATATTGCAATAGAGGGCGATTGGAGTGCTGCGGCGATGTTGCTTGTAGCGGGAGCAATTGCAGGAGATATTACTCTTACTAATATATCGATGTTGTCGAAGCAGGCAGATGTGGCTATTTGTGATGCTTTGGTGCGTGCCGGAGCATCGGTTACGAGCGAGCCAAACTCTATAACGGTGGAGCATCGTGACTTGACTGCGTTCGAGTTCGATGCTACGCAGTGTCCAGACCTCTTCCCAGCGTTGGCGGCATTGGCAGCGGCAGCAGATGGCGAGAGTGTGATATATGGCACACACCGCTTGGAGCACAAGGAGTCAAATCGTGCCGAAGCGATTAAGCAGGAGTACGAAAAACTCGGTATTGAGGTGCGCTTGGAGGGCGATGCGATGTATATTCGTGGCGGAGAGATTCACTCGGCTGAGGGCGATAGTCACCACGACCATCGTATTGCGATGTCGTTGGCAGTATCGGCACTGCGCTCCGATGGCAAGATAACCGTTCATGGTGCCGAGTGCGTGGCAAAGAGTTATCCCGACTTCTTCGAGGCATTGGAGTCGTTGAGAATTAAGGAGTAGTTATGTGGCACAATTCGTTTGGCTCGAAGTTTAAGATAGAGATTTGGGGTGCATCGCACACGCCTGAGATAGGTGTGCGTATCGGTGGCGTTCCTGCAGGCATTGCGCTTGCGGAGTCGGACTTTGAAGCGGACCTTTCGCGCCGCCGTGCCTCGGCAAAAGGAACAACGGCTCGCCACGAAAAAGATATTCCGACTATTGTGTCGGGCGTTGATGGTGGCGTAACTACGGGCGAAACTATCGAAATAGTGTTCCGAAATGGCGATACTCGCTCTACGGACTATTCGCAATTTGAGAGTCATAGCCGCCCTTCGCATGTCGATTTTACGGCACGGGCAAAGTATGGTCCGGAGGTCGATTTGCGAGGTAGCGGTCAATTTTCGGGGCGTATGACTGTATTGCTGGTTGCAGCAGGAGTTGTGGCTAAAAAAGTGGTTGAGGGTGTAGCATATAAGACCTCAATCGTGGAGATTGGCGGCTCACGCAACAAGGCTGAGTTTTCAGAAATTATCGCTTCGGCAATGGCCGATGGCGACTCGGTCGGAGGAGTTGTGGAGTGTTGTGCCAAAGGTGTAAAGGTCGGTTTGGGCGAGCCATTCTTCGACTCTGCCGAGAGTATTATATCCCATTTGCTGTTCTCCGTACCGGCGGTTAAGGGTGTGGAGTTTGGCAGTGGCTTCGAGGGGGTACGCCTTCGTGGCTCGGAGCGCAACGACTGCTTTGTAGATGGCGAAGGGCATACTGCGACAAATAATGAGGGAGGTATAAATGGCGGCATCACAAATGGAAATGACTTGGTGGTGCGTGTGGCGATAAAGCCAACACCGAGTATCTCACGCGAGCAGATGACCTACAACCGAGAGTTAGGCGAGGTTGCTCCATTGCAGATTAAAGGTCGCCACGATGCCTGTATCGTCTTGCGTGCAGCAGTTGTGGTAGAGTCGGTAGTTGCTATTGCTCTTGCAGAGTTAACTCTTAACTTTTAACTTTTGAGATGACCATTCGTCATACTATACACACGATAAGAGAAGCTACCACACCTCTTTATGGAGAGCGCGAGGCGGAGAGTGTGGCTCGTTTGGTGGTGTGCGATAGATTGGGATATAACCTTTCGCAACTTGTTGCTCACTATGAAGAGGAGTGCGAGATTGCAGACTTGAAAGTTATAGTAGAGGAACTTCGCCAAGGTCGCCCCGTGCAGTATGTATTGGGAAAAGCAGAGTTCTGCGAAATGGAGTTCGAGGTTGCAGAGGGAGTGCTTATTCCTCGCCCCGAAACCGAGGAATTGGTATATCGCATAGCCGAAACAGCAGGGCGAGGTGCGCGTATCCTCGATATCGGAACGGGTAGCGGAGCGATAGCGATAGCACTCGCCAAGTTGGTCAAGGAGTCGGAAGTTGTGGCTATTGATATTTCGCGTGAAGCACTGAATATAGCCGAGCGCAATGCCGAGCGATTGGGCGTAAAAGTGGAGTTTGTCGAGGCTGATGCCTTGGGAGATTTGAGCGCACTCGGAACATTTGATATAATAGTGTCGAATCCGCCTTATATCCCGCAGAGCGATATTGTCGATATGCGGAAAAATGTGGTCTATTTTGAGCCACATACGGCGTTGTTTGTTCCTGATGACGACATCTTGCGATTCTATCGTGCTACGGCAGAGAATGCAACAAAGATGTTGCGCGAAGGAGGTTCGTTATGGTTTGAGATATACGAGAAAGCGGGCGAGGAGGTATGTTCGATGTTACGCGAGAAGGGCTTCACGCAAACAGAACTCTTTGAGGATGCAAACGCAAAACCGCGAATGGTATGGAGCAGAAGGTAGTGCGAACAAAAAAGACAAAGACCGCAGAGCAGGCGTTGCAGTCGTTGATGCGGGAGTGCGCTCGCTCAGAACGCTCCTCAGGCGATGCCTTGCGACTGATGAAGCGGTGGGGTTTATCGGACGAAGATGCGGCAAAGGTGCTTTTGCGACTCCAAACCGAGCGCTTTATTGATGATAGCCGTTATGCTGAGGCTTTCGTACGCGACAAACTCAATTTAAGTGGTTGGGGAGCTTACAAAATTAAGATGGCGCTGCGCACCAAAGGGGTGTCGAAAGAGATTATCGAAGAGGTTGTTGCTCCGATGCTTGCCGAAACAGATATGACGGAGCGATTGGAGGAGATTATGCGCCACCGTATGCGTACGCTGAAATATAGTTCGCCTTACGATGCCAAGACCAAACTTATCCGCTTTGCCGCATCGCGAGGATACGAAATAGATGAAGCAGTAGAGTGTGCTTCGAAAATTGTAAACGAATAAAAAAAGAGATATGAAGAGAGTCTATTGGGCAGTTGCTATACTGCTTGCTACATTTATCACAGCCACACCAACCTCTGCGCAGGAGTTGTGGAAGGAGAATAGTGTTCCGGCTGATATATCCGGATTTGTGACAAGCAGTTTCATCAATTACTACAAGGCGGGAGGTATGCAAGAAAAACTATATGTTGCAACCGATAAACCTTTTTATAGTGCTGGTGATACAATCTATTTCAGTGCTTTTTTGGTAAATTCGATATACTTCAATCGCGCTACCGACACTCGTTTTATCTACATCGAGCTAATTGATGCAATGGGTAATGTAATCACTCGTCTGCGCGTTAGAGGTTCGGGTGGCCGATTCTACAATGCCATACCTATCTCTCCGCGAATTACTGCCGGAAAATACACCTTGCGTGCCTACTCCTTGTGGCAAACCAACTTCGAAAAAGAGTTGTTGTACTCGCGCCAAATCGAGATAGGTAACTATATTGACGATGCTCTACATACGAAGATAACATACGAGTTCGACAAGAGTGGCAAAGTTGTAGCAATAGCCGAAGTCACCAACAACCTGTTTACTCCCGTACCCAACAATCCGGTTGAGTATTCGTTGTCGATTGATGGTCGCATCACTCACCACATGACAAAGACGGACAAAGACGGAATCTTCCGTTTCACGTTCCGACAGAGTAAAAATGCTACCGACTGTGTTCGTATCCACGTAAACGCAAACGACAGAAAGTTGGACAGAAAGATACAATTGCCATCTTTCGAAGATGATTTCTCTGCGAAGTTTATGCCTGAGGGAGGAGATCTTATTGCCGGAGTTGAGCAGGTTGTGGCATTCAAAGCCGTAGGCGTAGATGGTCATGCTGTCGATGTTGAAGGTGTTGTACGCAACAAATTGGGCGAGGAGATATGCAAAATCAAGTCGCAACACGACGGAATGGGTAAATTCACCATAAAGGCCAAAATGGGCGAGGTTTACACCGCTACCCTATCGACCAAAGATGGCATATCGCGCTCATTCACTCTTCCTGCTGCAAGATACTCAGGTTGCGTCATAGAGCTCAAACCAGATGGCGAGGAGAAGATGCTTTTGCAAGTTCATACTGCCGGCTCGTACCCACGCGACCAATTAGTGGCAATAATACAGTCGCGAGGCATTGTAAACTATGTGGTAAAGGATCTTTCGCACGCTATCCGTATTCCACTCGACAAACTGCGCAGTGGTGTTGCTCAAATATCGCTCATAGATAAGTACTCCATGCAGATTGTTGCTCAGCGACTATTCTTTGTTCGTGGCAAGGTCGCTTCGGCCACTATCACCTCCAGCGTAAATCGTTTCTCGCCACGAGAGAGAGTTCAACTTGATTTTGCAATTAAGAATAGCGCAGGTAACCCTGCAAAAGGAGATTTTGTAGTATCGGTAACCGATGCCGATCTGCTCAAAGAGGATAAGAACACGGACAACATATTCTCGTACATGTTATTGAATTCGGACCTGAAAGAGTATATCGAAAATCCGAAATACTACTTCGAGGCTAACGATGCCATACATAACGAACATCTCGACCTCGTGATGCTCACACATGGTTGGCGGCGATACAACATAAAATCTATACTTACCGGAGTAAAACCTGTTATTGCCCGACCTATCGAGAAGGAGCAATGTATTACGGGTGGC
This sequence comes from Alistipes sp., assembly GCA_017937805.1. GTDB lineage: Bacteria > Bacteroidota > Bacteroidia > Bacteroidales > Rikenellaceae > Alistipes. Next base: position 27,023 of record JAGBCX010000032.1, on the reverse strand, counting down.
GTTAAATCGAAGATTGGCAAAACTCGAAATACGAGTGTGATGATATTCCGCAATCGCAAAGAGTATCTCGGAGTACACGAATTGACCAATACGGGCAGATTCTTGATTACGGGAGTCGATTCGCCCGATACAACAACCTACTTCTTGCAGGCTCTAAATCGCCATGGAAGCAGCGACAGAGTGCGCATCAAGGTCGATCCTTACATCTATCCGTTCTCCCCTACTATTGCGCGCGAAATATTCCGCAAAGAGAAGAAGGCTTCGCTGACCGAAGAGTATATGATGCGCTCAAAACAATCATACTTCGAAGATGGTGGTATGCCGATTATCGACATTGACGCTGTGGAGATTGTCGCTTCGCGAGTACAGACATACGACTACTCCTCGTCACTCAACGACTTCAACACCGTAAGTGGCGATATGACACGCTTCGTATCTATTTTCGATGCACTACAACGTTTCCGCAAACTCGAAATCATAGGAAATGAGGTCTATGTTGCGTCAAAACGACTAACAGATTCGCCGGTAAAAGATCTGTCAACCTCCAATACGGAGAGCGAAGAGAACAATATTGGTGGAGTCGAAATCGATATGGACGACAAAACAGATTTGATGCCGGCAGTATATGTCAATGGTACTCCAATGGATATAAGCGTTATTGACACCTACCCTATGAGCGAGATTATAAGCGTATCGTACCTCGACAAGTTTGAGTCTATGGCGGCCGGTATGAGCTCCGAAACCGGTGCTATTATTCTCCACGTCAGGGATATCAACGCACGAGAGAAGCTTCTCATAAACTCTATGGCGGAGGTTATTGTTCCGGGTTATGCGACACCTGTTGAGTTCTATGCTCCGGACTACTCGGTAACAAACGACAAGAGCAAGAAGGATAATCGTACAACCATTGCATGGGTGCCTTCATTGCAAAGCAACTCGCTGGGTGATGCTTCAACGCTCTTCTGGACTGCCGACCGTCAATCCGATTATCGCGTAATAATCGAGGGTATTACTGCCGAAGGAGAGTTGTTGCATAACGAATTGATTTTGCGATCGAAATAGACCAAAGAGATAGGGCTGAGCGTTAATCTGCTCAGCCCTATCTCTTTAATAATTCTCCTTTTTAGGCTCGAAGTACGATTGAGGGTGCTGACAGGTGGGGCAAGTGCGTGGCGCATCTTTTGCCTTACATACAAATCCGCAATTACGGCACTGCCACCAAATCTCCTTATCGCGATGGAAGAAGTTACCGTCAGTAAGGCGCGATAGTAGCTTCAGATAACGATTTTCGTGTTCTACCTCAACAGTAGAGACCATACGAAAAGCACTCGCAACCTCCGGAAAACCCTCCTCCTCGGCTATTGTAGCAAAGGTTGGATATAGAATATCCCACTCCTCGCGCTCACCCTCAGCGGCAGCGAGAAGATTCTCATAGGTCGAACTTATCACTCCGGCAGGATATGTCGCTTCGGATATTGTTGCCTTGCCACCTTCGAGGAGCTTGAAAAAGACCTCGGCATGCTCCTGCTCTTGCGCCGCTGTTTCGTCAAATACGGCTGCAATCTGCTCGTATCCCTCTTTGCGGGCGCGCTTTGCAAAAAAAGTGTAACGATTTCGTGCCTGCGACTCTCCTGCAAAAGCCTTCAACAAATTTTGCTCAGTGCGTGTTCCTTTGATACTTTTCATTTTGCTGTTTTTTAAGAATTTCGAGAGTGTTAGGGCAAGTTTTGTGCCGTTTTGCATATTTTTCACCCTGCGATTTTAGATTTAACTAAAATTTTTATACTTTTGCAGTAACATATCAGCGAAATGGTGGACAATTTTGCACAATAAGGGTATATAAATACCCCTCCCCGATTTTTCGGGGGGGGGTATTTCGTTGATAGTCAGCGAGTTAGAAAAAGCAAAATAGAAGAAAGTTTAAGGAGTTTAGAGAATTTAAGGAAATTAGGGAAAATAACATATCGCTAAATTCACTAATCTCACTAACTTCCCTAAACTCATTAAAATAACACAAAACAAAACACTAAATAACAAACAATTATGAAAAAACTTTTATTTTTATTGGCAGCGGTAGGAATGATTTTCACCGCTTGTACGTCGGGTGGCGGACTTGATGACGACAACAATGGCAACAACACCGAACAACCCGGCAGTGGTAACCAAGGTGGCGGAGATAATCCTGACAATCCGGGCGGTGGAGAAGGTGGCGAAGAAGGTGGTGGAGAGGAGATTCCTGCCGACAAGACGCAGGCTATCAAGTTCCAAGATGAAAACACCAAACTCCTCTGTACGCTCCATTGGGATGAGAACGAAGATGGCGAGTTGTCGTACGAGGAGGCAGCAGCCGTTACCGACCTTGGCACAGCATTCAAGGGCTCGTCAATCTTGGCATTTACCGAGTTGAAGTACTTTACCTCTCTCGAAAAGATTGCCAATAACGCATTCGAGGGCTGTGTCAGCCTTGTAAAAATCACTCTACCAGAGCAACTTACAATTATCGGCACATCGGCATTTAATGGCTGTACTAATCTCAAAAAGATTGCTATTCCAAATGCTGTTACTGAAATTGGAGGCAACGCATTCAATGGTTGCTCCTCGCTGACAAGTGCTACAATCGGCAATGGCGTTACTTCGATTGGAGAGAGTGCATTCTCTGGTTGCACCTCGCTGATAAGTGTAGATATTTCCGACTTATCGGCTTGGTGTAAGATAAGTTTTGGCTATAATGCAAATCCTCTCTGCAACGGAGCAAAACTCTATCTTAATGATAGCGAATTAACCGATATTACTATTCCTTCGGATATTACAGAGATTAAAAATTATGCATTCTCTGGTTACACCTCGCTGACAAGTGTTACAATCGGCAATAGCGTTACTTCGATTGGAGGTAGTGCATTCTCTGGTTGCTCCTCGCTGACAAGTATTACAATCAGTGATAATTGTAGCGTTACTTCGATTGGAAATGAAGCATTCGGTTTTTGCAGTAGCCTGACAAGTATTACAATTCCTGATGGCGTTACTTCGATTGGAAAGTTTGCATTCATACGGAGTACCTCGCTGACAAGTGTTACAATCGGCAATAGTGTTACTTCGATTGGAGATTATGCATTCTCTGGTTGCTCCTCGCTGGCAAGTGTATATTGCAAACCGACAACGCCGCCAACATTTGGTAGCAGTGCGCTTCCAACAAACAATGCATCTCTAACAATCTATGTGCCGACTGATTCGGTCGATGCTTATAAAGCCAAAGATGGCTGGAAAGATTATGCCTTTTTTATTACAGAATATGTCTTTTAATTATTGGGGCTTTTAGCCATTGGCTTCACCCTCCGCAGAAAACACTCTGCGGAGGGTTTGTTTTTGTAGGAGGCGCACCTGCGGTGCTTGATGGGAGGCGGAGCAATGCTCCTTTATGGGAAATAGGCTCTGCCTATGATAGGAAATGCCGACAAGTCGGCCGATAGGATTTTGCTCCAGTAAATTCCCTAATTCTATCCTATCAAGTAGTCGCAAGACTACGCCTCCTATTAAGCAATTCTACGAATTGCGCCTCCTATTAAGGGCGCAGCCCGGCTCCTACAAACTCCTAAAAAAAATCTCTCAACTCTTTCAGTGCCCCCTTACTACCCGTTATTAGCCGTTATTAGCCCTTAATTCTGTAAAATTTTAACAATTTTTAATTCTTAATTTTTAATTCTTAATTTTTCTTCTTACCTTTGCGGGCTATTTATTAACTAATTAAACATTTTTACGATTATGCCAAAGATGAAAACAAATGCCGCTGCAAAGAAGCGTTTTTCTTTCACCGGCACAGGTAAGATCAAGCGTAAGCACGCTTATCACAGTCACATCCTGACCAAAAAGACTACAAAACAAAAGCGTAACCTCTGCCACACCGGCGTTGTTTCGAGTGTTGACGAGCCTAAGCTTTTGAAGTTGTTGGTTAAATAATCTTAACCACAAAAAAGTTAAACATTTTTTATTAACCGAGGTGAAACAGCCCTAAAGAGTACGAGAGAATCGTGCCGCTGTTAATCTCATCAAAAACTTTTAAACTATGCCACGTTCAGTAAATGCTGTCGCATCACGCGCAAGAAGAAAAAAGGTTTTGAAGCTTGCCAAAGGTAACTTTGGTTCAAGGGGAAACGTTTGGACAGTAGCGAAAAACACTGTCGAGAAGGGTTTGCAGTATGCTTATGCACACCGCCGACTCAAGAAGCGTACATTCCGTTCGTTGTGGATTACTCGTATCAACGCTGCAGTTCGCGCTTACGGTATGACCTACTCAGAATTTATCGGTAAAGTCAATGCTAAGGGTATCGCCCTTAACCGCAAGGTTATGGCTGACTTGGCAATGAACGAGCCAAAAGCATTCGAGGCAATCGTAAAAGCAGTTAAATAGTAGTTGCACTTGTTGCAATTTGCGAGGTCATGGTTCATTGAGCTGTGACCTTCTTTTTTGTAGGACATCGCCTACTATTTAACTGCTTACATATTTACATTCCCTCCAAACCTCCCTTTGGAAAAGGGCGGCTTGTCACAGAACTACGTTCTGTTCCATTAAATCTTTTAACTGCTTTTACGATTGCCAAAATACCTACGCCACCCCCTAAAAAACAACTTTTAACTCTTAACTTTTAATTTTTAATTAAAAACTGAAAGTTTTTTTCTATATTTGCGCCCACAAGTATATAACCAAAAGATGAAAGCAGTTTCAACAGTCAAGGCATTGCGCGAGGAGCTCTCGGCATGCCAAGGTAAAAAGATAGGTTTTGTCCCTACAATGGGCGCACTGCACGAAGGACATATCTCGCTCGTGGCTCGCGCACGCAATGAGTGCGATGTGGTGGTAGCGAGTGTCTTCGTAAACCCAACGCAGTTCAACGATAAGAACGACCTCAAAAACTACCCTCGTACACCTGAGGCAGATGCAGCGATGTTGGCAGATGCAGGGGTGGATTTGGTACTCTTCCCTTCGGTCGAGGAGATTTATCCTGAGCCTGACACTCGCCAGTTCGACTTCGGTCAGATTGACAAGGTGATGGAGGGCGCAACTCGTCCCGGACACTTCAATGGCGTAGCACAAGTTGTAAGTCGTTTGTTCGATATCGTGAAGCCCACTTGCGCCTACTTCGGCGAGAAGGATTTTCAGCAGATTGCCGTAATTCGCGCTATGGTCAAGCAACTCGGCTTGAAGGTTGAGATTATCGACTGTCCTATTATCCGCGACTTTGACGGCTTGGCTCGTTCATCTCGCAACCTGCTTCTCACACCTGCGCATCGTGCCGCAGCACCTCATATCTACGAGGTATTGAGCGCAGCACAGTCGAAAGTTGGCGAGATGTCGCCTGCAGAACTCACTGCGTGGGTAACAGCCGAGGTGGAGAAGAACGAACTTCTGAAAGTGATATATTTCGCAGCAGTCGATGCGCTCTCGATGCAGACTATCGAGGAGTGGAGCGACTCGGAGCGTGTGCAGGGTTGCATAGCAGTTCAGGCAGGCGAAATCAGATTGATAGATAACATAAAACTTAAATAAAATGACTATCGAGGTCTTAAAATCAAAGATTCACCGCGTAAAAGTTACGCAGGCGAATGTCGATTATGTAGGCAGTATTACTATTGACTCGGCATTGATGGAGGCGGCAAACATCATTCGTGGCGAGAAGGTGCAGGTGGTAAATGTCACCAATGGCGAGCGACTCGAAACATACGCCATTCCGGGCGAGGCCGGCAGTGGCGTTATCTGCCTGAATGGCGCAGCAGCACACAAGGCAAATGTGGGGGATATAGTTATCATCATCTCCTATGCTTCGATGGATTTCGAGGAGGCAAAAACCTTTGAGCCGAGTGTAATTTTCCCAGATACCGAAACTAACCAACTCGTAAAGTAGAATGGACACCTTATTGTCGATACTTGCCGTATTGTTCGGTGTGGTGGGTTGTGTGGGCTGTATCGTTCCCGTACTGCCGGGCGTGGCACTTGCTTACGCAGGTTACTTGTGCCTATACTTCTGCACATACTCCGAAATATCTGTCGCTTGGCTTGTAGTTTTCGGAGTTCTTACACTTATTGTATCGGTGCTCGACTATCTGTTGCCTTCGTATATGACCAAGAAGTTCGGCGGCTCGAAGGCGGGCGAACGCGGAGCAATGGCAGGTGTTTTGGGCGGATTCCTCTTTGGACCTATCGGTATTATTGTAGGACCATTTGTGGGCGCAGTGCTTGGAGAGTTGATTTTTGACAATAGCGATAAGCAACGCGCATTACGAAGTGGCTTTGGCTCGTTCCTCTCATTCTTTGTCGGTACGGGCATAAAACTCGCACTGTCGCTGTGGCTTACGGTGGAGATTTGCATTGATGTATTCAAAAATGCCTTTTAGACGAGAACACAACTTGGTAATTCTCAATTCTTAATTCTCAATTCTTAATTATGAAAAGATTTGGTTGGTTAATGATTTTGGTAGCGATGGTTGCCGTTTCGTGCGGTTATCGCTACGAGAGCGTCGAGGGAGATGCTACTGCTACACGCATATACACCCTTCGAAACGGATTGAAAGTATATATGTCGGTAAACAAGGAGCAACCGCGTTTGCAGACGATGATTGCCGTGCGCGTAGGCTCGAAGAATGACCCTGCCGAGACTACCGGTTTGGCGCACTACTTCGAACATTTGATGTTCAAAGGAACAGATAAGTTCGGCACACAGAACTACGAAGCCGAGAAGCCTCTGCTCGATGAAATTGAGCGTCTGTTCGAGGTCTATCGTGCAACCACTGACGAGGCGGAGCGCAAGGCGATATATGCAAAGATTGACAGCGTATCGCAGGAGGCTTCGAAGTACGCCATCCCGAACGAGTACGATAAGTTGATGCAGGCTATCGGCGCTGACGGCACAAATGCTTGGACCTCGTATGACGAAACGAACTATATCGAGGATATTCCGTCAAATCAGATTGAGAATTGGGCAAAAATTCAGGCGGAGCGATTTGAGAATGCTGTAATTCGTGGTTTTCACACCGAGCTCGAAACTGTTTACGAGGAGTACAACATGGGACTTACAAGGGATAGCTGGAAGGTGTCGGATAAAATTTTCGCATTAGCATTCCCCAACCACCCATACGGCACACAAACCACTATCGGCAAGCAGGAGCATCTGAAAAATCCGTCAATCACAAATATCAAGAACTACTACAAGACCTACTATGTGCCAAACAATATGGCGATATGTATGGCGGGCGATTTCAACCCAGACGAGGCTATTGTGATTATTGACAAGTACTTCGGAAAACTCAAACCAAACCGCAAACTCCCGAAGGTCGAGGAGTATAAGCCACAACCTCTTGCAAAGGTTTACGAAGAGGAGGTCTATGGCTTGGAGAGCGAGAGTGTAGCTATTGCTTGGCCTATTGAGGGTGCGAAGAGCGAAGGCGCGCTCGTTGGTACGCTTCTCTCGTCAGTACTCTCGAATGGCGGAAATTGCGGTCTGCTCGACACTGACCTTTTGCAGGAGCAGAAGGTGCTTAACGCTTGGGGCGGAGTGCAATATCTTGCAGATGCAGGAGTGGTTATTTTGGAGGGTGAGCCAAAGCAGGGACAATCGCTTGAAGAGGTACGAGATTTGTTGCTTGCCGAGGTTGAGAAGGTGCGCAATGGTGAGTTCGACTCCGCCCTTCTGAAATCAATCATAGCAAACTATCGCCGTGGTGAGATGGCAAACTTGGAGAGCAATTTCTCACGCGCCTACAAGATGGAGGCAGCATTTATAAATGGTCTGGATTGGGAAGATGTGGCGACAGAATTGGAACGTGCCACAAAGGTTTCCAAAAAGGATATCGTAGAGTGGGCTAACAAGAATATGCCAACCGATGGCTACTGTGTAGTCTATAAGCGTCAGGGTGAGGATAAGTCGCAGAAGAAGATAGAGAAACCTGCAATTACGCCAATTTCGGCCAATCGTGATGCACAGAGCGATTATCTTGCCAAGTTACAAGAGGTAGAGGTTGAGCCTATATCGCCTGCATTTGTGGATTATGAGCGCGACTTAGGTCATTCATTGCTCGACAACGGTGTGGAGGTACTCTACAAGCGTAACGAAACAAACGAACTATTCTCGCTTATCTACCTCTACGACTTTGGCACAACAACCATTAAGTCTATGGCTTTGGCAGCCGACTATATGGAGTTGCTTGGCACCGAGGAGAAGTCGGCAGAGGAGATTCAACGAGAGTTGTACGACCTCGCCTGCTCATTCAATATCACCGTAACGGGCGACAAGACCTACCTTATAATAAATGGTCTTTCCGAGAATATGGAGCGTGCAATGGCCATTATCGAGGATTACACTGCCAATATTGAGGGTGATGAGGATATTTTGCAGGGTGTAAAGAGCGACTTCGAGCAACAACGCATCAATGCGAAGGCTTCACAGCAGGAGAACTTCCTCCGCTTGCAGAACTACTGCCTCTGTGGTGGCGACTACATTCGCACACGTACAATGTCTAACAAGGAGTTGCAGAAGGTTTCCTCGGAGGAGCTACTCGCAAATATCAAGCAGTTGTCGCAGATAAAGCACCGTATAATGTACTATGGACCACTCCACCTCAACGATGTTGTAGGTATGCTCTATACTACACACAAGACGAGCGACAACCTTCTCGACTTGAAGTCGGAGCCTGTGCCTACAAAACCCGTGAAAAAGTCGAATGTACTCTTTGCACAGTACAATGCAAAGCAGGTATATTATATGCAATACTCGTGTCGTGAGGGCGATAAGTGGAATCTCGACTATTCGCCTGTGGGCAATCTCTACAACAACTACTTCTCGGGCGGTATGAACTCTGTTGTTTTCCAAGAGATGCGCGAGGCTCGTGGTTTGGCATACTCGGCATACACCTACTTGGCAAAAGGGCAAGTACCGCACCACCCATACTACTTCTACGCCTTTATCGCTACGCAAAACGACAAAGTGCAGCAGGCAGTCGAAGCGTTTGACGAGATTATCGAAAATATGCCTCGTTCGGAGCAGGCATTTGAGTTGGCAAAGAGTGGCATATTGGCAAATATCGAGAGCAAACGCACTACCAAGATGGATATATTGTGGAGCTATCTCGAACAGGAGAAGTTCGGGCTTAAAGAGGATATCAACAAGACTCTCTACGAGGGTATTCAGTCGCTTACACTCGACGATGTGGTGAAGTTCCAGCAGGAGTTTATCAAGGGCAGAGCCTACACCTACTGCATCTTGGGCGACAAGCACGACCTCGACATGAAGTATATCGGTACACTCGGCAAGATAAAGTATCTCTCGCAGGAGGAGATTTTCGGATATTAACGGAAAACTTTTTTTTGAGCTGAAAGTTGAGAGCTGAGAGTTGAGAGCTTAAAACTTAAAGCGCACCCTATAATCCCTATTACCCCTATAACCCCTATCATCGCTTGCGCCGTGACAAGGGCAGGAGTCCAGACGAGAGACAAAAAAGAACACAACACTTAAATAAATATATGTATTATGAAAAAAATCGTTTTTGTAACAATGGGAATTATTGCAATGGCACTTACATCGTGTAAGGAGAAGGCAACAGAGCAACCTTGGATTGTTGACCGTTTTGACGATGTCAAGATTATCCGCTACGAGGTGCCTGAGTTTGAGAATCAGTCGCTCAACGACAAACTCTTAATCTACTACTTGGCAGAGTCTGCAAAGTGTGGTCGTGATATCCTCTTCGACCAGAACTTCAAGTACAACCTTACAATCCGCCGTGCGTTGGAGAAGATTTACACCTCGTACGATGGCAACAAGGAGTGTCCTGAGTTCAAGGCTATGGAGAAGTACTTGAAGAAGGTTTGGTTGGCTAACGGTATTCACCACCACTACTCGAACGATAAGTTCGCACCTGAGTTCTCGCGCGAGTGGTTCTCGGCACAGTGGGATAAGTGTGGTGTTGAGTCGCCTGTCGAGAAGGAGGTTATCTTGGAGGCTATCTTCAACCCTGCACTCTACGCTACACGCCTCAATCAGGCAAAGGGCGCAGATGTTATCGCAACATCGGCAGGCAACTACTACGAGGGTTTGACACAGGCAGAGGTTGAGAAGTTCTACAACGCAATGATTAAGAAGGCAGGCAACGACCCTTGCCCAATTTCGTACGGTTTGAACTCGAAACTCGTAAAGGAGAATGGCAAAATCGTAGAGAAGACCTACAAGATTGGCGGTATGTATACCGAGGCTTTGGAGCAGGTTGTATATTGGTTGGAGAAGGCACAAGAGGTTGCTGCCGAGCCTACCAAGAGCATCATCGCAAAACTTATCAAGTACTACAAGTCGGGCGACTTGCGCGACTTTGATGAGTTCAATGTTGCATGGGTACAGGATACCGAGTCGAATGTAGACTTCGTAAACGGCTTCACCGAGGTTTATGGCGACCCACTCGGATATAAGGCTTCATGGGAGTCGGTTGTAAACTTCCGCGATAAGAAGGCTTGCGAGCGTACACAGATTATCTCGGACAATGCACAGTGGTTCGAGGACCACTCGCCAATCAACCCTGCATACCGCAAGGAGAAGGTTAAGGGTGTATCGGCAAAGGTTATCACCGTGGCAATGCTCGGTGGCGACACCTACCCTACTACCCCTATCGGCATCAACCTTCCAAATGCTGATTGGATTCGCAAGGACTACGGCTCGAAGTCGGTGACTATCGACAATATCACCTACGCATATAAGAAGGCTGCACAGGGCAATGGCTTCTCGGAGGAGTTTGTACTCCGTGAGGAGGACCGCGCTCGCATGAAGGAGTACGGCAAGCTCTCTGACGACCTCCACACCGACCTCCACGAGTGTCTTGGTCACGGCTCTGGTCAGTTGGCTCCTGGTACTACCGGAACAGAGTTGGGTGTATACTCTTCAGCTCTCGAAGAGACTCGTGCAGACCTCTTTGCTCTCTACTACTTGGCTGATGAAAAGATGATTGAGATTGGCTTGATTCCATCGCTTGACGCTGCATGGGCACAGTACGCATCTTACATCATGAACGGTGCAATGACACAGCTCTCTCGTATCGAGTTGGGCAAAGATGTTGAGCAGGCTCACATGCGTAACCGCAAGCTTATCTCTTGCTGGGCATACGACCTCGGCAAGGAGGATAATGTTATCGAGTGGGTAGTTAAAGATGGCAAGCGTTATATCGTTGTAAACGACTTCCAGAAGTTGCGCACAATCTTCGGCGAGCAGTTGCGTGAGATTCAGCGCATCAAGTCGGAGGGCGACTTCGAGGCTGGTAAGGCGTTGATTGAGAAGTATGCCGTTAAGATTGACCAAGAGCTTCACAAGGAGGTTCGCGAGCGTTACTATGCTCTCAATATCGAGCCTTACGGAGGTTTCGTAAACCCTGAGTATGAGTTGGTTAAGGAGGGTGACAAGATTGTTGATGTTAAGGTTTCGTACCCTGCAAACTACATCGAGCAGCACCTCCACTACTCGAAAGACTATTCGTTCTTGCCAAGTTTGAACTAATAGGTTCAAACTTGACAGAACACCATATTCGGCTCGACATTTTGTTGAGCCGATTTTTTTTCATACATTTGCCGTAGTATTATACTTAGATATTTATGGATAAGAAATTGGAGGGTACGGCACGACTTATAGAGGTGATGAATCGCCTGCGTGTCGAGTGCCCATGGGATAGGGAGCAGACTATTCACTCGCTTCGCAACAACACCATCGAGGAGACCTTCGAACTTGCCGATGCTATCACTGCCAACGACATGGAGGGCATAAAGGAGGAGTTGGGTGATTTGTTTCTGCACATCGTATTCTACTCGAAAATTGCCGAGGAGCAAGGTGTATTCGACCTCGCCGATGTTGCAAACGGAGTGTGCGACAAACTTATCTACCGCCACCCGCACGTCTATGGCGATGTTCTTGCCGAGAGCCCCGAGGAGGTGAAGCAGAATTGGGAGGCGTTGAAACTCCGCAAGAAGGCTCGCAAGAGTGGCGTTTTGGGTGGTGTGCCACGCTCACTGCCGGCAATGGTCAAGGCGTTCCGCATAAGCGAGAAGGCTGCTGCCGTAGGTTTCGATTGGAACTCGGCAGCGGAGGTCTGGGACAAGGTAAATGAGGAGATGCGCGAGGTTGAAGCCGAGATGCAGAGTGGCGATAAGGATAAGTTGGAGGCGGAGTTTGGAGATTTGTTTTTCGCCCTTATCAATGCTTGTCGTAAGAGTGGCATAGACCCTGAAAATGCCTTAGAGCGCACGAACAAGAAGTTTATCGAGCGTTTCAACCACCTCGAAAAGCGAGTTGCCGAGCAGGGCAAGATGGTAAGCGAGGCATCACTTGACGAGATGGAGCAGTATTGGCAAGAAGCAAAAACAAACTGAAAACGGAAAACGGAAAACGGAAAACTTTTATAGTTTATGGCTTATATAAAATCTGTTAGGGGGACTACTCCGCAAGTTGGCGAGGGAACTTTTGTAGCCGAAACAGCGGTGTTGATTGGAGATGTTACGGTTGGTAAGGACTCTTCGATATGGTACAATGTGGTGTTGCGTGGCGATGTGAACAAAATTACCATCGGTGACCGCACAAACATTCAAGATGGAACGGTTATCCACACCCTCTACGACAAGTCGCCAAAGCCTTCGCAGACACATATCGGCAACGATGTGTCGGTAGGTCACAACGCAACAATTCACGGTGCAATTATCGAGGATAACTGCCTTATAGGCATGGGTGCAACAATTCTCGACAATGCTGTTGTGGCATCGGGCTGCATTATTGCAGCAAACGCATTGGTACTCTCCAACTCGAAGTTGGAGCCGAACTCGGTCTATGCCGGAGTTCCTGCCAAGAAGGTTAAAGAGGTTACCCCTGAGCAGCGAGAGCAGATTATCAAGCGTATAGCCAACGACTACCGCCTCTACGCTTCGTGGTACGAGGAGTAGTGAGCAGAAACGGAAAACGGAAAACGGAAAACTAATTTTTAATTTAGCTAATGGCTAATGGCTGAAAGCTGATATGATTAAGAGATTAAAGAGCAGTTCGCCCTATGTGGGTTATGCCTTCGTGGCGATAGTTGTAAGTTTGGTTTGCAACTTTTCATACCTATTGTTGCTCGTTGCCAATCAATCCGATGCAGGACAACGCCGCAATGCGCGAGTTCGCGACAACCGCACTATAATCGAGGTGTGTGGCACACTCTCCATCTCGGGAGATGGTTTCGGTTATATCGTAACCGAAGAGGGCGACAGCATATATGTCGATAGACAGAAGGTGCATTGGCTTAATCTCGAAGCAAACGACAACCTGAAAATCGAGGCTTCGGAGCAGAAATATATTGATGCAGAACACCTTATCATGCGCCGCGTATTAGAACGCAACGGAGAGCAGTTCGATTATGGAGCGCTCTATCGTGGGTCGGAGCAGTGGCATGTTGTACTGTATCAATTTATCTTCTACTTTATTCTCGCCTTCGTATTGTTGATGATAATGAATGCAAAGGGGCGTGATGCTACGTGGCAACAATTTATGCTGCGTTCAACCATCTGCGCACTTATAACCTTTGCAACATACTTCATCTCTCCTGTACCTCTGATGCACTCCGGAGAGGTAATACCCGTTTTCAAGAGTCGTCAGCTGGTAGAGTTTGTCGTGGTATTGAAGTCGTGCTTTATGTTGGCAGTGGTAATTCTCTATTCGAGAATATACACCCTTATCTATCGTGAACAGCAGATTTCGCTCGAAAATGAGATGCTCCGTAACGAAAACCTCACTACCAAATACAATATGTTGGCAAGTCAGATAAATCCGCACTTCCTCTTCAACTCGCTCTCGTCGCTCTCGATGTTGGTACGCGAGAAAGACGAAGAGCGAGCTCTGAAATATATTGACCAACTGTCGTACACCTTCCGTTATCTCTCGCAAAATGGAGCCAACTCGACATTTGTGTCGCTACGTGACGAGATTAAATTTGCCGAGGCGTATAGCTATCTTTTTATTATCCGATATGCCCAAAAGATAAAGTTTGATTTCGATATTGACGAGCGATATCTCGACTACAAACTGCCACCTATCTCCCTGCAACCGCTTATAGGTAACACCGTAAAACACAACACCATAAGCAGTAAAAATCCATTCCGTGTGCGCATCTATACCGAAGATGGGTACTTGGTTGTATCGAACGAGAAACGCCCAATGCTCGAGCCTAATCCGGGTACAGGACTCGGACTCTCGAACTTGAATAGTCGCTATCAATTATTGCTTAATCGCGAAATCGAAATTAGCGACACCGATAATGAATTTGTGGTACGCTTACCACTCGAAAAACCTAACGAATAGAAGTCTATGCGAGTTGTTATTATTGAAGACGAAACCGCTGCTGCACAAAATCTCTCTGCCATACTGCAGAAGATCTATCCCGACATTGAAATCGTTGCCACAATAGATACAGTGGTTGATAGCGTGGATTTTTTCCGTTCAGCACCTACCATTGACCTCGTATTTATGGATATACACTTGGCCGATGGTGCATCATTTCGCATATTTGACAACGTAACGGTCGAAACTCCAATTATCTTCACTACTGCCTACGACCAATATGCTATCGAGGCGTTCAAAGTGAATAGCATAGACTATCTGCTCAAACCCATAAACGAAGAGGATATCAAACGTGCCGTTGAGAAGTGGCAACGCCTCACTTCGGCAGAGCGCAAGGAGTACACCTCACGCATCAGCAGTGTAGCTCAAATTCAGCAATCCGAGCAGCATGTTTTCCTCGTGCATTTCAGAGATAAGATTATTCCGTTGCACAGTCAGGATATAGCCTTTCTGCACACTTTCGAAGAGCGTGTCACGGCATACTGTCACAACGGCAGTAAATATCAGATTGATTTGACGCTCGAAGCTCTGCAATCGAAGTTGTCTGCAAAAGAGTTTTTCCGTGCCAATCGCCAATTTATCATCTCTCGCAAGGCGGTCAAGGATATATCTGTATGGTTTGGTAGCCGTCTAACAGCCAACCTCGTCATAGATACACCCGAACGCATTATTATCCCGAAAGCAAGGGTGCACGATTTCAAGCATTGGCTCACTTCAACCGACAAATAGGTCGTTTCACCCCCCTATTTAGGTAAATTCACGCCAACTGAGTTGAATATAATGAATTATATTCACTACCTTTGTGTGGTTTTTAAGGAAACAACATCAAACTGCAAACAAAAAACTACAACTATAATGAAAAAAATCATTCTGACACTCCTCTCGTTGGCATTTGCAGTGTCGGCCTTTGCCCAGACAGGCAAAGTATCGTTCTCGCTTATTGACTCGCAGACCAAGCAGGGCGTTATGGGTGCTGTGGTGGAGGTCTATCCTACCGCAAAGCCCGACAACAAGAAGTACTACACTTCGGGTGCTAATGGATATGTGTCAATTTCGGGATTATCGTATGGTAACTACACTCTCGTAGCGACATTTATCGGCTACAAAGATGCAATCAAGGAGTTTCGTCTATCGGGAGAGTCACTCTCGCTCGGCAAGTTGGTTATGACCGAGCAGGCAGAGCGTATCGAAACAGTCGTAAAAACCGTTAAGGCATTGCGTACATCGCAGAATGGTGACACTCTGAGTTATAGCGCAGGAGCCTTCAAAGTATCGAACGATGCCGATGTCGAAGGCTTGTTGAAGAAGATGCCGGGTATTACCATCACAAATGGTGCTGTGGAGGCACAGGGTGAGACCATTCAGAAGATTTTTGTCGATGGCAAGGAGTTCTTTGGCGAGGATGTCAGCACCGCAATCAAGTCGTTGCCTGCCGAGGCGGTTGATAGAATCGAGGTATTCAACAAGTTGAGCGACCAGGCGGAGTTCTCGGGTATGGACGATGGCGAGGGTTACAAGGCTATCAACATCGTAACCAAAGAGGGTATGCGTCAAGGTCAGTTCGGTAAGATGTATGCCGGAGTAGGTTACGAGCCCGATTGGAAAAAGAACAATGCCGAGGATTTTGCCAAAGGCCACAAGTGGATTGCAGGAGGAAACGTCAACTTCTTCCAGGGCGATGCTCGTGTTTCGTTAATCGGATTGTTCAACAATGTCAACCAGCAGAACTTCTCGTTCGAGGATATCTTGGGTGTTAGCGGACAACAAGGCGGAGGTGGCCGAGGTCGTCGTGGTGCGGTAGGTCAATATATGGTGCGCCCTCAGAGTGGTATTGCACTCGTAAATTCGATTGGTGCCAACTACTCTGACGAGTGGGGACGCCGCAAGAATGTTAAGTTCCAAGGCTCGCTCTTCTTCAACCACACCGATACGGACAATAACTCTCGCACTGAGAAGTGGTACGAAGCCCCTATGCCAATCGGTTATATGGAGCAGTTGGGAGTATCAAATACTATCAACTACAATGCGCGTTTCAATGCTCGTCTCGATTGGAAAATATCGCGTAGTGCATCGTTGATGTCGCGTACATCATTCTCATATCAAGGAAATAATCCTTGGTCAAGCACGGAAGGTTATACTACGGGCGAGAATGAAGATGCTGAGGAGTTGGAGGATTCGCGCCACCAATCTTTGGCATATACCAACTCCAACAATACAAGCCATTTGAACGCTTTTCGATTTAATGAGTTTCTGCAGTTGCGTACCAAGTTGGGCAAGCCCGGAAGAACACTCACAGTAGACGGTCGCATCAACTACCAAAACAACGAGCGCAAGCAATACACCGCAGCAAACGAGGCAAATGGTATTCGCTACGACAAAGCCGATGGCTCGGATTATCAGAATGCCTACAACGACTACTTCGGTGAGGGCAAATTGTGGGAAAATATGGTAAATAACCCACTCCTCTACTCGCCACTATATCAATATATCCACCGCCCAAGCGAGGAGTATAGAATCAGTGCAAATGTAACCTACAATGAGCCCGTTTCGCAGTACGCTCAGGTATCGTTGCAGTATCGTATGTGGTACGAGAACGAGATGAATGATAAGAGCACCTATTACACCGATAGCAACTACAGTTTCAACCCTCTTACCGATAAGAACGAAAATATGTCGCAGAAGTACCAGAGTGGTTTCTGGACACATCGTATCGGTCCGGGCTTCCGCTATGCGAAAAACAAGAATACCGTAGTGATAAATCTACAATATCAACGAGATATCCTCGATGGCAGTATCGTAGGTACACAGGGTGATAAGATTGATAAGGTCTACAATCACTTCTCGTACTTTGGCATGACCAATATAGCATTCAACCGTGAGAACACGCTGCGTATCTTCCTCCGTTCGTGGTCGAGTAACCCTTCTGTAACGCAGTTGCAGAGCATATTCGATGTATCGAATCCGCAATATATCAGTATCGGTAACAAGAATCTCGATCCATCATTCACTCACAATCTGAGTATGCACTACAACCTCTCGAAGGTTGATAAGGGCATAACCTTTATGTGGATGTTCAATGCACAGTATCAGCAAGATTATATCTCAACATCGACTTGGAACAATCCGCAGGGATTTGACTTGCCTGATAAATTTGGCGACTTGACAATCCCTACCCGCAAGGATAAAGATGGTAATATTCAGCCATACTCGCCAAAGGAGGTAACGTCATACGAGAACTTAGATGGTTACTATTGGGTGCGTACCCACGTATCGCTCGGAGTGCCGTTGTCGTTTATGAAATGTAACCTCAATATCCACGGTAGTGTAACATATAACCGCACACCTTCGGCATACTATCTTGGTAGCACATCTGAGGAGTTCCTTGAAAATATGATTAACACCGAAAAGCCTGATAGCGAGCGTTTTGCTACCAACTATGCCAACAATATCGGCTACGATGCAGGCGTAACGCTCGGTAGCAACATCTCCGAAAATCTCGACTTCACGCTGTCGTGGCGAGGTACATACAACCAAGCATGGAATACCATTGGTCAGACTGCGAAGAACGACTACTTCAACCACTCGGCAAACGGAAATGTTAAGTGGACCTTCTTGAAGCGTATGACCTTGACCGCAGCGGTATCGTATGTGCAGTACAAGGGTATTTCGACCAACTACAACGAGGACTATGTGTTGTGCAATCTCTATCTCGGTTGCAAGGTGTTTAAGAATAAGCGAGGTGAGGTGCAGATTGGCGTAAATGATATCTTCGACCAGAATACATCGTTTGTTCGCTCGACAGGCTCAGGATATACACAGAATGCGTGGAACAGCTGTATCGGTCGCTACTTCTCTGTTCAGTTTGTCTATAACCTCCGCCACTTCGGCAAGAAGGGCTCAACCAAGATGTCGGACTACAACTACAAGGAGTCAACCGGCTCGGTAGGTGTAAATCGTGGCACCTCGTCAGGTGGCTGGTGGGGACCGAGGAGATAACGGAAAACGGAGAACTGAGAACTGAAAACGGAGAACTAATAAAAGCGATGAAGATTTCATCGCTTTTATCTTATAGTTCTGCACTCAATGCTATGCCAACTATCTGATGCATATCATAATAACGGTAGTCGGCAAGGCGACCACCAAAGAGATACTTTGTTTCGGCATCGGCAAGAGCGCGATACTTGGCATAGAGAGTTGTGTTGCGCTCGTTGTTTACAGGATAATATGGCTCTGCACCCTCGCTCCACTCCATTGGATATTCACGAGTAATAACGGTATGCTCCGCGCCCCTATCCTCGAAGTGTTTATGCTCGATAATGCGTGTGAATGGGGTTTCACGGTCGGTGTAATTGACCACAGCTGCACCTTGAAAATCTCTTTGCGAGAGTTGCTCCTCCTCGAAGCGGAGTGAGCGATACTCCAACTTGCCAAAGCGGTAGTTGTAGAAGCGGTCAAGTTCGCCCGTGTAGAGGACTTTCTCCGCCATTGCATCGAACTCCTCACGATGGTCGAAATAGTCGGCATCAAGTCGCACCTCAACGCCCTTTAACAACCCTTCAATCAGTGGATTATAACCACCGACAGGGATACCTTGGTAGGTATCGTTGAAGTAGTTATTGTTGCGCTCAAAGCGGAGTGGCAAGCGGCGAATTATCCATGCCGGCAACTCCTCGCAACTGCGCCCCCACTGCTTCTCGGTGTAGCCTTTGATAAGTTTCTCGAATATATCTTTGCCGACCAACGACAACGCCTGCTCCTCCAAATTTGCAGGCTCGTGGTCGAGGTGTAGGCGTTGCTCCTCAATCTTCGCCTTCGCCTCCTCGGCACTCTTGACGCCCCACAGCGCATCGAAGGTGTTTAGGTTAAACGGCAAAGGGTAAATCTCGCCCTTATAGTTTGCAAGTGGCGAGTGTATAAATGGCTTAAACTCAACGAATTGATTTACAAAATCCCAAACCTCTTTGTTCGATGTATGGAAGATATGCGCACCGTATTTGTGAACGAAGATATTGCCGTTATTTTCGCAATAGCAGTTTCCGCCCGTATGGTTTCGGCGGTCAATCACTAATACTCGCTTACCTGCCTTATGGGCACGATGCGCCACAACAGCACCGTAGAGTCCGGCACCGACAACGAGAAGGTCATATTTGAATGCAGAATTCAAAATGCAAAATTCAAAATTAAGAGTTTCTACACCAATGCAAATTTAACAATTTTTCGCCCACAAAACCGCAATAATCGAAAATAATTTATAAATTTGTACATATCAATTTTATATTTCTTGATAAACTAGCTTTGTAAATATGAAGATATTAAATTTATCAATAAATCATTTTAGGGGTATACCTAACACTTGTACCCTCACTTTTGCTAATAAAAAAAACACACCTTGTTCTGCAATAATATATGGAGGAAATGGCACAGGTAAGTCTTCAATCATAGATGCTATAGAGTATAATTTACAAGGAAGAATAGAACGCAGCTCCGCACTGAACAATCCACAGAGACCATCTGTTATTAATTTTGCAACCCCAACAAAATCATATCCTTCTATTAAGATAACTTTTGAGAATGGAGAAGAATTTGAGCGAGGGATTTCTATTTCAAAAGAAAATATAGACATTCCGACTTATAATGCCACACCTCACAACCTCCCTCTTGATTGTTTTCAAAATGCACCTATTGTTTTAAGGCGTAGTGACATTGTTCTATACAATAATACTCCTAAAAATGAAAGACAAATAGCAATCAATCAGTTTATTTATAATTGCGGATATGGAACAAAGGATACACCTGCGCTTATTTCACTAAAAGAGAAGCGAGTTGTCAATAAGAGAGAGAGAGATAACATCATTAAAGCCCTATCTCTCAGAACTAAACTATCCATTGAATCACTAAAAAAATTTTACGAAAAAGATAAAGGAGATAAGATAGAAACCTATATTAGGCAAAGATTCTCTCCTATAGGTCAAAAAATGGCATTCATGCCAAACGGGATTCCCAAAGAGAATATTCCAGAAAAGAAATTTGCTGAAATAATAAAACTCGCAACCGATTTAGATAAAATAAAGAAAAAAAGAAATGACTTAAATAGACAAATTAGCAAACTAGAAAATGATTTAAAATTTGAGGATAATGATATAACTTCATCTTTCTATAAATCTATTAGCAAATATTTAAGTAGTGCATTTACTAAAATATCCAACGCCATATATATCAAAGAAATAAATGTTTCTATTGCAACTGATACTAGAGCTTCTTTTGATATAGAAATTACATTAAAAGATGGTCAAAAAGTTTCTCCGCACCAAATTTTCAGCGAAGCTAATTATGATTTAATAGTGCTTTTATTATATCTTTCTATAATACGAGCTGGTGTTGAGAAGGGACAATCTAAGGTTCTTATTATTGACGATGTGCTACAAAGTGTAGATGCAAGTATTCGCATAAAATTCATCAACTATATCTTAACAGAATTAAACGATTGGCAATTTATAATAACTTGCCATGATCGTTTATGGCTTAACCAACTACGAGAGTTATTTCATCGAAAAAGTCATACATACAAAGAATTTAATATTTCAAATTGGTCTTTTGAACTAGGACCGACAGTAATAGAATCTCGTTATCCGACTTTTGATGAAACCCTAAAACAAGCGATTGAAACAAAGAATGCTAGAATAATAGCATCAATGTCTGGATTATTCCTAGAAAAAATACTACACGAACTAAGTATGTCATTAAGAGCCAAAATAGAGCGGCGACCTGAAGATAAATATACAATAAATGATTTATGGGGAAATGTAAGCAAACAGTTAAAAACATTTTCCCCTATCTTAAAATCTATAGTCGAAGAGATTGACAAATTTAAACATATTAGAAATCTTGTAGGAGCACATTACAACGAATGGGCCGATATGATGAGTGATGATGAGATCTTATATTTTGCCCAATTACTGCAACAATTATACGAGAAAACTTTTTGTTCAAGTTGTAGGACATGGGTTAATAGATACGAAAAAGAATATTGTTGTAATTGCAGGAAACTATATTATTAACATAGTAGTTATATAACTTGTCCTCCATTTATTGAGTATCATATCATAATAACAGAGTGATATTTTTCATTCCTAAATACGAAAATCGTAAATGATGAGATTATTTTTGTGCGATGTTAGGCGATGAAAGCGCAGCATAGTAAACCTATGTGAGCATTTCAGCGTCCGACACACTCGTGCAAAAAGAACTCATCAGAACGATTTTTATATTTGCTTGCGCAGGCGTGCCACCGGAATATCCAACATCTCGCGATATTTGGCGACCGTTCGGCGGGCGATGCAATAGCCTTTGTCGTTGAGAATATTCATTAGCTGCTCATCGGTCAGCGGTTTGCGCTTGTTCTCCGATGCGATAGCCTCCTGTAAGATGTTTTTCACCTCGTATGATGACACCTCCTCGCCACTCTGCGTCTGCATAGCCTCCGAGAAGAGTGATTTTAATAAAATAATGCCGAATTGTGTCTGGACATATTTACTGTTTACTACGCGCGAGATGGTCGAAACATCGAGCCCCGTGCGGTCGGCAATATCCTTCAAAATCATCGGGCGCAACTTGCTCCTATCGCCATCGCGGAAGTATTCGCGCTGATAGTCGAGAATGGTCTGCATCGTGCGCATCAGCGTATCGTGACGCTGCTTTATCGCCGACATAAACCACTTTGCCGAGTCGATTTTACTCTTTATAAACTGTATCGCCTCCTTGTCGCTATCGCTCTTTTCGCCCTTTTGTGTCGCCATATCGCGAATCATCTCGACATAGTGGCGATTGATACGCAGTTCGGGGATATTGTAGGAATTTAGCGAGAGGTCGAACTGCCCATCGTGGTAGTCGAGCAGAAAGTCGGGGATAATATATGGTGCAGCCTCCGAGCCACCCTCCGAGAAGAGATTTCCGGGCTTTGGCGAGAGGTGCTGAATTTCCTGCACCGCATCACGGAACTCCTCCTCCGTAACCGAAAGGCGAGTCATCAGTCGCTCGTAGTGCTTTTTGACAAACTCCTCGAAGTGGTTTTGCAGGATTTTATGTGCCAACTCACGCTCGGGAGTGTCGAGGGGTTGAGCCTCCATCTGCAAAAGCAACGACTCTCGCAAGTCGCGCGCTCCAACGCCCACAGGCTCCAAGCGGTGTATTATCGAGAGTAATCGTTCCAACTGCTCACTTGTCGTTTCGATACCGAGCGAGAAGGCTATATCGTCAGCGAGCGACTCCAAATCTCGGCGGAGATAGCCATCTTCGTCAACACTTCCGACAAGGAAGGTTGCGAGTTGCATCTCCAACTCCGAGAGGTTTTTATAGCCCAACTGCTCCACCAACGACTCCTGCAACGAGCGACCTCCCGAGATTTGGATATTTCGGGGCTGGTCATCTTTCGAGTAGTGATTTAGTCGGCTCTTGTAGGCAGGTGTATCGTCCTCTCGCAGATACTCCTCGACAGAGATTTGCTGAGGTTCCTCCTCGCTCTCGGCAGGGTGTTCCTCTTCGAGAACGACATTCTCCTCAATCTCCTCCTTTATGCGCTGTTCGAGCATAACGGTGGGCAGTTCCAGAAGTTTAATCATCTGAATCTGCTGTGGCGAGAGTTTCTGCTGCAACGAGAGCAGCTGTGCGTTTGATAATTTCATAGCGGTCAAAAAGTTCAACTGCAACCTTTTATCGCCTCTTCATTTATAAACGGAAAACGGAGAGCGGAAAACGGAAATCTTTTCCCTTGTTCCGAAAATTGCTTATGAGCGAGGAAATTTTGTACTAAACAAGGTAGTGAGTCCGCAGCATACTCAGGCGTATGTGAGGAACTCACTATCCGAAGAGCAGTGCAAAATTTACCGCTCAGAACAATTTTCCTAAAATTCTGCGTTTTTAAGTGTACGCGGGAACGGAATCACATCACGGATATTGCTCATACCTGTTACGAAGAGCAACAATCGCTCGAAGCCGAGTCCGAAGCCCGAATGAGGTGCAGAGCCCCAACGGCGTGTGTCAAGGTACCACCACATATCCTTCTCAGGAATGTTCAACTCCTTGATTCTTGCAGATAGTTTGCCATAGTCTGCCTCACGCTCCGAACCGCCTATAATCTCGCCGATTTTCGGGAAGAGAACGTCCATAGCGCGAACGGTCTTGCCGTCCTCGTTCTGCTTCATATAGAATGCCTTGATATCCTTTGGATAGTTGATAAGGATAACCGGCTTCTTGAAGTGCTCCTCTACGAGGTAACGCTCGTGCTCCGACTGCAAGTCGCTACCCCACTCGCAAGGGAACTCGAACTTCTTGCCCGAAGCCTTCAAAATCTCGATACCCTCAGTGTAGTCGAGGCGCACAAAGTCGTTCTCCAATACGAAGTTGAGGCGGTCGAGTAACTCGTTATCCCACATCTTATTCATAAATTCGAGGTCCTCCTTGCAGTTGTCGAGTGCGTAGCGGATAAGGTATTTCAAAAATTCTTCCGCCATATCCATATTGTCCTGCAAATCAAAGAATGCAACCTCCGGCTCAATCATCCAGAACTCAGCCAAGTGGCGTGGAGTGTTCGAGTGCTCAGCACGGAAAGTAGGGCCAAAAGTGTAAATCTGTCCCATCGACAAGGCACCCAACTCGCCCTCCAACTGTCCCGATACGGTAAGGCTGCAAGGCTTGCCGAAGAAGTCCTGCGAGAAGTCGATTGCGCCCTCCTCGGTACGAGGCATATCGTTCAAATCGAGGGTTGTAACCTGGAACATCTCGCCTGCGCCCTCACAATCTGAAGCGGTGATAAGCGGAGTGTGGAGATAGTAGAAACCCTTGTCGTTGAAGTATTTGTGAATAGCGTACGCCATAGCGTGACGGATACGCAAGATAGCACCGAAAGTGTTGGTACGAGGACGAAGGTAGGCAATCTCGCGGAGGAACTCCAACGAGTGTCCCTTCTTCTGCAATGGATAGGTTGCAGGGTCGGCAGTGCCGTAGACCTCAATTGTGTCCGCCTGCACCTCAACGCCCTGACCTGCGCCAAGCGACTCAACAAGAGTACCCTCAACAGCCACACAAGCACCTGTGGTCACAGGTTTCAACTCCTCCTCCGAGATTTTTGCAAGGTCGGCAACAATCTGAATGTTTGCCACGCACGAGCCATCGTTCAATGCAAGGAAGGCAACATTCTTGTTTCCACGCTTTGTGCGTACCCAACCCTTTACAGTAACCTTTGTACCATAATCGGTAGATTTCAATAATTGAGCAATTCTCATATCTATATCTGTTTTATTTTGTTTCTTCGCTTCTAACTTGCAAAGATAAGAAAAACTTTTAACTTTTAATTTAATTTTTGATTAAACAAGTCCAACATACGCCAAAATCGTCAATGATTGAGAAAATTTTGTGCGTTGCAAGGCGCCAAATCCACAGCATACTTTGGCGTATGTGAGGAATTTGAAGTCCGAAGCAAGGTGCAAAATTTGCCAATCAGAACGATTTTTTATATATTTGCGGTATGACAGCACAAGAACACGACAAAATCATCGACCTTATAAAGCGCGAAGTGGTGCTTTCGATAGGTTGTACCGAGCCTATGGCGGTATCGTTATGCGTTGCCAAGGCGTGCGAAACACTCGGCACATTGCCTGAGCATATCTCGGTGGCACTCAGTGCCAATATCTTCAAAAATGCTATGGGCGTAGGTATTCCAAATAGCGGAATGACAGGTCTGCCAATTGCTGTGGCACTCGGAGCCGTAGCAGGTCGCTCGGAGTATGGTTTGGAGGTGTTGCGCGATGTCGATAGTGTAGCCGTAGAGCGTGCAAAAGTGTTTTTGGAGGAGGTTGAACCATCGATTTTCGTAACCGACGAGAGTGATGATATACTCTTTATTAAGGTCTGCGTCAAGGTGGGCAATGACTCGGCAGAGGTTATTATTTCGGGCTCGCATACCAACTTCTCCTCGATACGCCGTAATGGCGAGGAGGTCGCCACAAACGAGGCGACAAAAGGAGAAGTTGCAACAGAGGAGGATTTGGAGTTGTCGTTGCGCAAGGTCTACGATTTTGCCGAGGAGGTGCCTCTAGAAAAGATTGAGTTTATTGGCGAAGCTGCAGAGAAGAATGTTGCAGCTGCCGAACTCTCCTTTACGGGTGACTATGGTCACGGCTTGGGTGCAATGCTCCACAGCGGAGTGGCGAAAAATATCTTTGGCGACACGCTCTTTACCAATATTCTAGCACACACAAGCGGTGCTTGCGATGCACGCATGAGTGGTGCAATGGTACCCGTAATGAGCAATTCGGGCAGTGGCAATCAGGGTATCTCGGCAACTGTTCCGGTGGCGATTTATGCTGTTGCCAACGATGTTGAGCGCGAAAAGATGTTGCGAGCTTTGGTGTTGAGCCATCTTACCGTTATATATATTAAGCAGAGCCTTGGTCGCTTGTCGGCTCTCTGTGGTTGCGTAGTCGCAGCAACAGGCTCGGCTTGTGGTATCACATACCTTATGGGCGGAGGCTTCGAGGAGGTTTCGGGCGCAGTGAAGAATATGGTAGCCAACCTTACGGGCATGATTTGCGATGGCGCAAAGCCTTCGTGCTCGTTGAAGGTTACCAGCGGAGTGGCTACAGCCGTACTCTCGGCAACTTTGGCGATGAATCATCGTGTAACGACCTCGTTAGAGGGAATTATCGAGAACGATGTCGACAACTGCATACGCAATCTCACCGAGATTGGTCGCTCAGGAATGAGCGAAACTGATAATTTGATTTTGAAGATTATGACTTCAAAAGAGAGTTAAAAGGATAGAGAAGAGAGAATGAGAAAGCGATGATTAAGTCATCGCTTTTTTTATTTGTTAAAAATCCTTTTGAGTGAGGGAATTTTATACCAAGCAACACTCCCACGAAAAATGATATTTTAAGCAGATGAGAGCAAGGCTGCGAGTAAGCGAGAGTGGAGGCTGTTTACAGACTACACCGAGCGAGAGCAGACAAAAGCTCTCGAAGAGAGATTAAGGCGCATAAGAAATCCGCTTGCATAGCATACGCAGACTTGATTTCTCGTCAGAAGTCGTGAGATGTGGTACATCACAAAAGAAATATCGCCGCAGAGGAATACTTAAAAAATCGTCAATGATTGAGCTATTTTTGAGGCAAACAAGAAGCCCGATGCGCAGCATACTAAGCGTATGTGAGCAATCGGGCTATCGCAGAACGGCTCAAAAAGAGCCAATCAGAACGAGTTTTTACTTGTTGTAAGCCTTCATAACCGAGATAAGGTCAAGAACCTTGTTCGAGTAACCCCACTCGTTGTCGTACCAAGATACAACCTTTACGAAAGTATCAGTCAAAGCGATACCAGCCTTAGCATCGAAGATAGATGTACGAGCATCGCCGAGGAAGTCAGACGATACAACGTCCTCATCGGTGTAACCGAGAACGCCTGCCAACTCATTCTCCGAAGCAGCCTTCATTGCAGCGCAGATCTCTGCGTATGTTGCAGGCTTAGCCAAGTTTACAGTGAGGTCAACAACCGAAACGTCCAAAGTAGGAACACGGAATGCCATACCGGTCAACTTGCCGTTCAACTCTGGGAGAACAACACCTACTGCCTTAGCAGCACCGGTCGAAG
>JAGBCX010000031.1 GCA_017937805.1 Alistipes sp. | reverse complement strand
AGGCAGAACTTATCGAGAAATATTGGAAAGCATAACTAAACGATGGCAATCAAATTTCAATATAACAAGACTTCGCTCGGCGAACTCGGCAAACAGCTGAAAATGCGCCAGAAGGCACTCCCTACCATCAAAAGTAAGGAGTCGGCTCTGCGCTCCGAGGTTAAGCGTGCGAAGGACTCCGCAGCAGAGTACCGCGAGCGATTAGATGCGCTCATAGCCGAGTACGACTATATGGTGGCTCTGTGGGGAGAGTTTGATTGTACCCTTGTTAGCGTTGCAGATGTCGATTTAACAACACAGAAGATTGCGGGAGTTCGTATCCCTGTACTTCACGAGGTGAAATTCGAGAGCAAGCCGTTCGATTTGTTCTCATCGCCTGCGTGGTACAGCGATGGCGTAGAACTCTTGAAGAGGATTGCGACTTTGGGCATCGAGTTCGAGGTCTATAATCGCAAAACCGCACTTTTGGACTATGCACGCCGAAAGACTACTCAAAAGGTGAACCTCTACGAGAAGGTGCAGATACCTGGGTATGAGGACGCTATACGAAAGATTAAGCGATTTATGGAGGACGAGGAGAATCTCTCTAAATCGGCACAGAAAATCGTCAAAACTCGCCAGCAGGCTGCCGCAAAGGAGGGCGGAGAGAGATGATTGTAAAGATGATGAAATACAATATCGCGCTGTTCTCGGCAGAGCGCGAGCGTTTTATCGAGCGTTTGCGTGAGTTGGGAATGGTCGATATCACCACTTCGGGTTGGGAACCGACCGAGGCGGATAGAGAACTCGTTACCGCTATCGAGAGTCGCACAAAGGCACTCGCTGCATTGGAGCAGTTTGCCAATAGTGAGGAGTATTTGGCTGGTGGTGCAAGACTTGAAAAGGGTGATGTTTTCGAGGCTTATCAGTCGGCACAAAATACTATCGCTGCTGCCAAGTCGGAGAATACCCGCTTGCAAAAGATGCTTGACGAGTGGATTGCTTGGGGCGATTTCGACTGCTCGACACTTGCCAAGTTGGCAGAGAGTGGAGTGGTGTTGCGCTACTTTACGGCTCAAAGAGCAACCTTCGAGAAGAGCAGTGAGGAGTGGGGTGCAAACCTCAATATCGCTGTCGTAGGCGAGGACGACTCGACAGTTCGCTTTGTCGTTATCGGCAATGGTTCGGAGGAGATTGCAATTGATGCACAGGAGCAGAAGGCTCCAACGATGAATAACTCGGAGTTGAAGGCTCAAATCGAGCAAAACGAAGCTACCATAAAGGCTCAAAATGGAGTTTTGAGTGCTGTGTCTGATGCTCGTGCCGAGATTGAGGCAGAATTGGCTGCGTTGAAGTGTCAGATGCAGGATGTTCGCATCGAGGCTACGGCAGATAAGGCTGCCGAGGGCTTGTTACTCGTTATGGAGGGCTGGGCAGAGAAGGCTACTTCGGAGCAGGTTGATGCCGTTTTGAACGAATATCCGAACGTTGTCTATATCAAGGAGAATCCAACCGAGGAGGACGAAACACCGGTTAAGTTGAAGAACAACCGCTTTGCTCGTCTGTTTGAGTTGATTGGCGGCTTGTATGCCCTTCCAAAGTATGGTACGCTGGATATGACGCCATTCTTCGCACCATTCTATATGCTCTTCTTCGCTATCTGTTTGAACGATGCGGGATATGGTGCGATAATCCTTTTGCTCGGTATCTTGATGCGATTCCTCATGGGCGAGAAGATGCGCAAGATGTCGTATCTTACAATGATTTGTGGTGGCGCAACAACCCTCTTCGGATTGGCTACCGGCTCACTGTTCGGTATGTCGATACCTACTGCACTGTTCGATTTTCAGGCGGAGTTCTTCTCGTGGGCATTGGCTCTCGGAGTGTTCCAGATATTGTTCGGTATGTTGCTCAACATTATCTTCAAGGCGAGCCACTTCGGCATTAAATCAACCTTCTCTACACTCGGTTGGTTTATCGTGCTTGTGTCTGGCTGCCTTGCCGGCGGTTTGCAACTGCTCAACGAGAATTGGGTAATTCCGGGCTTCACAACCTCCTCTATCGCCTTCTATGTGGCTATGGGTGTAGGCTTGTTTATGATGCTCTTCCTGAACGATTTGAGCCGTAAGCCTATCGAGTATATCCTGCTCTATGGCTTTTTGAAGAACTTTGCTTCGGGCTTGTGGGATACCTATAATAATATAACGGGATTGTTGAGCGATGTGCTCTCCTATATCCGACTCTTTGCTATCGGCTTGTCGGGTGGTGTGTTGGCGCAGGTTTTCAACTCGTTGGCTATGGGACTTACAGGTCTTGATGCAGGTATCGAGCAATTTGGGGTTGGTACAGTGTTCCAGATTCTGGGTGCTACGGCAATCCTCTTGGTCGGACACGCCATCAACCTATTTATGTCCACCATTTCGTCATTCGTTCACCCAATGCGTTTGACCTTCGTGGAGTTTTACAAAAATGCAGGCTTCGAGATGACAACACGCGCATTCGAGCCTCTTACAAAAGAGAAATAACAAACAATTTAATAACTAATTAAAACACAATTACAATTATGAATTCAGCTTTGATTTTGGCCTATGTAGGTGTAGCACTTATGGTAGGTTTTGCAGGTATTGCTTCGGCAGTAGGTACAGCAATTTGCGGTCAGACCGCAGTAGGCGCAATGAAGAAGAATGGTGGCGCTTTCGGTAGCTACATGATTCTTTCGGCGCTCCCAGGTTCGCAGGGACTCTACGGTTTCGTATGTTTCTTTATGGTTCAGGGCCTCTTGACTCCTGAGATTTCGATGTTCCAGGCAGCCGCAGTATTTGGTGCAGGTTTGCTCGTTGGTATCGTTAACTTGGCAGCCGCTATCTTCCAGGGTAAGGTCTGCGCTAACGGTATCGCAGCTATCGGTAACGGACACGATGTTATGGGTAAGACCCTTATCCTTGCAGCGTTCCCTGAGTTGTACGCAATCTTGACTGTTGCTGCAACATTCCTTATCTCTAACGCTGTCGCTTAATTTCTTGTGATAAGCCGCAATCTGCGGCGTATCGCTAAAAGTAAAGACCTTCGGGCTGTACGCTTAAAGTACTATCCCGAAGGTCTTTATTTTGCGATGCACCACATCTCACGACTT
>JAGBCX010000030.1 GCA_017937805.1 Alistipes sp. | reverse complement strand
CCTCACTCCTCACTCCTCACTCCTCACTCCTCACTAATAAAAGAGGTGTTCGATTAGGATTTTGGCGCCGATAAGGAGCAAGACGATGCCGCCGAGGAGTTCTGCACCGTGCTTGTAGCGGTTGCCGAAGATATTGCCAAGATGCAAGCCAAAGGCGGAAAAGAGTGCCGTAGTAACGCCAATAGTTGCCACTGCGCTCCAAATATCGACTTTCAGAAATGCCAACGAGATACCGATAGCGAGTGCATCAATACTTGTGGCGACAGCCAACACAAACATTGTGCGCAGGCGAAAGTCCGCACCCGTAGTATCCTCCTCGCCTCCGTGCAGAGTGTCGTAAATCATCTTGCCACCGATAATTGCCAACAACACAAAGGCTATCCAATGGTCGCAACACTCGACTATCGGGGCGAAGTGAATGCCGAGGAAGTAGCCCACGAGTGGCATCAGTGCCTGAAAACCGCCAAACCACAACGCCACCGAGCCGTAGTGTCGGGCGCACGGTCTGTGCAGTGCCAAGCCCTTGGCAATCGATACGGCAAAGGCGTCCATCGAGACGCCTATCGCCAAAAGTATGATATCCAAAAACGACATATATCTACTGCACTACTACGCTCTGCACAAGGTCGGTGCCGAGTTTTTTGTTTATCGAACGAACAAGAGCCTCGCGCTGCATCATCAACTCGCTGCGCACGATGCTCGATGCGATATGGACATAGAGCGTACCGCGAACAAATCGCACTTGGCGCGTATTAGCAGCCACCACCTCACCCGTAACCTCACGCCAAACATGCGGCAGAGAGCCTTCGGCAATCTTGCGTGCTACATCGGGGCTCTTGAATAACGAGTCGAGCAGTTCGCCTATGGGTTGTGCCTTGGTGCGTTTCATACTACTCCTTTACGACCTCGCCGTAGGTCACATTAAACAATTTATAACTGCAATCTGCTTTGTGGAGGATATTTCCCATACGCTCGCCATTGCAATCGGTGATAATGACCTGACCGAACTCATCACCCTTAACTAACTCTATAAGTCGCGACACACGGCTCTCATCGAGTTTGTCGAACAAATCGTCAAGCAGCAATATCGGCTTCTCGCCACACGCCTGCGCAATAATGCGATACTGCGCCAACTTCAAGGCTATCAAGAAGGATTTTTGCTGCCCTTGCGAGCCATATTTGCGGAGGGGATAGCCCCCTATCGAGAAACGCAAATCATCGCGTTGTACTCCGCAGGTGGTAAAGCCCATAATCCTATCTCGCTCGCGGGAGGCAATGAGCAACTCCTCCAAAGTGGCATTATTCAACTCCGAGCGATACTCCAACTCCACCTGCTCGTGGTCATCGGACAGAGCACAATAGTACTCACAGACAAGCGGATAGAGTAGTTCGGTAATCTCCAAGCGTGCCTTATGAATCTTCTCGGCTGCGGGAGCCATCTGTGCATCATAGATGCGGAGCATCTCCTCGTCAGAGCCCATTTTGAGGTAGCTGTTTCGATTGGCAAGGGCGGTATTATAGCGCATTGCCGCTTCGAGATAGCTCTTATCCAGCTGCGAGATAAAGCCATTTATGTAGCGGCGGCGCTCCTCTGCCGCATCGCTGATAAGCGAGGAGTCGGCAGGTGAAACAATCACTACGGGTATCAAGCCGATATGGTCGGCCAATCGCTCGTAGACCTTATCGTTGCGCTTTACAACCTTCGATGCACCACGCTGGTAGGAGCATACAACTCTTTCGTGGCGGTCGCTCTCGGTGCGGTAGTCACCCTCCAAGACAAAAAACTTCTCGCCGTGGCGCACACACTGCAAATCGGTCATCGCAAGCGATGATTTACACATCGAGAGGTAATATACCGCATCGATAATATTTGTTTTACAGGTGCCGTTATCGCCAACAAAGCAGTTGAAGCCCTTATCCAAAAGTAACTCTTCCTGCGCGAGATTCTTGAAATTCAACAACGATAGTCTTGTAAGATACATTTTTCCCTCCTTTAACTACTGCGAAGTTACGAATAATTGGTCGCACGACAAAAAAAAATCGAAATTTTGTGGTTTATTGCATAAAAAAGTGTATTTTTGTGAGTTGTAAGGGGTTTTTGCCCAAGATATAGAGATTATAAGTTAAAAAATACTACTATGACAAAGAAGAATGTAAATCAGGAAGAGGTTGTTGTTGCTGAGGCAGTCAGCAAGACCGAGAAATTTTTTGAGGAGAATGGCAAGAAGGTTGTTATAGCCCTTGTTGTACTTTTACTCCTTGTTGCAGGTGGTTACGCCTACAAGTATTTGGTAATGGACAAGAACGAAGTTGCTGCCGCTGAGCTTATCGTAGCTGCGCAGGATCACTTCTCGGGTGAGACTCCTAACTACGACCTCGCACTCAATGGTGACGAGGCTGGCGCAGGCTTCCTCGCTGTTGCAGAGCAGTATGGCTCGACCAAGGCCGGTAACCTTGCAAAGCACTATGCAGGTATCTGCTATCTTCACCTTGGCGACTTGGAGAAGGCTGCCGAGTACCTCGCAAAGTATAAGAAGGTACGCGGTCTTGCAGCAGAGGTTGTAAATGCACAGAACCTTGGTTTACAGGGTGATGTAGCCGTTGAGCAGGGCAACTACGAGAAGG
This sequence comes from Alistipes sp., assembly GCA_017937805.1. GTDB lineage: Bacteria > Bacteroidota > Bacteroidia > Bacteroidales > Rikenellaceae > Alistipes. The sequence continues at coordinate 2,356 of JAGBCX010000030.1, read as the reverse complement.
CTGCAAAGTTCTTTGCTAAGGCTGTAAAGGCTTCGGAGAACAACTACACGACACCTCTCTACCTCTACAAGCAGGGCTTGGCTCTTGCTGCCGCAGGTAAGGCTGAGGAGGCTAAGGCTTGCTACAAGGCTATTACTGAGAAGTATCCGAACTCGGCTGAGTCGCGTGATGCCGAGAAGTTGCTCTACTAAAATTGCCTAATTGGGTAATTTCTGCGTTACGCTCACTTTTTAATTGCTCACATACGCCAAGTATGCTCCGCATTAAAAAGTTTTGCAAGCCTTGAAATTCCTCCAATTATACAATCTCGGAGTATCTCATTATGGGGCGGTCGGTAGAGGCTGCCCTTGTTGATAGTGAGTAGTGAGCAGTGAGTAGTGAGTAGTTGAAAAAAAATCTCAATTCTTAATTCTTAATTTTTAATTTGGCTTTTGGCCTTTGCTATGATTGCGATTTCAGATATAAAGGTAGGTGTTGTGACTTTGGAGGGTGCAAAGTGCGAGTTTGATGCTTTGCAAGGGCTTGCTTTGTGCGGTGTTAAGCGCGAAAATATCGAGGTGCGCCATATCCCTTCTGCATCGAAAGCAACTCTTATGGCTCTCTTTTTTGCCGAATATACCGAGGTGGATTGCGTCTATATTGCCCTACCCGAAGGGTTGGAGGAGTTGCGCGAAAGGCTTTCGGAGTTGGAGTTGCAGTGCCGTATGCCGATAGGAACATCGTTGCGCGGACTGAATGATATTAGCGATATGCTGCGCATGGTGCAAATTCAGAGCGAAATGGTCGCAAAAGCCGATATGGAGGCTCGTAGCGGCTCGAATTTCAGACTGAACTAAATACTATTTCTACATATGGTAAGCATGGGTATCGTTTTCGATACCCATACTTATTTATGACCAATATTTCGCCTATATCAATTTTGTCTATATTGCCATAAAAATTATCAATTTGATAAATAATAAAAGATGTATTATATTTGCAGTAGAAAACAGAGATAATAACCTTAAAAACTATACGATTATGTTAAGCGAGAGATTACACGCAGCAATTAACGAGCAGATTAACGCCGAGTTATGGTCGGCTTACCTCTACCTTTCGATGTCGATGGACGCCGAGGCAAAGGGTTATAAAGGTGTGGCAAATTGGTTTTATGTTCAGTGGCTCGAAGAGCAGGACCACGCACGAATCTTGGCAAACTACCTCAATTCGCGCGATGCGAAGGTTGAGTTGAAACCTATCGCCGAGGTGCAGACCGAGTGGGAGTCGGTACAGGATATGTTTCGCCACACACTGAAGCATGAGAAGGTTGTAACGGGCCTTATCAATAACCTCGCAGCCATTGCACACGAGGACCGCGACTTTGCATCATCGAATATGCTTGTATGGTTTATTGACGAGCAAATCGAAGAGGAGGAGAATGCTCGCGATATGATTTTTGCATCGGAGGCTGTTGAGAGCGACAAATACGGAATGTATCAACTCGACAAGGAGTTGGCAACACGAGTTTATACTCAGGCTTCGCCACTTGCATCATCGGCAGAGTAGATGCAGACGCAATTTGGTAGCAGAAAAAATCCGAGCAGATTTGCTCGGATTTTTTAGTTTACAAATACCGTCTTAAAGTATTGCTCGAACAACTTACGAGCAGTGTCAAGTTGTTCGGGAGTATTTTCCTTAACTCCCTTCAACTTATACTCCTGCCCCATAGCCTCGTACTTATGAACACCAAGAGTATGGTATGGCAAAATCTCAACACGCTCCAACATCTTATAATCTCGGAAGTGTTCGCCCAAAGCACGGATATCATTCTCACCATCACTATACCCGGGAACTAACACATATCGCAACCAGAAGGGTTTGCCATTGCGCTCCAACCACTCCGCCGTACGCAAAGTCTGCTCGTTGCTACGCTCGGTCAGTAGAAGATGCTGTGCAGGGTTGTACTGCTTTACATCGAGCAAGACCAAATCGACAATCGAGAACAACTCCTCAACCCACTCGTTCCAAACAGAGCCGTTTGTATCGATGCAGATGTGAATACCCTCCTCCTTCAATCGCTTGCAAAGCGGAATCAACGCCTTCGCCTGCACGGTAGGCTCTCCACCGCTGAAAGTTACGCCACCACGCTTACCGAAGAATGGTTTTTGGCTTACTGCCTGCTCAACAATATGCTCCAAGTCGGTTGCTTTCGACTCGCCTTTGAGGTCTATGGTGTCGGGGTTGGCACAATACAAACAACGGAAGTTGCAACCCTGCAAAAAAACCACAAGGCGCAAACCCGGACCATCGAAGGTACCAAGCGACTCGTATGAATGAACATTTAGTTTCATAAATTCAAAATTCAAAATTCAAAATT
>JAGBCX010000029.1 GCA_017937805.1 Alistipes sp. | reverse complement strand
GTCCAACGCTGAAAGTTGAGTTTTAATCTCTTCGGTTGGGTATTGTACTGAACCAACAGCAGTTGCACCATTGATTGTAACATTATAATAAGTTGTAGTGCCGGAGGCGTTTGTGCTGATACCGAGAGTGCCCTCATACTCCACATACTTTACAATCGGAGCGTCAAGATAAGCATCGAGAGCAGCGCCATCCATCACCTCTGCGGTAGGGTGAACAACCTCCTTCGTCTCGCCTGTCTTTGTTACAGTTGCACCTGCTGCGAATTGTTTGAGACCACCATAAGAGGTGACGCTACCCGAGATATTGATAACCTCACCTACGGTAGGAGTCTCCGAAGGGTTGAAAGCCAAAATGTGAGCACCACTTGCATCGGTCAAGAGGCAACCACGAGCGTATGTTGCAACAACCCAAGCACCCTCAACAGTGTAGTCGCCCAACTCACCTGCAAGAACATCTGCGATAGTTGTTGCGCCAGGAGTTGGAGGTGTTACACCACCTTCAGCAGGCTCCTGCGAAACGGTGAATGTTACAGGAGTGCTATCCGCATAGGTCAGTTTAACCTCTGCGCTTCTCTTTGCTCCTGTGTCGTTCTTCGTAGCATAGAGTGTAACGATGCTCTCGGTTGCTGCGCGAGAAGGCTCAGCCTTGTGTAACCAAGTAGCCTCGGCAGGAATCTCTACTGCATAAGCAACATTGCTAAGGACTTTGATGTCTATGTCGCCACCATCAGGGTTGATTTCGTAGTTCTGTCCATCAACGAGTTCGAGCACAGGCTCCTCCTCCTGTTGCTGAGCACCCTCCTGATAGATTGTGAACGAGATACTTCCTTCGTCACCAAAATAGATGGTAACCTTAGCTTCGCGAGATTGAGTACTCTCGTTCTTTGTAGCAGTGAAGACGAGAATCTTATCTTGCATTGCGCGAGTGTCGGTGAGGCTCAACCACGCTTTGTCGCTCTCTTTGATGACAACCTCATAATCCTCGGTGTTGGTGCTGATTTGTACAGCGAGTTCGCCACCATTGCTGTCAATTTCGTGGTAGCTTTTGTCAACCACAACGTTTGGCAACTCTGCATTCTCGTTACCCAACTGACGAACAGGAATAGGGAAAGATGATCCGTCCGAGAGTTTTACGGTTACAATGCCGCTTCGCACATTTGGGCTGGTGTTCTCCGCAAGACGAACCTTCAATTTAATCTCCTCACCTGCTTCACCGCTCTCCGGAGATACGGTAATCCATGTTCTGTTTGCCGAAGCCTCCCAGCTGAGGTCAGGCGTAAAGGTGAGTGTTGCTTGTCCACCCTCAGCACTGAAACCATCTAACTTCGCGAGGTCAGCCTCCGAGAACAAATCATCAAGTTTTGGAGCAGTAGGATTCTCCTCTCCAAAATTTTCGCAACCTACCAACATCAGTGGCAGAATAGCGATAAGGTAGAATAATCGTTTCATAACATTTATGATTTTTAAGTGAAAAAAGTTTCTGTTTTAAATATTTACAAAGCACATCACAATACAAAGATAAAAAGAAAATTTTATTTATCAAATAAAAAGACCGTCAAATTTATTTGACAGTCTTACTTTTTTTGTAAATATTTTCGAGAGTGTGGTCTATTTCTTCTCTTTCAGTATCAGATGTTCGAGCAATAGAACAACTATAATGCCCATTACAAATCCGTTCCCGACGATAGGGCGAAGGAGTGAAGGCACGACAGCCATCGCCTCCTGCGGTGCAAACGAAAGTATTATGGTGAGCATTATTGGAAGACCGAGAATCAAACCATCTTTGAACGAAAGAACCGCTTTTGACGAGTGAATAACCTCAAATCCTGCCGCTACCTGTGTGGCCATAAGGAACAGCAACACGATACCCATAATAGGCTGAGGTATAGTCAGTAACATTGCAACAGCCTGCGGAAAGAGAGCCAAAACAATCATCGCTATTGCCGCCGGTAACATAGTGTAGCGAGATGCACACGAAGTCGAAGCGACAACACCCGGAGAGAGCGAGTAATCGACAGGTCCAGGTACACCGACTACGCCACTGACCATATTCATGATGCCCGTAAAAAGAAGGCCTCGTGTTTGACGTTTGCCCATATTTGGTGCTCCCACCATCTCGCCTAACGATTGCACCGAGCCCACTTGGTTAATAAGCAGGGCAATATAGCAAAATAGGAAAGCAAGTACAACGCCGGCGTCGAGTTTTAGCTCGGTTACGATAAGTTGAGGTGCCACCGTATCGTGAACAAACTCCTTCGGAAATTCAGTCATGCAATAGTAGAAAATCGAGCCGAGAATCATGGCGAGAATCACGACCATAGACTTCCAAATACCTCGCAAGACCTTGTTTGCCCATGCCATAACGGCTACGCCCACAATTGCCGATACAAGTGCCAACCCCGCGTGAGCCTTATCAGCAAAAATCAGCCCCACGATTGGCTTTGCCATCGTGAATGAGATTAGAATAACTATGGCAGCTACGATGCGTGGCGTGAATATGCGTTTGACATATTTCATCGCTCCGACAGCAGCCAAAAGCGTAACCAATGCGCCACCGATAATCATCGAAGGGTAGATTGTCGAGGCGGTGTGTCCCTGTGATGCGGCAGCGATAATACCCATCAACAACACGGCGGCAGGGCCTGCCACCAAAGGCAGGCGATGCCCCCACAATACCTGCACAATTATTGTTATACCACAGACGATAAATAGCTTTTGAGTGAAGAATACTACCTCTCCTGCGGGTGCTATAAAGGTGCTCGTAAGCACTACGGGAAGGCAAATCATCAACCATTGCAGGCCGTAGAGCAATATCGCTCCCAAACTCGGCCTATCATCTGTGTTATATCTCAGATTCATCGTTTATCGGACTCTTTTTTTCTATTTGCACATCTCTTTGATAAGCTGCTTAACAAGCATCGGATCGTCTGAGGTGATAAAATCTACTCCATTCTGAATACACCAACGAATATCCTCGTCCTTGTTTACGGTCCAAACATTTACCGTTAAGCCCAACTTGTGAGCCTGCTTAATCCAGCCACGCTTCTTCTTCAAAACGCGGAAGTTGTAGCTGATACCCGAGCAACCCATTGCCTTGACGCATGCAGGGTCGTAGTTGCCGTTCAAATATGCGATTTTGCTACCCTGAGGAGCCTTCTTTGCAAGTTCAAAACATGTCCAAGGGTGATTTGCAAGATACTCGACACTATTCTGCATGCCCATCTTGTCCACGATAGTCAAAACACTCTCAACAAGCTCGGTTTCGCGTTGAGGTGTAGCCTGATTTTGCAGGTCGAGAATAAGTTTTGTTGCAGGCTTCTTTGCTGCACGTTTGAGGAACTCCTCTAATGTGCATACAACCTCGCCATTCGGGTGAGGAATGGTGAGCATCTTCTCCATTGTCGAACGCTGTGCATCGGCTTTTGGCGACGCTTTGCGATTTGGGTGCCAGCCACTGTGAATAACCAATACCTCGCCATCTTTTGTGAGATTTACATCGCACTCTGAACCATAAACTTTTGCCTTCTGTGCAGCTTTGAGTGCGCTCATTGTGTTTTTTGCTCCACTTGCTGCTGCTTTGTGGTAGCCGCCATTCGCAATGATTTTAGGGGCGGTATGCTGAGCCGATACGGTAAATAGTGCTGCAACTGCTAACAGTGCTAAAAAAATCTTCTTCATATCTAAGTCTGTTTTTTATTATTTGCACATCTCGTTGATGATATCTTGAACAAGTACGGGGTTGTCGGTGGTGATATAATCGACACCATTTTCGATACACCAACGAATATCCTCGTCATTGTTGACAGTCCATGTGTTTACATACATACCAAGCTTGTGTGCCTGCTTAATCCAATGCTTTCTCTTTTTCAGTGTCTTGTAGTTGTAGTCGATGCCGGCACAACCCATAGCCTTGCAGTACTGAGGCGAGTAATCACCGTTGAGATATGCGATTTTTGTGCCCTCAGGTGCGAGTCTTGCAAGTTCCCAGCAAACGAATGGACGAAAAGCGATGTACTCAACATCATTTTGCAAGTTGTACTTTGCAACCATATCGACAGTCTTCTGTACAATCTCGGTTTCGAGTTGAGGCGTTGGCTGGTCCTTAATCTCGATGATAAGTTTTGTATCCTTCGATTTTGCTGCCTGTTGCAGATACTCATCAAGTGTAGGAACCATCTCACCACTCTCCAAAAGGATAGCCTGTACCTGCTCCTTTGTGCTACGCTGAACATTTACGCGAGGCTTTGCCCCCTTAGTTCCGGGGTGCGATGGGCCGTGAACAACGAGGACCTCACCATCTTTTGTGAGTTGAATATCACACTCCGAACCCCAAATCTTTGCCTCTTGTGCGGCTTTGAGAGCGTTGAGTGAGTTACGTGCTGCACCCTCCGAAGCGTGGAAACCACGGTGAGCGATAATCTTTGGCGCCTTGTACTGCGCTGATGCTGAAATACCAATCATAGTAGCAACCAAAAGTGTTAAAATCTTTTTCATGATAAGTTATTATTAAATAGTTTGTATAAATGTTGCAAAAACTTTACAAATGTAGTTAAAATAATTGAAAAGTTGTATCTTTGTCGCTGAAAAAATAGACAAAGATAGAAATCCTTTAATTGCCAATTATCAATTGTCAATTGTCAATTTTGAGAAGGTATGCAGGAGTATATTTCAAAGCAGCAACAGATTTTTCGCTCAGCGGCGCAGATTTTTCCGCTGATATCCAACTTTTCGCTTCTTACCCCCGCAGTGGCAGATAAGGTCGAGGAGTGGCAAGCCGATGAAGAGCGATGTTCGTTCAAGTTCAAGGGCTTTACTGTCGGACTGCGCTTCGAAGAGAAGGCGGAGAATAAGCATGTCAAGATTACGGGCGATGGTGGCACCGTACCTATGGATTTTTCGTTCTGGATTCAGTTGCATCAGGTGTCGGAGGGCGATACCCGTATTCGCTTGGTACTGCATGCCGAGTTGAATATGATGATGCGTATGATGATTGGCAAGAAGTTGCAATCGGGGCTCGACCAAGCAGTCGAGGGGTTAGCCAAAGCTTTTAATCAGTTTTAGTTAGGAGATAGGAGTTAGGAGATAGGAGATAGGAGATAGGAGATAGGAGTTAAAGCGAATCATAGAATCCCCATGTTGCTACGCCTTGACCACCCTCGGAGTTCCGCCAATGACAATTAAAAAGAGGTCTAATTGCTTAATTTTACAAAAAATAACGAAAAAATTTTGCTCGGTTGGCAAATTAAATGTATATTTGCAACCGCAAAAAACTGATACAAAACAAATTTACTATTTAATTAATTCCTAATAGTTATGACAAAAGCAGATATCGTAAGCGAAATCGCTAAAAAGACAGGAGTTGAGAAGACTCAGATTCAGACCATCGTAGAGGCATTTATGGAGGAGGTTAAGGGCTCGCTCGAGAAGGAGGAGAATGTATACCTTCGTGGCTTTGGCTCGTTCATCATCAAGAAGCGTGCTGAGAAGGTTGCTCGTAACATCTCGAAGAATACAACTATCACTATCCCTGCACACAATATTCCAGCTTTCAAGCCGGCTAAGTCGTTTGCATCGAAGATTAAGTAAGAAAGACAAACCATATAAATCATTATAACTATGCCAAACGGAAAGAAGCATAAGCGTCACAAGATGGCGACACACAAGCGTAAGAAGCGTCTGCGTAAGGATCGTCACAAGAAGAAGTAAAAACTGCACTTCTTCCATAGGTTATAACGCTAAGGGTGCGGAACGCCTCTTAGCGTTACCTATTTAGAAAGTTTCGGGTTGAGAGAAAGAAAATCGTTCTGATTGGCTCTTTTTACACCTTACTTGTGGCACAAATGCTCACATACGCCAAGTATGCTGCGCTTTCTGCCACTGCGTAACGCGCAAAAATAGCCTAATCATCTCCGATTTTGAATAAGGGCAACCTCTCAATCCTAAAAAAAGAGCTAATGGCTAATGGCCAAGAATTTTTTTTGTACTGAAAAATGAATCGAGAGTTAATCATAAATGTTACTTCCACCGAGATAAATATCGCTTTGTGCGAGGATAAGGTCTTGGCGGAGTTGAACCGCGAGGTGGCTCATACGGGCTTCGCGGTTGGTGATATCTATCTCGGTAAGGTGCATAAAATCATGCCCGGACTCAATGCCGCGTTTGTGAATATCGGACACGAACGCGATGCCTTTATCCATTATCAAGACTTGGGAACTCACTTCCCTTCGCTCTGCAAGATAGTAAAGAGCTATCAGCCAGGTAATCGAGGTGTTCGCCTCGATACGATGAAGCTTGATGGTGCTTCGGAGGTGGAGAAGGGGGGCAAAATATCCTCTTACCTGCAGGTCGGACAGTTGGTTATGGTGCAGATTGCCAAAGAGGCAATATCAACCAAAGGACCGCGTCTGACTGCCGACATATCGCTTGCAGGCAGAAATATCGTTCTCTTGCCTTTTACCTCGAAGGTGATGATATCGCAGAAGATTCGTTCCAACGAGGAGAAAAAACGATTGAAACGAGTTGCGACAGGAGTCTTGCCAAAGAATTTCGGAGTTATTATCCGTACAGCAGCCGTCAATGCTTCCGACCTCGATGTCGAGCAGGATATTTTGGCTGCGGTGGAGAAGTGGCGTAAGACCTGCCAGCAGATTCGAAAGCGCACCGCACCGGCACTCTTGATGGGTGAGATGAGCCGCGCGAACACGATTATTCGTGATACGCTCGATGGCTCATTCTCGCAGATTTGTGTCGATGACGAGGCGATGTACAACGAGATTCGTTCCTACATTCGGGCCGTAGATGCCGAGAAGGAGCGTATCGTAAAGCTATACCGCGGTACAGTGCCGATTTTTGACAATTTCGATATTTCGCGACAGATAAAATCTTTGTTTGCGAAGTATGTGTCGTTGAAGCGTGGAGCCTACCTTATCATGGAGTCCACCGAGGCTATGCATGTCATAGATGTCAATTCGGGAAATCGCACCAAGGCCGAGGATAATCAGGAACAGACAGCAATGGAGGTCAATTTGGCTGCTGCGGCAGAGATTGTGCGACAGATTCGTTTGCGCGATTGGGGTGGCCTCGTGATTGTCGATTTTATCGATATGCATAAGGCGCAGAACAGGCAACTTCTCTACGAGGAGATGCAGCGACTTATGGCATCGGATAAGGCAAAGCATACTATACTTCCACTTTCGAAGTTTGGATTGATGCAGATTACTCGCCAGCGTATTCGTCCTGTGGCGGTACATAATAGCGAGGACATTTGTCCAACGTGTGGAGGTACGGGAAAGGTTGAGCCTACAATTCTTCTCGATCGTAAAATTGAGAACCAGATATCACTGCTCACAATGGAGCGCAAGCACAAATATATCCGCCTTGTGGTTAGTCCTTATGTGGCGGCCTACCTGAAGCGAGGTCTTGTGTCGTTGCGTTGCCGATGGTCGTGGCGATACAAGGCAACTATCAGGGTCGTAGCCGATCAGAGTGTCGGCATGATTGAAGTGCGCTACGAAGATAGAGAGGGCAATGATATATTGAAGGTTAAAAAGGTTGATAAGTCGAAGAAGAAAAAGTAGGTAGAAGCATATTTATGCACGAAATACTGAGATTTGCCGAGGGCTCGCCTCAAGTAGAGCAACTCGGTAAAGTGTTGGAGAAAAAAGGCAGCACCGTCCTTCTCAACGAGATGGTCGGCGGTGCTTTTTTATTTTATATGGCTGCAACCATCGCTCGAAAGGGCGGTGTGCATATCATCGTCAGCGAGGATAGAGATGCTGCCGCATACGCCCTGAACGACCTCTACGCCTTGTTGGGTGAGGAGCGTGTTCTGTTCTTCCCTTCGGCCTATAAACGCTCTGTAGTCTATGGTGCAGAGGAGGCGGAGAGTGTGGTTATGCGTACGGGTGTTCTCAACGCACTGAAAAATCATCGCGAGGGATTTTTGGTTGTTGCGACCTATCCCGAAGCGTTATCGGAGCGTGTTGCCGACTTGGAGGGTTTGACGGCTGAGTCGTTGCATCTCCGTAGGGGTGACCTTATCGAGGTTTCGGAGTTGGAGGAGAGGGTGCAGTCGCTCGGCTTCGAGAAGGTCGATTTTGTCTATGAGCCGGGGCAATACTCGGTGCGTGGAGGTATCTTCGATATATTCTCCTATTCGGAGAGTAAACCATATCGTTTGGACTTTTTCGATTGCGAGATAGATTCGATACGAAGATTTGAGTTGTCGAGCCAACTTTCGAGTGAGCGATTGGAGGAGATAGATGTTATCTCGAATATCAATCGTGCCGATGTCGGGCGTGTGTCGTTGGCAGAGTTTGCGGGTGATGCGACCTATTGGTTCCAAGATGCCGACTTTGTATTGGGCAAGGTCGATGATTTACGGCGCAAGGCGTTGCAGGATAGTGACGAGCCGGAGGAGATAACGGCAAAACTCACTTCGCGCAGGGAACTCGTCGAAAATATGTCGGGGGCGAATGTGGTGTTGCTACGAAATACTCTGTCGGAGCGACCTGCATCGCAAACAATTTTGTTCCACACCTCACCACAAAATAGTTTTAACAAAAACTTCGAGGTACTTGCTGACGAACTCGTTGCACGCCATGAGGTGGGCTATCGTACCCTGCTGATGTCGGAGAATAGGGCACAGGCGGAGCGATTGGAGGGGTTGCTCTACGCTACGGGGCGCGATGGTGCAAAGTTTGAGCTGGCACGCTTGACACTCCACAACGGCTTTACCGACCACGACCTCAAAATATCGCTCTATGCCGAGCATCGCCTCTTTGAACGCTATCGCCGTTACAAGATAAATGGTCAGATTAAGCGTGACGAGCAGATGACCATTGCCGAGTTGAACTCGTTGCAGGTGGGCGACTATGTTACCCATATCGACCATGGTGTTGGTCGCTTTGGTGGCTTGGTGAAGATTGAGGAGGGTGGCAAGATGCACGAGGCGATAAAGTTGGTCTATCGCGATGGCGATGTCCTCTTTGTGAATGTCCATTCGCTGCATCGTATCGCTCGCTACAAGAGTGGCGATGAGGAGGCTCCAAAGGTACATAAACTCGGTAGCGGAGCATGGCAGAAGATTAAAAATGCCGCGAAGAAGGCGGTTAAAGATATTTCGCGCGAACTTATTGCGCTGTATGCCAAGCGTAAGGCAAGCGAGGGTTTTGCCTTTTCGCCCGATAGTTATTTACAACAGGCGTTGGAGGCTTCGTTCGAGTGGGAGGATACCCCTGACCAATTGAAGGCTTCCGAGGCGGTTAAGCGCGATATGGAGTCGGAACGCCCGATGGATAGACTGCTCTGCGGAGATGTCGGCTTTGGTAAGACCGAGGTGGCGATCCGTGCAGCGTTCAAGGCGGCAACCGATGGCAAGCAGGTGGCGGTGTTGGTGCCAACGACAATTTTGGCATTGCAACACTATCGCTCCTTCCGTGAGCGACTGCGCGAGTTCCCCGTTACGGTGGAGTATCTCAACCGCACGAAGAGCGCAAAAGATACAACGCGAATTTTGGAGGAGTTACGCTCGGGCAAGATAGATATTCTAATCGGCACACACAAGATGCTTGGCAAGGGGGTGGAGTTCAACGACCTCGGATTGCTGATTATAGATGAGGAGCAACGATTTGGCGTTGCAGCAAAGGAGAAACTTACGCAACTGCGTGTGAGTGTCGATACGCTTACTTTGACCGCTACACCAATTCCGCGAACATTGCAGTTCTCGTTGATGGGCTCGCGCGATTTGTCGATTATATCGACTCCTCCGCCAAATCGCCGTCCAATTCAGACCGAGTCACACACCTTCTCGGAGGAACTTGTAAAGGAGGTTGTTGAGGCGGAGTTGCAACGCGATGGTCAGGTCTATTTTATCCACAACAGGGTGGAGGACTTGATGACTATCAAGGGAATGCTGATGCGATTGTGCCCCGAAGCTCGTGTGGCGGTGGCGCACGGCCAGATGAAACCTGCCGAGTTGGAGAAGACCATTATGGACTTTATCTACCACGATTTCGATATCTTGGTTGCGACCTCGATTGTGGAGAGTGGCGTGGATATTCCAAATGTAAATACCATAATCATCAACAATGCCGACCGCTTCGGTTTGAGCAACTTGCACCAACTGCGCGGTCGTGTCGGACGAAGCGACAGAAAGGCTTACTGCTATCTTTTGTCGCGCCCTGACGAGATGCTTTCGAGCGATGCAAGACGAAGACTGCGGGCTATCGAAGAGTTTTCGGACTTGGGTTCGGGCTTTAATATCGCGATGCAGGATTTGGATATCCGAGGTGCAGGAAATCTGCTCGGTGCAGAGCAGAGTGGCTTTATCGCAAATATCGGCTTTGAAACCTACCAGAAAATCTTGAACGAGGCTATTGCCGAGTTGCGTGCCGAGGGACTCGATGTTGCAGGTCTGAGCAACGAGGAGCAGACGGTGGTTGAGGAGATGCGCTATGTCGATGATGTAACGCTCGAACTCGATGTCGAGGCTGAGTTGCCGGAGGAGTATGTACGCCAGCAGGCGGAGCGACTGAAGTTGTACCGAAAGATTGATGCTATGACCGAGGAGTCTGCGCTTGCGAAGTTCGAGTCGGAGTTGGAAGACCGCTTTGGTAAGATGCCGCAGGCGGCTAAGGAGTTGATGAATGCCGTGCGTCTGCGTTGGGAGGCTATGCGCCTCGGCATGGAGCGCGTGAAGGTTAAAAATGGCTTGATGATAGTCCGCTTTGTGGGCGATGAACAGTCGCCATACTATCGCAGTGAGGTCTTTATGGAGCTGCTACGCAAAATCACGGCACAACCCGACCGCTTTGTACTGAAACAGAGAGAAGGCAAGTTGCAGATGACAGTACGCAGGGTTGATAGTGTCGCTTCGGCAGTAAATGTATTAAAAGATTTATAAAAACTACTAATTGTCAATTATCAATTCGTCAATTGTCAATTATTAAATTTATGGCAAATTTAATCGTAGATGAGGGCAATACTTTGTGCAAGATTGCCGTTGTAGATAAAAGCGAGGTGCTTTGCGAAGTGTCTGCGCCCGAATTTGATTTGGCAAAGGTGGCAGAGTTGGCAGGGCAGTTCTCAATAGAGCAGGCTATTGTTGCTTCGACTCGTGGAGGAGGAGCGAGAATTTGTAAACAACTGCGTTCGAAGATTGAGCGAGTTCTCCACTTTACATCGCAGACAGAGGTGCCTATCGAGATAGAGTACTCCTCGCGCCAAACACTTGGTGCTGACCGTGTTGCAGCTGCCGTAGGAGTGGTTTGCGAAATGGGAGTGAAAGATGCTCTGATTATCGATATGGGCAGTGCCATAACATTCGATATTGTTGAAAACGGAGTGTTCAAAGGTGGCAATATTTCGCTCGGTGTGGCGATGCGATTTAGGGCATTGCACGAATTTACTGCATCGTTGCCATTGTGTAGCGCTACGGAGCCTAACCAGAAATTTGGTAACTCAACCACCGAGGCGATAGAGCAGGGGGTGATGCAGGGTGTTCTGCACGAAATTGAGGGGTATATTGAGCGAATTTTGGCAAAAAACGGAAAATTAAGCATAATTTTTTGCGGTGGTGATGTCAAATATTTTGTTAATCGAATTAAAAATGCGATATTTGCACCTCGTAAACTTATGTTTACGGGTTTGAATAGAATTTTAGAGTATAATGTATCGAAAAACAATATATAGATTTTTGCATGTTGTGGCCGTTGTGGTCGCTTTGACTGTGCTTGGTGTTCGCGAGGTATCGGCTCAGAGCGATGCTGCACTTACGGCATATTCGCCATATACGATGTTCGGAGTCGGAGAGTTGCAGACAATCGGCACTACGCAGATGCGCTCAATGGGTGGCGTGGGTGTAGCATGGCGTAGCACTCAAATGCCGAGTCTTATGAATCCGGCAGGTTATAGTGCAACATTGCAAAAAAGTTTCTTGTTTGATGTCGGTATCGAGGGTAACTTCTTGCGAAATGCGCAACGTCAATATGCAGGCGATAGCTACACAGTGGCAAAGAATGGCAAGAATTCGGTAAATATCCACGAAATAGCAATCCAATTTCCGTTGGCAAAGCGTTTGGGTATGGGATTGAGCCTTATGCCGTATAGTAGTGTCGGTTATAAGATGTCGTTCCTTGACCAAAGTAGCGATATTGCCGGTAATATCGGTTCTGCATCGTACACCTACTCAGGAAATGGAGATATTACGGAGGTGAAGTTGGGTGTCGGCTGGGAACCTTTCAAGAATTTTTCGTTTGGCGCGGCAGCAAAGTATTATTGGGGCCGAATTCTTCACAACTACTCTTCGGCGGTCGAGAATAATATTGTCGGCAATGGCAGTTACCTGTCGATAGTTGGCGAGAATGAGTACTACGTGTCGACTTTCAAGTTCCAGGTTGGTGTGCAGTGGAATGCGATAGCCAACGATAAGCGCATGCTGACTTTTGGTGCGACATACGATTACGGAGGAGGACTTCGTCCGAAAGTTACCAAGAATATCGTGCTTAACAACGTGTACGAGACTTCGGTGTCACGCGAGGAGGGCGTTTCGCAGATGCAACTTCCACATAGTGTAACTGCGGGAGTGATGTATCAGGATCCGAAATTTATGGCGGCCTTAGAGTATGAATTCCAGTCGTGGAGTGGAAATGATGGCCGATTTGAGGAGGGCGTTAATAACAATATGCGAGTGCGATATGTCGATACTCATACGGCAAAGGTGGGATTTTCGTATACGCCGAGTCGTTTTGATGTACGAAACTACTTCAACCGTATATCCTATCGCGTAGGTTTTCGTTACAGCAACTACTATCAGTTGTATAACGAACACACCATACCGCAATATGCAGTTACGGCAGGTTTTAGTTTTCCTCTTAAATTTATGGGAACATCGAGCATAGATGTATCGTTGGAGTATGGTTTGCGTGGAGAGTTGAAGACATTGATGAACGCATCTCCGAAAATCGGCATGATTCGTCAGGATTACTTCAAGGTAGGACTCGGCTTCTCACTCTTTGGCGAGGATTATTGGTTTGTTCGTCCTAAGTATGACTAAAAACATAACAACAAAATAAAAAAGTAGTATAATAATGAAAGCAGTAAAATTATTTATCGGATTGGCATTTGCGCTCGTTGCAGGCAGTGCCTCGGCGCAGGATTTTAGTGATCCGCAGTATGCAAAGTGGGGAGAGACGCCCGACCAACGAAAGGAGAATATTTTGGCAAGTACCTTCTTGAAGGAGGAGTTGAACAATCGTAACTTCAATCAGGCAGCAAAGTACTTGCAGCAGTTGTTGCAGAATTGTCCGGCAGCTTCGGAGAATACCTACGCAAACGGTATTAAACTCTACAAGCAGAAGATTAATCGCGCTCGTTCGTTGGCAGAGAAGAATGGCTATGTAGATTCGTTGCTTCTCCTCTACGATATCCGTTTGCAACACTTCGGGGCGCACCCTAAGCGTGGTAAGGCTTATATCCTCGATCGTAAGGCTCGAGAGCATTTGACCTACCGTGAGAGCGACCGCGAGGGTATCCGCAAGGATTTTGAGTTGGCTATTGCTGCACAAGTTGAGTCGAATGGTACTGCAGACCCTGAGTTGGTGGCTATCTACTTCAAGAATTTGTGCGATGACTACTCGAACGATATTGTTGATGCGATGACTATCGTCAATACATACGATGCTAACGCTAAATATTTTGAGAATATCGATGCTTCGCAGGCTGAGTTCAAAAATCAGTTCGAAACCTGCTTCGGCATGAGTGGTGCCGCTTCGTGCGAGAACTTGCAGAAGATTTTTGAGCCTAAGGTTGCTGCAACCCCTAACGATGAGACTCTTTTGGCTCATGTCTTCCAGCTTATGAGCAAGGCTAACTGCGAGAGCGACTTCTATCTCTCTGTTGGCGAGTTGTACTATGGCGTAAATCCTCAGTCGAGCGTTGCGATGTTGTTGGCTCAGGTGTTCCAAAACAAGAAGGACTTTGCTAAGGCAAATCACTATCTCCGTGAGGCTTTGGCTAAGGAGACCGTTGCTGAGGAGCGCGAGAAGTTGTTGGCTCGCATCGGTATCTTGGAGATGACTGCAAACAACTACACAGAGGCTGTTAAGGCGTTTAACGAGTCCATCAATATTGACGAGACCGATGATGACGGTTTGGCTCTCTACTTCTTGGCACAGTGCTATGTGGCAGGCTCGAAGGATTGTTCGACAGAGTTGGCAAAACACTCTGTATATTGGTTGGCTTACGACCTTGTGCAGAAGGCTCTTCCTCTGTTGGAGGTTACCGATGCTGCAGTTGCTACAAATGCTAAGAATCTCGCAAACAGCTATCGTTCGGTATTCCCAACTGCCGAGGAGTGCTTCTTCGCAGAGTTGAAGGAGGGAGCAACCTATACTATCGGTTGCGGTTTGGCTAAGGGCTTGACTACGAAAGTTCGTTATCGCGCACAATAGTGTCGGGCGTACTCTCATATACATATATAGGTATATAGTATGGTGTCGGGCTTACGTGAAAGAGTAATGGTAGCACTTCTTATTATGGGAAGTGCTATCTTGCTGTTCTCGTGCAAGGCTAAGCAAAATTCGGCCGATGAGTCCCTCGATGCCATAAAAACCGAGGAGAGCGAGAATCTCACAATTATCATGTCGGAGAATGGACGCAAGTCCTATCTCTTTAAGACTCCGTTGCTTGAAGGCTATACTTTGGGGCGCGATCCATACCGAGAGTTCCGTAGGGGAATTTCGATTACGACCTATCAAGACGATTCGCTGACTACGGTTAATGCTGTATTGGTGGCCAACTATGCCATCTACTATGAGAATCGAAAGTTGTGGGAGGCGAAGGGCGATGTTGTGATTACCAAACATGATGGCACACGTCTTTATACGCAACAGCTCTTTTGGAATTCGATGACAAAACGAATCTACTCGAACGTAGATACAAAACTTGTAACCGATACAGATGAAGTTGTGGGCGAAGGCTTCGAATCGGACGAAGAGATGAACGAACCTCGTTTTCGCCGTTGGAAGGGGCGTATGCAGGTTGATACAGAACAGTTGCGACATGGCTCAGATGGCGAAGAGAACGAAGATAAAACCGTGAAGAGCGATACTGCGGGGGCAAGTGCTGGGGCAAGTGCGGAGCAGAAGAGCAAGGTGAAGACAAAACCGAATACGAAATCGCAACCAAAACAGCAGACGCAGCCGGAGCCAAAGGCACAACCAAAGGCGCAACCGAAGTTGCAACCAAAACCGGAGTCGCCGTCAAAACTACAGTCGAGTAGCCCAATCTCCTCACGACAATCTCAGATGGGGCAACGTAACGCCTCTATGTTGCCGAGTGGTAAGCCGATGCAAGGTGCTAAAACGTTGCAGATTGGCGATAAAAAACAGAGTAGTGAAATGGAGAAGACGGGCAGTTTGAAACCATCATCGTCAGTCGAATAGATATAGAGTATGGATAATATATACGTAGCAGTGGTGCTTGTGGTGATAACCGTGGTGTTGTCGGCCTTTTTTTCGGGAATGGAGATTGCATTCCTGAACAAGAATCGTCTGCGCCTTGAAATAGACCGCAAGCAGAGCCGAATGTTCGACTATATCGCAGGGCTTTTTTCGCGTCATCAGGGACAGTATATCACCACGATACTTGTGGGCAATAATATTGCACTTGTCGTATATTCCATGTGTTTGTCGTTGGTGTTGCGAGAGGTTGCTCGTCTGCTTGGTTGGACATCTGTGCAGGAGGGCTCGATACTTCTCGAAACCATTATCCCTACGGTTGTGATTATCTTCCTCGGCGAGTATCTTCCGAAGTCGATATTTAGAAACAACCCCAATTTCTACTATCGCTACCTTTCGCCCGTGATGTACTTCTTCTACATTCTGTTGTATCCTGTAACTCGCGCTACGACTCTGTTGTCGTATGGAATGTTGCGACTTGTAGGACGCAAGGCGAGTGGTGTGGAGCGACAAATAGAGTTCGATCGTAGCGATTTGGAGAGTCTGCTTGAAAATAACAACTCGGCAGAGTCGGCAGCGGAGTCGGATAACGATATAAAGATGTTCCAGAACGCCTTGGATTTTGCCGATTTGAGGGTGCGAGATGCCATGGTGTCGCGCGTAGATGTTGAGGCGGTGGATATCGAGGATTGCACGATGGAGGAGCTGACCAAAAAGTTTGTCGATACGATGTATTCGCGAATTTTTGTGTGGCGCGACTCGATAGATAATATCATCGGCTATGTCAATTCTAAGAGCCTTTTCGAGAACCCGAAGAGCATCGAGGAGGCGTTGATAAAGGTCGATTATGTAGCCGAAACACTTCCGTTGCAGGATTTGCTTACGCAATTCACAAAGAACAAGAGCAGTATCGCTGTCGTGATAGACGAGTTTGGCGGTACGGCGGGTATTATCTCGTTAGAAGATGTTTTGGAGCAGATTTTCGGAGAGATTGAGGACGAGCACGATAAACAGGATATGGTCGAGAAGCGAATTTCGGATCGAGAGTTTGTCTTTTCGTGTCGTTTGGAGGTTGAGTATCTGAATGAGAAGTACGATGTCAATATACCCGAAAGTGATGAGTATGATACACTTGCGGGATATATCATCTCTCGTTATGAGGAGTTGCCTACAGCGGGTACAGTAATGGACTTTGATGGTTTGCGCATCAAGATTTTGAGTACAACCCGTTCTCGTATTGAGTTGGCAAGGGTTGAGAAAATCGGCAAAAGTTCTTCTGAAAGATAAAAAAATAGCAAAAATAGGCGGAAATAGAAATAAAATAACTATCTTTGGAGGTTAAATAGCCGACTTTGTAGGTTTAGTAACAATATAAAAATTTAAAATATTAGTCAATATGGTAAGTTTGAACACTTTGAGAACCCAATTCGGTGTGCTGTTGTCGGTTATTATCGGCGGTGCATTGTTGGCGTTCATTCTCTCGTTGAAAACAGAGATGGGATTTTCCGGCAATGATCCGGAGGTTGGAGAGGTTAATGGTGACGAGGTTCATTATTCGGAGTTTTTAGCCGCTTATGAGGACGTTAAGACTCAGATGGGTGGCGACAACTTCGATTACGACCAGTCGGCACAGGCTGTTTCGATGGCTTGGCAGTCGCTTTTGACCGATAGAGTATTTGTACCGGGATTTGATAAACTCGGTTTGGTTGTTACCCCTGCAGAGCGTAAGGCTATGTTGTCGGGAGAGATTGCTTCGGGTGTGTATGGAAGCGTATTCGCAGATCCTCGTACAGGTGTGTATGATGTGACTGCTGTTACCAACTTCTTGGCACAGGCAGATGGTAATCCAGAGATGCAGCGCATCTGGAACTTGATTGACAAGCAGGCTCGTATCGAGCGCGCTTCGAACAAGTATATGGATTTGGTGCGTGGTGGTGCTTATGCAAATGCGCTCACCTTGAACAAGGGTGTAGTTGCAGAGAATAACACTTACAAGGGACACTTTGTTGCTTGCAAATACAATACTGTTGCAGACTCGCTTGTAACTGTATCATCTCGCGAGATTAAGAAGTATTACAAGGCTCACAAGTCGCAGTACAAGCAGACTCCGTATGTGACTGTAAACTATGCACATTTCGAGATTGAGCCTACCGATGCAGATAAGAAGGCTATCGAGGAGAGTGCAAAGAGCAACACCGCAGTATTTGCAAAGAGCACCGATTTGAAGAGCTATGTTCGCGAGGAGGCTCATGCTTCATTGGCAAGCACCTATGTAGCAGCTAAGTCGCTCGCTTCTGACGAGGCGAAGGCTCTCCGTGTAGGTAAGACTTTTGGTCCTGAGTTGCAGGGTGACGAGTGGTATGCTTCTCGCGTATTCGATACTCGCAACGTGCCTGATTCGATTGAGTTGCAGCATATTGTAATCTCATACTTGGATAACGAGTTGGCAGATAGCGTATACAACGTAGCAAGTAAGAAGGGTGCAGATTTTGCGGCTTTGGCAGAGAAGCACTCGGTGGCTGAGACTGCTGCCGATGGTGGTAAGATTGGAAAGATTGCATATTCGACTTTGGCTCCTGAGCTTGCTGATGCTTTTGTTTCGGCAAAGAAGGGCGCAGTCGTTAAGGTTGCATTCGGCAATGCAATACAGATTTTCAAGGTGCTCTCTACAGGCCCTGTAACTCGTCACTACCGCCTTGCAACATTGACCTATCCAGTTGAGGCATCGCAGGATACAAAGCGTAGCGTTCACAAGGAGGCAAGCCTTTTTGCAGTGAATGCAAAGGGTTCTGTTGAGAAGTTTAACGAGGCCGCAGCATCGCTTTCGACTTCGACAATGAACGTTGAGCGTGGTAGCCGTAATGTTCCGGGATTGGAGAATTCGTTGGAGGTTGTTCGTTGGGCAAACGATGCAAAGGTTGGCGATGTTTCGGATATTATCAAACTCGATGACGGATATGTTGTAGCAGTTGTTACTGCAGTTGATGATGCTGAGTACAAGGCTCTCGATAAGGTTTCGACTCAGATTAAGAATAAGTTGCTTCGCGAGAAGAAGGCTGTATTGTTGAAGGAGAAGATGCAGGGTGCAACCTTGGAGGAGATTGCAGCAAATGCAGGCTCGAAAGTTGAGGAGTTCTCTGATGCAAAATCTTCGGCATACTATGTTAAGGGCTTGGGCGTTGAGCCACGCGTACTTGGTGCTATCGCATCGGTACCGGCAGATGCAACCGGCGCACTTCTTCCACTCGTTGAGGGTAATAGCGGTGTATATGCCGTAGTTGTAGACGAGGTTAAGGTTGAGGAGAATCAGGCTCTCGATGCAGAGCGCGTTAAGGCTCAGGCTGAGGCTGAGTCTATGGCATCGCGCCGTGCAATGTGGGCAGTGCAGGATAAGGCAGAGGTTGTTGATAATACCGTATCCTTCTTCTAAAATAGATTGCGATAAGCCACAGCTTGTGGCACAATAAAAGGGTTGTGAAAATGTTTTTGCAACCCTTTTATTGTGCTTTTAACTCTCGGCTAAACTCTTGGTGAACTCCGAAGGTGGTCAAGGCGCAATCGATAATAGGGGTTATAGGGGTTATAGGGGTTATAGGGATAATAGGGATAATAGGGATAATAGGGAACGCTTTAAGTTTCTCACTCCTCACTCCTCACT
>JAGBCX010000028.1 GCA_017937805.1 Alistipes sp. | reverse complement strand
CGCATTATAAAAATAGATACCGAGACCGACAAAGTTGTTGACGAACTTGTTGTAGGCATTCAACCCACTTCGCTTGTTATGGACTGCAACAACAAACTATGGACCGTAACCGATGGTGGCTACGAGGGATCTCCCTATGGACACGAAGCCCCATCGCTCTATCGCATTGATGCCGAAACCTTCACCATCGAAAAGCAGTTTAGATTCAAATTTGGCGATTGGCCCTCGGAGGTGCAACTTAATGGTACGAAGGACAAACTCTATTGGCTCAACGATGATGTATGGATGTTGGATTTGACCAAAGAAAATGCACAACCCGAGATCTTTTTGCCCTACGACGGCACCTTATATTATGGTCTGACCATCTGCCCGCATACGGGCGATGTCTACATTGCCGATGCCATCGACTATGTGCAGCAGGGAATGGTATATCGCTACTCGAAGGATAAGAAACTTCTGGATAGTTTCTATGTCGGCATTATCCCAGGGGCTTTTTGTTGGAAATAAAGATAATTTGCGATGAAGAGATTTATATTTATACTCTGCCTATTTGCCCCTGCACTTTTGTCGGCACAGGAGTCCAACACTCACGATTGGGTTCGCAAAGGAATCCATATCAAAGAGATTACCGTCTATGGGCAGCGACCAATGAAAGAAATTGGCACACAGCAGACGAAGTTTGATACCGTGGCTCTCAAAGAGAACATTGCTCTCTCGATGGCCGATGTGCTCACCTTCAACTCCTCTATCTTTGTCAAGAACTATGGTCGTGCCACGCTCTCAACGGTTGCCTTTCGTGGCACATCGCCCTCGCATACACAGGTGTCGTGGAACGGAATGAAGATAAACAACCCGATGCTCGGAATGACCGACTTCTCGATGATTCCATCCTACTTTATCGACGATGCCTCGCTACTGCACGGCACCTCGTCGGTAAATGAAACGGGCGGAGGCCTGGGTGGTTCGGTTAAACTCTCGACCAAGCCTGCTGAGTCTAAAGGCTTTGGTTTGCAGTATATTCAAGGCATAGGCTCGTTCAAAACCTTCGACGAGTTCCTCCGTTTAACCTATGGCAACGACCATTGGCAGACCTCTACTCGTGCGGTCTTCTCGTCATCCCCAAACGACTATAAATACCGCAACCACGACAAGAAGGAGAATGTTTACGATGAGTATATGAATATCATCGACCAATACTACCCCGTAGAGCGAAACCGCAGCGGTGCGTATAAAGATTTCCATCTTCTGCAAGAGGTCTACTACAATACGGGCAAGGGTGACCGACTGGGGCTAAATGCGTGGTACATCAACTCCAATCGTGAATTGGCAATGCTGACCGTTGATCACGGTAACGAAACCGATTTCGAGAACCGTCAGCGTGAGCAGACCTTCCGTGGAGTCCTTTCGTGGGATCATCTCCGCAAAAATTGGAAACTCGGTGCAAAAGCAGGCTACATCTATACCTGGATGGCATATGACTACAAGCGTGATTTGGGTAATGGTGTAATGGCACATATGACTCGTTCACGCAGTCGCATCAACACTTTCTACGGTCAGGTTGATGGCGAGTATTATATAGGCAAAAAGTGGCTCTTCACAGCAAATCTCTCACTGCATCAACATATCGTAGAGAGCGAGGATAAAAATATTTTGCGACAAGACGGAAACAAGGCGATTGTGGGCTACCGCAAAGGTCGTCCCGAACTCTCGGGCTCGCTCTCGGCAAAGTGGCGACCAATAGATAGATTGGGACTCTCGGTGGTTGTTCGTGAGGAGATGTTCGGCAAGGAGTGGACTCCGATTATACCCGCATTTTTTGTTGATGGTGTGCTTTCGAAAGTTGGCAATATAACAGCCAAAGCCTCTGTTTCACGCAACTTCCGCTTCCCGACACTCAACGACCTCTACTTCCTCCCGGGTGGAAATCCCGACCTGCGAAAAGAGAGTGGCTGGACCTACGATGCAGGATTGTCGTTCGCTGTGGGCAAGAAGGGAGTATATTCGCTTAGCGGCTCGGCAAACTGGTTTGAGTCCTTTATCAAGGATTGGATTATATGGTTGCCTACCACAAAAGGCTTCTTCTCGCCCGACAACATAAAGGATGTACACGCCTACGGAGTAGAGATGAAGGCAAATTTGGATGTTGTCTTTGCCAAAGAGTGGCAGTTGGGGCTGAATGGCACCTTCTCGTGGACCCCCTCGATAAACTGCGGCGAGCCTCGTACCCCAGCAGACCAATCGGTAGGCAAGCAGTTGCCCTATGTTCCCGAGTACTCGTCATCGGTGACGGGTCGCCTCTCGTGGCGTAGATGGACATTTATGTATAAATGGTGCTACTACTCCGAGCGATTCACAATGTCCTCGAACGATATTTCGCTTACGGGCAAACTGCCTAAATACTTTATGAGCAATATCTCGCTCGAAAAGGTGCTGGCGTTCAAGTGGGCAGATCTCTCGCTGAAAGGTACAATTAACAACCTCTTCAACGAGGAGTATCTCTCGGTGCTCTCCCGCCCAATGCCGGGCATCAACTTCGAGATATTTATAGGTATCACTCCAAAGTGGGGAGCGATGAAAAAGTAGTATCTTTGTGGCTATGAAGGAGTATGATAAAGAGGAGTTGACACAAACGATCTCCACCGAGGAGTTAATTCACCACTTCCGCAACGAGGAGGAGGTGAGTGGTTATTGCCGCAAGTGTGAAAACTTTGGTCGGAGTTGGGGCTGTCCACCGTTCGACTTCGATGTGGAAGATCGACTCAAACAATATAATGAGGTGTTGCTGGTTGCCACAAAAATTACTCTCAAAGAACAAGGATTACCTTTGAATGCTGCACAAGAGTTGATTCTACCGGAACGCAGACGGATTGATAAACGCCTGCTCGAATTGGAAAAAGAGCATAGTGGCTTGGCGTGTTCCTATGTGGGCAAATGTTACTATTGTGCCGAGGAGAGTTGTTCTCGTGTTTGTGGCTTGCCGTGCCGTCACCCCCACCTTGTCCGTCCCTCGCTCGAAGCCTATGGCTTTGATGTCGCTCTAATATCCCAAGAACTTTTTGGTATTAAACTTCGGTGGGGCAAAGATGGGCTACTCCCGGAATATCTTGTGATTGTTTGTGCCATTTTCTATAATGCACCTGAAACGCCACCCCACTCAACTAATAGTTAAGCACTATTTTCAATCACTCCAAGTGAGTGGAGCCGACCTCTTGCGAAGTCGGCTCCTGCCTGCGTGCTTATTCTTGCATCAGGCAGCGAAGACCTGGGTTAGGTTTGTCGTTTAGGCGCGGGTTGGATTCTTTATGAGCTCATCCAACTCACGCACCTCTTTCTGAATATCTGCGATTCGTTCTGCGTAGTAGAAAAGTGCATCCTTGATTGTTTCGAGGAGCTCGGTGTTTGCATGGAGCTTACCAATGCTAATGTAGAAATCAGCCATCGTGTAGCCGCGCTCCTCTGGGAGCAGGTCGTGGCTACCACATGTGCCAACATTAATCTGGAAGCGTTCGCCACCGAGCCAACACTTCTTCTCGTAGTAGATCGACACGCTCTGACCGAAGATTGGTTTGTTTTCGGCATCTACCACCGCAAACTCCACATAACTTGTCGAGAGGCGATTAGCTCGCCACTGCTTGCCAAGGGAAGCCTGGAGGTGGCTTTCGATAAGTTCGAGGGTTGCACTCTCTGCGCAGTCGTACTCACTGCCAAGCAGGATGCGCTTCTCCTCGCACTCACGCTTAAAGGCTTGACCCTGCTCGGTTGCGTAGAAGGCATCGGCAGCAGCCTGCTGTGCAGCCTCGACCTTTGCCTTTGCGAGGTTGTCCTTTAGTTGCTCGATTCGGAGTTTGAGTTCGATCTCCTTCCAGCTTGCAGCCTCATCGCGGAACTTGCGTGTCTGGCTGAACTCCTCGATGTTTACCAGTGTGTTACCCTTAATCTCTGAAATCTGGTTGCGGAGGTTGTAAATCTCAATCAAAAGGTTTCCTTTGCGTGTCATAATACACTCTATATTAAGTATTTAACTTCGTTTTATTGTAGTGCAAACATAACATCACATTTTGGAACACGCAAGTTAATTCGCAAGAATCTGCAACACATTAAGCACTTTATTTTCAATATATTACACATATTTAGAAATATCTATTTTTTTAAATAAACTTACATTTTGAAATCATATAAGAGAAAAATTCTTACCTTTGTATAGGTTTTGATTATTAAACAAGTACAAGATATGAAATCGTTTAAGCTCCTTTCAGTAATTTGTAGTTTGCTATTCTTCAGTAGCTGCGCATCATTGCAACCTGCAGTTGTTACTCGTCACACTCCATTAGATGATTATCGGTATGTATATATTACCCCAACATCAGGCTTAACATCAAGTTCTGGAGGAGTTTATGGTGGCACCTATGGCGTTTATGGTTCAACACAAAGTAAAAGTGTTAACCCAAGTGATATTATCGCTGGCTACATGATCCGTAGAGGTTTTGTTCAGGTTCCAGAAATTAAACCAGAATTAGCATCGCAAACCTTGATTGTTAATTATGGCGAAAGTGGTAGACGAAATGTATTTTGGGGTTATACAATAGAGATTACGCTTCAATTCCTTTCTGCCCATAATCATGAAGTTGTATGTATATCAACTGCCGAAGGAATGGGCTCTACTGAAGCTGACGATATTAGAATTGCGATAAACCGAGCGTTAGAAGAAGTTTTCAATAAATAAAACAGCATCAACAAAACCGACAATTGTCGGTTTTGTTGTTTTTAGATGTTAGTAGTTCGTTACAATCTACTCCTCCTGGCGACTGCGTGAGGTCTTGGTGGCGACCAAGGCTAACTATAACTTACCGATAGAACACTTTGTTGCTCCCCAGATTTTCCCAATTCTGCACGCGTGTGTAATTGATTGGGGGAGCGATTATGTTTTGAAACCTCCCAAGGAATTTGACCCCCTACCCCTTGGCGGGCCATACCCCTCCCGTGGCGGGGTAGAGGAGGAGCAGGTGCGCGGAGTCGTGTATGCTGCGTGTCAGGCGCATCGTGTCGGGAGTATCGAGCCGTAAGAGGTCGAAATTAAGTCGTAGTTAATTGCACCATTTTCGCGACCCTTTATCAAAGAGTTACGGCGATTTTTCGGCCCACATGGCAAAATCTGAACTCTTTGAAAATTAAATATCTAACACTGCAATTAATTGTGCCTTCATTCAACCATAATCGAGAGAATTAAAATTTTTCGAGATTTTTGAATATTTCGGGATCTGTTCAAGATGTTTTTTCCGCCAGCCATCCCCCACAAGTACCCACACAAGTACGCCCACAAGTTAGTCTTATTATAACAAACAACTATCCTCCCCAGCAACGGAGAGGATAGTATCGTTTATATAATTGAGTCTATCTACACAGCTTCGATAAACTCATTCTCGATATCGACGAGTGCTCGTCCGAATAGTATCTGGTCTTGAATCCAGTCGGCAATGTCATAGCCTTCGGCCTTCTGCTCCTCGGTCGCTCGTTCTTCGAGGAATGTGGACATACGCATCGAACAGCCTACCTCGCGAGAGATGTAGCGTGCCTTCTTCTCCCAATCATCATAGGCTCCACAATCGGGCAACACTATCACATTGCGTCCTTTCAAAGGTTTGCATCGCTCTGCTGTAAAGCCGCCCTTATTATCGGTACTGACAACCACGAAGAAGCTTGTCAGACAGCGCACAAAGTGGGTATTCTTGTAGCTCTCAACTAGGAGAATAGTTCTTGTTAATTCAAGTCCCTTCAATAGGTGGGCACCATACAAGCATTGTTTGAGAACGAACTCAGGTCTGCCAATCTCTTTGTGCATCCACCTAAATATACCGGTGTTGTGTCCCGTTTCGGGGTCGTACTGCATTATCTTGCCGGTGCGGACCACACCTTTCTCGTCCATTTGCCAGAAGATGCTCATTCTGTTTTTGTAAACTCCTATCATATAGTCCTCGTGCATTTTAGATACTCTATCATCACCAAATAGCGCTGCTAGGTGTATTCGATGATTACACCACAACTTCCTGGCATTTGGGAAGAGTGTCCCAACAGCTCCGAAGCTTATTGTATCAAAATGAATAATGTCAGCTGGGCGTGTAGGAACGATCTCTACCTCTCTAATCTCTCCCTTGTCACTAAAGAACTGTGAGGGTGTATAGTTGTAGCCACATTTATCTCGGCGATTACATATTCCGACATTAGGTGCATATGGCTGGCCGGTCTCTTCGTTGATATATAGTACAAGTTCTCTTGGCTTGCCACATCGTGGGCAGGTATATCGGGAGTTTGGTCCCGAATACTTTTGTAGGTGGGATTTATTTTTCATATATAAGTTGTAT
This sequence comes from Alistipes sp., assembly GCA_017937805.1. Lineage (GTDB taxonomy): Bacteria > Bacteroidota > Bacteroidia > Bacteroidales > Rikenellaceae > Alistipes. The sequence goes on along the minus strand of JAGBCX010000028.1, from coordinate 34,345 downwards.
TTTATCTGTTTTAATTTCATTTAGTGGTGCGTACCAGTGCGTACTAATGCGTACTGCGTACTTGGTACGCACTAGTACGCAGTGTACGCACTTGATTCTGCTTGCTTGATCCATTTACGAATGGCACCTTCGGAAACACCTAGCTCACGAGCGATATTTCTTTTTGCCACTCCGCGATTGTGCATCTCAATAGCTCGCTGTTGCCTATTTTCACGCTCATCGTCATCTAGCTCTTTAATATGTTCCGCCTCGCTACTATACGACACAAACTCAAACTTGATAAAGTTACTATCTTTGCGTATCTCACATACCGCCACATTCTCGAAGCCATACTCCAACTCGCAGGAGCGCACTTTGAGCTGCTTGATATAGCGGAGGTTGGTGTCCTTAACGCTTCGACCTATGGCAAAGACTGCATCGGCGAAGTTTACCTTCATCTTCGAGCCCTGGATATCATTGAGAGTTATAGGGCGTGTCGAGTCACACTTGCGCGTATGTTCTAATAGTATAAGCGTCAAGCCGAAGTCCATCTTCAAGGCGCAGAGTCTATCCATCAAAGGCTTCGCTTTACCTGCCGAGTCAGTGTCTGTGGAGATGAGTTTTGTCATATTGTCAATTACAACAACACGAGCCTCGGTGCGCTTGATAAGCTCGACAAGCGATGCAATAAAGTAGTCATCGTAGGTAACATTGTCGGGTATCGAGAAGTGTTGGGTGAAGTCCACCCTCATCAGGTTTTCGTTAAAGCGGAAGTGACTGTATTCTCGTCGGGTATCAGCACAGCTCATATAGCAGGAATCTGCGCTATGCCACACAGTAAGATGGTTATTGCCGACTGTACAAACTTCGGCAAGGTTGAATGTGCAAATACTGCACCTGCTCACGTGGGTGGAATTGCTGCAACTATCGGTCGTGAGGTTCACCTCGTAAACTGCAATAACCGCGGCGAGGCACACTTCATCGGTGCAAGCCCTACAAAGCCCTCTTTCATTGGCGGTATAGTAGGTATGATTTATACGCCAAATAAGAATAGATTTGCAGCCTATCTTCGCCGCTGCGTAAACTACGGAAAAGTAGAGAGTCTTTCAGGTGGTAACAACTATGCCAATCACAACAACGCTATCCATACGGGAGGTATTGTAGGCAAGGCCGGTGGTAACGCTAAGGCTTCGGTACACTTCCTTGACTGCGCAAATAAGGGAGAGGTTAAGGCTGCAACAGGCCGTTGTGGCAATATCGCCGGTTACATCACAACTGTAGATGTTCAAGGTGGAGAGTTCCACAACTATGCTACTGCGGCAGACCCTTTGGCTGACGGCTCGACTATCTTTGGCCGTGTTGCTACCGATCAGGGAGAGCCTATCGTTGGTTGCGTTGTTTCGGACGGTAAGCAGTGTGTTGCTACCGACAGCAATGGCCACTACGCATTGAAGAGTGATATGAAAAATACTCGTTTCGTGTTTATCTCTATCCCTGACGGCTATCAAATTCCGCATCGCAAGAGTGTGATTCAGAACTTTGCTCGTATCCCTCGTCACCAGAAGGCTGCTACAGCAAACTTTACCCTTGCAAAACGTACGGAGTCTACCGATAAGTACACCGTAGTTATGATCGGCGACCCACAGATGCGAGGTCTCGGTCACGACGGCTCTGGCGAGCGTTATCGTGATGTTGTACTCCCTGATGTAGAGGATTTTAAGAAGACTACAAATGGTGAGTTCTTCGCCATCAACCTTGGTGACTTGGTTTATAACTGGATGGCAGGATATGATGACTATATGGACATCAGCGCCCCTCTCTCGTTCCCTATGTGCCATATAATTGGTAATCACGACTACGATCAGGCAAACATTCTCGAGGGTAAGTTGGGTACTCCATACTTCGAGGAGTATGTGTCGCCTACCTACTACTCGTTCACCATTGGCAAGATTCACTATGTGATGGTAAACAGTATCGAGTACAGCCGTGCAAATGCAAAGAAACACTATGGTTCTGGCTTGGATAACGAGCAGTTGGAATGGTTGAAGCAGGATTTGAGTTATATTCCACACGACTATACAATCTATATTTGTGGTCACGCTAACCTTTGGAAGAAGCCGGGTGACAACCCTAATGCCTCTTACGGTAAGTACAATGTAAACTATAAGGAATATACCGAGCTTATCAAGCCATATAAGCGAGTTTATTCGTGGTCGGGTCACTATCATACCAACTATGAGTTTGAGTATGCAGGAAAGCCTGATTACGAGGATATGAGCCATTTCTCGTGTATCTCGGTATGTCGTTGCGTAGGTGCTCTGCGCACGAATATGGAGATGGATGCCGCCGGTCGCCCAAATGGCTATATGGTCGTAGAGGTTGATGGTGAAGATGTTAAGTGGTGGTACAAGAGCGTTGGTCACGACCGCAGCTATCAGATGCGTGCCTACACTCCTGTTCGCACGGGCGACGGCTACGTGAAAGCTAACATCTGGAGCTACTCGCCAGATTCGAATTGGTCGACTGTTGAGTGGTGGGAAAACGGCAAGAAGGTCGGCGAGTTCGAGCAGTTTGCCGAAGCTGATCCTGACTATATGCAGATCTTTACCGAAAAGTTGAGCCACCTCAAAGGTCGAGCGGCTAATTATGCGAAACCTGCAAAGTCACGCTATATGTTCCGCATCAAGCCAAGCGAGGGTGTTCGCTCTGGAGAAGTTCGTGTAAAAGACAACTTCGGTACTACCTACACGGAGAAGGTAGAATGGTAAACAGAATAAATAATGCAATTAATCATATAACAAATTATATCAAAAATGGCTATTAAACGATTTTTTAGAGTAATGCTTGCAACTGTACTTTTGTGCGTGCTGCCGAGCATTGTATTCGCCAATCCGCTGGTAGTGTTTTTTGGAGATTCCGTCACCCATAATTGGGGGAAATATAGAGATTCTTTCTTCTCTACCAACAATTTTCTTTGTAAGGGTATCGATGATGAGACTACGGGCGATATGCTTAAACGCTACGCTTCCGATGTGATTGACCAGCACCCTCAGGTGGTAGTTATCCTCGCTGGCGCTAACGATATCGCACAGAACAATGGCGTATTTGTAACAGCCGAGCAGATTAGCAGCAATATCTTTTATATGGCGAAGATGGCGCAGGAGGTCGGTATTAAGGTCGTGTTGTGCAGCGTGCTTCCATCGTCTGGTTATAATTGGAATACAAATGCCGAACCTGCTAACTTTATTTCTCAGTTGAACACCATTGTCGAGGAGTGGGCAGCGAACAACAACTGCGAGTATGTAGATTACTATTCGTTGTTCGTACAAGCAGATGGCTCCCTTGATCCAAAGTTCTCAAATGACAACTGCCACCTTTTAACCGAGGGCTACTACATTATGGAGCAGGCGATAATGCCAATTCTCGAACCAATGCTTAATAAATAGTTATAACCCCAAAAGATTTTGATTATGAAAAAATATCTGATTATTATAGCATTGTTCTTTGGCTTGGCAGCCTGTGCTCCCGACACCACCACTGACTTTACTGCGAAGTTATGTGTTGCAGAGAGCGAAATCAAGGCAACAGCAGCAAAAGGTGTATACTTCTTGACCGTTACAAGCGATACAAAATGGAGAGCAAGTTGCGAGTCCGAGTGGCTATTTTTGAGAGTATACCACGGCGAAGGCAATGGCGAAATCGAAGTTGAGGTATTGGCAAATAAGGAAACAGAAGAGCGCAACTGCGAGATTCTTATTAAGGGCGATGGTGTTGCTGAGGAGATATATATCCCTGTAACACAGGCTTCGGCAAAGGGCTTGCTCGTTGAGAAGACCGTATATGAGGTCGGAGCAGAAGGTGGAAATATCGTTGTTGATTTACTGACCAATACCGAACTTTCGGCAGAGATTGACGCTGATTGGATTACCTTGGCAGAGCCAACCCGAGCTTTGGAGGCTCGTCAGATGACATTCACCGTAGCTCCAAACAATGCAATCGAACCTCGTACAGCAACTATTACCTTGTCAGGAGAAGGCGTCAAAGATGAGATTTTGACAGTAACACAATCCGAGACCAATGGTTTGATTGTCGAGAAGACAACATACGAGGTTGCCGCCAAAGGAGGAGAGGTTGTGGTTGATTTGAAGACTAATATCGAGATTACCGCAACAATCGAAGCTGATTGGATTACTTTGGCAGAGCCAACCCGTGCTATGGCTGCTCATCAGATGGTGTTTACCGTAGCCAAAAATGAGATTACTGAACCTCGCACTGCAACTATCACCTTGTCGGGCGAGGGTGTAGAGAGTGTAACACTGACCGTAACACAGAATGGCGCAAAGCCTGCTGTGATATTCACTAATGCAAACTTTAAGGCATTCCTACTTAACAACAATTATGATACAGACGACGACGGTGAGTTTTCGCAGGACGAATTGGACGCAATTACGAATATTACCTTATGGCGTCGTGTTGAGAAGGAGTATTTCACATTCGAGACTGACGATATCGCCGATTTGAGCGACTTGCAGCACTTACCAAGCCTCGAAGAGTTGGATATTCAGGGTGTACCTACTTCTCTCACTTCAATTGATTTGAGCAAGAATGTTAAACTCCGCAAGCTCAACTGCGCAAATACCGCTATCGTATCGCTCGATTTGAGCAATAATACCGAGTTGGAGGAGTTGGTTCTCTCGGGTACTCCGATTGCATCGCTCGATTTGAGCAGCAACACAAATCTCTCGAAGCTTTCCCTTCGTGGATGTGAGTCATTGACTTCGCTCGATGTGTCGCTTCTCTCAAACCTCACTATGCTCAACTGTGCATACTCGAAGGTTTCGACTTTGAATGTTGCTAATAATACCAACCTCGTGGCATTGTACTGCAATGGTTGCGGACTCACAGAGTTGAATATATCGACTTTGGTGGCATTGGAGCGTTTGGTGTGCGACGATAATAAGCTGACACAGCTCGATGCAAGCAACAACTTATCGCTTAAATCGCTCACTTGCACCCGCAATAACCTTTCGTTGATTAAGGTTAACGGTTTGAGCAATTTGAAGCGTTTGGCTATCAGCCATAATCCAGTAAGCGAGTTGACACTTGTGGGCAATACCGCTCTCAACTACTTGCACGCAGCATTTACCAACTTTACAACTATCGATGTTGCACCTGCTACGGCGTTGTTGATGATTAATGCCAACGACTCAAAACTTGTGGGCATCGACCTCTCGAAGAATACAGTATTGCGTGGCTTGCGTCTGAACAACAATGCTTTGACATCGCTCGATATTAAGAATAACAGCGACCTTCGCTACTTATTTGTTGATGGTAATTCGGCATTGAAAGTAGTTGATGTAGGCGATTGGTTTAATGCTTCAATCGCAACGAGCTTCTTCAAGGACGAGCACACAGAGTGGAGTAAGACAACCCAGCAGGGCAATACTACTCCGGACGATATGACGGGCTCAAACGGAAGTTGGGCTTCTACGAACTAACGAAATTCAACATAAGCAAATAAAACATTAACACATTTTTAGCATGAAAAAGATTTTGCTATTTATTCTGGCCATTAGCCTTATTTTACCGCTAAATGCTGCTCCTAAAAAGGAGGTGGCAAAGAGCGTGGATATCTGTGTATATGGCGGAACTTCGCTCGGTGTTATCGCTGCTTACACTGCAAAGAAGCAGGGAAAGAGCGTTTTGCTCATCGAGCCTACTACCCACATCGGCGGAATGTCGTCGGGTGGTTTGGGAATGACCGACATCGGTAACAAGTATGTTGTGAAAGGTCTTGCCCTTGATTTTTATCGTCGACTTGGTACTCACTATGGCTCGTTGGAGAAGTGGGTATTCGAGCCACATGTTGCCGAGAAAATCTTCAAGGATTACATTGCCGAGGAGAATATCGAGGTTTGGTGCAATCGCCGCATTGTTGCCGCAAATAAGGAGGGCGACCGCATCGCAAATATCACTCTCGAGGACTCTGCTGCTCCCGGAAAGAAGGGCAATGTTGTAGTTGAGGCAAAAGTCTTTATCGACTGTACCTATGAGGGTGATTTGATGGCTCTTGCAGGAGTTTCTTATACCGTTGGTCGTGAGGATAATAAGGTCTATAACGAGGAGTACAACGGTGTGCAGGTTCGACGCAAGCATCAGTTTACCGTAGATGTAGATCCTTATGTTATTCCGGGAAAGAAGAGCAGCGGTCTGCTTTGGGGCGTCAACAAAAAGTCTGTTTTGCCAACAGGTTCGGGCGACAAGAAGGTGCAGGCCTACAACTTCCGCATCTGCTTGACCAATGATAAGGAGAATATGATACCTATTACCAAGCCTGAAAACTACGACCCATCAAAGTATGAGTTGTTGATTCGCTTGAAGGAGAAACAGCCTTGGAAAGGTTTGACTGACGCCTTTATTTGGAGTAGAATGCCGAATAATAAGACAGATATCAATCATAGAGGTGGTTTTTCAACCGATATGATTGGCGAGAACTGGGACTATCCAGAGGCAAGCTATGAGGAGCGTGCACGCATCGTTAAGAAGCACGAGGATTACACAAAGGGCTTACTCTACTTCGTTGGTCACGACGAGCGTATTCCTGAGTTCATTCGCAAGGAGATGCTTTCGTGGGGATACCCAAAAGATGAGTATGTGAACAACAATCACTGGACTCCGCAGATTTATGTTCGTGAGGCTCGCCGTATGGTTAGCGATGTAGTAATGACGCAGCACCACTGCCAGGGCCGTGAGGTTGTGAAAGATGGTATTGCTTTGGCTGCCTACACTATGGATTCTCACAACTGCGACCGAGTGATAGTTAACGGCTGTGTTCGTAACGAAGGCAATGTCGAGGTTAAGGATAATGTGAAGCCATATCCGATTTCGTACCTTTCGATTGTGCCAAAGCGTAGAGAGGTGTCAAATCTCTATGTGCCATTCTGTTTGTCGGCATCGCACATTGCATTTGGTTCGATTCGTATGGAGCCGGTAGCGATGGTATTGTCGCAGGCGGCAGCAACCGCTGCTTCGATGGCTATCGATAACAACTGCGCAGTACAGGATGTCGATGTTAAAGCGCTCAATGCTGAGTTGGAGGCTCGCCCGTGGGGTGATAATCGCAAACCTGATGTGGTTGTAGATGATGCAGACAAGAAGTGTGTACGATTGGTTGGTGATTGGACATACGACGATAGTCGCCACAGCTATGCATTCTGTCGTCATTTCGACAACTCGATGGGCAGGAGCGAGATGTCAGCATTCTTCCATCCTAATTTGAAGAAGGCTGATGAGTACAATGTTTACTACTACTTCCCAAAGCAGAAGCAGGGATCTTCGGTTATAAATTTTAACATCTTTGATGGCACAGAGAAGCACGAAGTAAGCATTGCTACAAAGGATGTTAAAATTATCGGTCAGACTCGTGGCGAGTGGGTATTGCTCGGCACATATCACTTTGCCGAGGGTGCAAAACCTTATGTTGAACTTACCAACAAAGGTGCTGATGGTACTATCGTGGCCGATGCGGTGCAGTTTATCCCAAAGAACAGATAATTTTCCACAATCATAAAACAAAAAAAACTATGAAAAAAATTGAAAAGAAGGAGTACATTACTCCGCAGGTCGCTATTTGCGACATCAAGGTAGAGCAAGGCTTTGCCACAAGTACTGAAGGGGGATTTTTCCTCGATAATCTTAAACGAGAAGAGGGTGAGTGGGAGTAGTAATCCACAGCCCGAAAATGTTCAACCAAAAAAGTAAAAGAAGATTATGAAAAACAGAATTACAACATTAGGACTTATGGTTGCTGCTCTCTTCTCGGCTTGTACAGCAGACTTCGAGAACAACGAGCAGATCAACACCAAAAACTATTCAACAATCAACCTCGGAATTGAGAACACTCGCGTAGGCGCAATGGAGAAGGACGAGAATACTCTCACACTCTATTGGCAGACAGATGACCAAGTTGCAGTAAACGGCGTAGCTTCGCAGCCTATCGCAGAGGCTTACAACGGCTCGACTTCGGCTATTATCAGCGTTGAGGGCGAAATCGCATATCCTGCACAGTTGCTCTATCCAGCATCGGTATATGAATCGGCTACCACCATCAAAATCCCTACCGAGCAGGCATACTTGCAGGATGCTCTCGCAAACGGTTATGGTATTATGCTCGGCTACGCAGAGTCTGAGGGTGCAACCGTAGCAATGAAGCACACTTGCGGTTATATCCACCTCTCACTTACAGGTAACACTACCATCAAGAAGGTGGCTCTCTTGGCAAACAACTACGAGTATCTCTCGGGTGAATTCGCTACAACCTACTCGGCAGAGGGTGTTTCACTTGCGGCAACTACAACTACCGAGGCTCACACTCCTCATATCTCAATCACAAGCGCCGAGGGCGTAGCACTCTCTTCGACCGCTACCGACCTCTACTTTGCGCTCCCAGCGGGCAACTACGCTAAGGGCTTCACTATCCGTGTGATTGACGAGAATGAGAAGGTGATGATAAAGAAGATGTACTCTGCAGGTAAGGAGATTGTTGCAGGTGTAGTTATCGATATGCCTACACTTGAGGTTAATGCTACCGTTGACAACGGTATCAACAGCGTGCAGGATTGGGTAGATATGGCTCACGGAGTTAGCCCTTCGGCTTGGGCAAATAGCGAGAGCCGTGTACTCGTAAATACCGACCTCGATATGACAGGTGTAACACTTCCTGCTATGACACTCAAGGATGGTAAGTCTGTTATTGATGGTCGCTCACACAAGATTTACAACCTTACAGCTGTTAAGGAGGGTACCAAGTCGCAGGCTTTGCTCTTCGATTTTATTGCAAACGGTTGCGGTGTTGAGAATCTCACTTTGGGAAACAGCGCTGGTACATTGTCGGATGCTGGAGTATTTACAACAGAGCCAGACTCGAAGTTGACAGTTACCTTCATAAATGGTGATGGCTATGCAGCACCATTTGTAGTGGCTTTGCAGGGCAATTTGGTAAATTGTATCAATAATGCAGGCCTTCAGATTAACACTGCAAACGAGGTTAATACACAAATTTTTGCAGGTGGTTTAACCGCAGGCGGTGGTCGTGCTTACAGGAACAACTCATTTACAGGAAATATCACCAATTCTACAAACAACGGTCATATCTGTCTTGCAGAGAATGTAGCAACCAATGCTATCAAGAATTTGCAGATTGGCGGTGTTTGTGGTCGTGCAATCGACAACACTGTATCGGGATGTACAAACAGTGGTACAATCTATGTAAACGGCTGTTCTGCAACAACGGATTTTGGAGGTAAAGATATTTGTTGTATTGCCGTAGGTGGTGTTATTGGTCGTGTTGCTTTGCTTGAGGGTTCTACTACAAGCAGCGCCACAATCAATAATAACACAAATAATGCCGGTATATACTACAAGGCTAACACTCCTCTTGGCGATACTCCTGCGGTAGGAGGTGTTGTTGGTGTAACTGCTGCTTCTATTTCTTATTGCTACAACTATGGAATAGTTAGTGCTGCTTATGGCGAAACTTTATCTTCTGCCCTCAGCGACGCAAACATTCCTATTGTAGGTGGTGTTGTAGGCGAGTGCGATATTGATGGTATCACTCTCTCGAACCTCACAAATGGTGATGGTAGTACAGATAGTGGTAAAGTACTTCTCTGCTCATATAATGTTACTTACGCTGCTTATGGTGGCGGTATTGTAGGTAAGGGTTATAGCGAAGGTGATGATAATGCTACCAATAACACTGTTGAAAATTGTACAAATAGCGGAAAGGTTGCTATTACTCCAAAAAATATGAAAGTATACTTAGGTGGTATTTGTGGCGGTGGTCCAAATATTACCAACTGCACAAATAATGGCGAGGTAACATATTGGACTACAAAGGTTGAGGCGTCCGGTATCGGTGGTATTGCTGGCAACTTGGCGGGTAACCTTATTGACAATAAGTCATTCGGAGATGTCTCTATCAAAACTCAGAGTAATAGTTCTACTAAGAAGACTCGTGTCGGAGGACTTGTTGGTCGATGCAATGTCGCCGGTCTAACATTCGACAACTGTGCCGTTAGTGCAGTTATTGGAACTGCATCAGGCTCTGTAACTACTTCCAATGTGGGTATGATTTGCGGACTTGTGAATCAGGCGGTAAATAGTGGTACTATATATGTATATGGTACACGCACCTGGGTGGGAACAGGTACAGAACTTACAGCCGACAACTATATGGATTATATTGATGGTTCGAACAATGGTAAGCTAAATGCATTGACCGTCGTTTTCGAGAACAAGAAGCAGTAAGTAAAAAAATGCTAAAGCAAGCCGAGGTTTGAAAGAATCTCGGCTTTTCTTTTTTTTGTTGTGCTACCCAATCACTACGAACTCATCGGCTTCGGGGATTATCGCCAGGCTGCCCCAAGTGCAAACATAACATCACACTTTGGAACACGCAAGTTAATTCGGGTTTATTTTCAACAAATAACGACTTTATTTTCAATGTGTTATATACATTTATTTATGGTATAATTATTTGGTGTAATAGCAGAAAACACCTGTATAATTTGCCGTTATCGGCAAGAATTGCTATATTTGCGCAGAAAATCGGTCTAAAACTTGCCGATAGTCGTAGCGTATGAAGTATATTTCAGTTGCAGAGTTTGCCTCAAAATTTGGCATTTCGGAGCGCACAGCGCGTAATTACTGCTCCCTCGGAAAGATTGAGGGCGCAACCCTCGTGGGTAAGACTTGGAACATTCCTGCTGATGCGGAGTTGCCTGGTCGCAAACCTCGTCAGCGCAAGGCGATGCCATTGCTCGTTGTTCTGCGCCAGGAGAAAGAGGCGAAGCTCAAAGGTAGTATCTATCACAAGACACAAATCGACCTTACCTACAGCTCCAACCATATCGAAGGCAGCCGCCTGACGCACGACCAGACACGCTACATCTTCGAGACCAACACCATAGGTATTGAGGGCGAGAGTATTCGTGTGGATGATATTATTGAAACGACAAATCACTTCCGATGCATCGACCTTATAATTGACCGAGCAGAGGAGCGACTTACCGAGAGCCTTATCAAGGAGCTGCACCTAATTCTCAAATCTGGCACTTCCGATAGTCGTAAGGATTGGTTTACCGTTGGCGACTATAAACGCCTACCTAACGAGGTAGGTGGCAACGAGACCACTGCACCCGAAGATGTGCATCGTGAGATGCAAGCCCTCCTCAAAGAGTACAACGGTAAGAAGCAGAAGTCGTTTGAGGATATTATAGACCTGCATCAGCGTTTCGAGTCAATACACCCATTCCAGGATGGCAATGGTCGTGTCGGTCGTCTTGTGATGTTTAAGGAGTGCTTGGCGAATGGTTATGTACCATTCATCATCACCGAGGAACTCAAAATGTTCTACTATCGCGGTCTGCGTGAGTGGAGCAATCTCAGAGGTTACCTTCTAGATACTTGTCTTGCTGCACAGGATAACTACAAGGCAATGCTTGATTATTTCAAAATCAAGTATTAACATCTTTCTACTCAATATTTCAAAGAACTATTCCGGGTCAATTCGATATAACCTCAAATTCTCCAATTCTGCACGTGTGTGTAATCGATTGGGGGAGCGATTATGTTTTGAAACCTCCCAAGGAATTTGACCCCCTACCCCCTGCGGAGCGATAGCCCCTCCCTCTCTCCTGGCGGGGCAGAGAAGGAGTCAGTGAGTGTAAATCTCAATGCTCGTATATCTATTTGACAGTTTGTACGCTACGAGAAAGTATTGAAGCCCCGGCGGATTCACGCAAACGACCACCAAAGAAGGTGGTCGTTTTGTTTTTATGGTGATTAGGTCTGTTTTATCCGCAGAAATACTCAATTTGTTACCTCCATTTCATCTTTACGGATTATTTTACTATATTTGCATGATTTATCCTTGAAGGATAAAAATAGTATCAAAAAGTAGATAACAGAGACTATATGAAAGGTTTTAACCCTACCGAATACAATCTTCTCTGCGTGGCAACGGGTGAGGAGTTCGAGGATAATGGTTGGTCGCTCGACTACCCCACTTGCGAAAAGCCTTCGCTTATTCGTGCGCAGTATGCTAAGAAACAACTGACCGTTTACGATGACAAAGGACTCTATAAATACCGTGATTGGTTGCCTATGAAGCGCATGCTTCATTGCAAGGCAACACATACGACATACAAGAGTGAGGGCTTGGCAAAAGCTCTCGGTTTGGAAAATCTCTACATCACCTTCAACGGCTATTTCCCCGAGAAGGGGGCGACAATGACAACTTGCTCATTCAAGGAGACCGAGGCGTATAGTGTTTGCGCGCGCACAGATGCCAACAACGAGAAGGTTCTGGTGGTTGCTTCAGCGGGAAATACTGCACGAGCATTCGCAAAGGTCTGCTCCGAAAATAACATAAAACTTCTTTTGGCAGTGCCGGAGGATAATCTCGATGCCTTGTGGTTTGATGCACCGCTGAATGATTGCGTAAAGTTGATTGCGTGTACAAAGGGTGGCGACTACTTTGATGCAATACATTTGAGCAATTTGGCGTTAAAGTCGCCTATGTTCTACGCTGAGGGCGGTGCAAAAAATATCGCTCGCCGTGACGGTATGGGAACAACCGTATTGTCGGCCGTAACCACTATCGGTCGTATCCCAGACTACTATTTCCAAGCAGTTGGAAGTGGTACGGGAGCAATCGCTGCATGGGAAGCAAATATGCGTCTTATCGAAGATGGTCGCTACGGAACAAACCTTATGCGGTTGATGGTGTCGCAGAATGCTCCGTTTGTACCGATGTACGATGCTTGGCGTGCCGATTCGCGTGCGATGTTGCCTTATGACGACAATAACGCTCGCCGTGATGCAGCTATTATTGATGCAAAAGTTTTATCTAACCGAAAACCACCATATAGCATTGTCGGAGGATTGTACGATGCATTGAAGGCGACAAATGGAGATATCTTGCAGGCGACAAACTTGCAGGCACAGAAGGCTGCCCGACTCTTCCTTGAAACCGAGGGCATAGATATTCACCCTGCACCTGCCGTAGCGTTGGCAACCCTTATCAAAGAGGTGCAAGCGGGAAATATCGACCGTAAAGCGACCATTATGCTCAACATTACGGGTGGTGGCGAGGCTCGTTACAAGGCTGACAAAGAGATTTACTATCTCAAACCGAGCCATATCTTTTCGCTTACACCCGATGCAGGCGATGTTGTGGCCAAGTGCGAAGAGTTATTCAAATAAAACATTTATATATGTATCCTATCAAATTCAGACCACAACTTAAAGAGAATATCTGGGGCGGAAAACGTCTTCTTGAGATAAAGAAGGGGCTCTATTCCCGTTCGGTTGACAAATCGAAGGTTTATGGCGAGAGCTGGGATATTTCGGGCGTAAAGGGCTCAATATCAAAGGTCGCAAACGGTTTTCTCAAAGGCAATGACCTGCAAGAGATTATTGAGGTCTATATGGGCGAGTTGGTCGGTGAGGAGGTTTTCGAACAGTTTGGCTTGGAGTTTCCGTTGCTGATTAAGAACCTCGATTGCAACGACACCCTATCGGTACAAGTACACCCTAACGATGAGTTGGCAGCCGAGCGCCATGATTCGTTCGGAAAGACCGAGATGTGGTATATTGCCGATGCCGAGGAGGGGGCTATTATCTATCTTGGTTTCAAGAATAAGAAAATTACCCGCGAGGAGTATATCAAGGCTGTTGCCGAGGGTACGGTAGCCGATATTTTGCAGGCTGTACCCGTAAAGAAGGGAGATGTATTCTTTATCCCTGCGGGTACTGTACACGCCTTGGCAAAGGGACTGAATGTGATAGAGATTCAGCAGACTTCGGACATCACCTATCGCATTTTTGATTGGAACAGAGTTGATAGCAATGGTAAATCGCGTGAGTTGCACACAGCATTAGCAGTCGATGCCATCGATTTTGAGTCGGGTGTCGAGGAGTGTCGCAGAACATACGCTACGGCGACAAACGAAGAGGTAAATATAGTTGATTGCGAATTTTTCAAGACTGATATGCTTCTCGTAGACGGAGAGGCAGAGTTGGATTATTGCAAGCGTGACTCGTTCACGATTTATATGTGTATCGAGGGTGATGCAGAAGTAGTTCTTGATGGCGAGGAGAGCGAAACTCTCCGCACGGGCGAGGTGATGCTTATACCGGCCATTGCCAACGAGGTGGTCATCAAGGGCAAGGCACAAATACTCGCAAGTCATTTATAATAGATTTAGGACAAAGATGGCAAGAAAAAAGGGACCTATGCCCCTGATTGAGGGGTTAGAGATAACGACATTGGCAGCCGAGGGTAAGGCGATGGGACACCACGAGGGGGTGGTGATTTTCGTGCCTATGACCATTCCGGGCGATATTATCGATGTGCAGATTACAAAGCGTCACCGCCGTTTTATGGAGGGCAGGGTTGTGCGCTTTGTGCATAAGTCGGAAAATCGTGTGGAGCCAATCTGCAAACACTTTGGCGTCTGCGGAGGTTGCAAGTGGCAAAATCTCCCTTACCAAACACAACTTGACTACAAGACGCAGCAGGTGTGCGACCAACTTGTGCGTATCGGCAAACTCGATATTCCCGAAGTACGCCCTTGTCTTGGCTCGGAGCAACAACTCTACTACCGCAACAAGATAGAGTACACCTTTGCCGATAAGCGTTGGCTGACTTACGAGGAGATTGCCGAGCAGGGCGATATTGCGCCAATGCCTGCGCTCGGTTTCCATATTCCGAATATGTTTGACAAGATTCTCGATATCGAGGAGTGCCACTTGCAGGCATCGCCATCGAACGAGATTCGCAACTTCATAAAGCAGTTCTGCATCGAAAACGGCTACTCGTTCCATAATGCTCGTGCGCACGAGGGTTTGATGCGTGGAATTATCCTCCGCACCGCCTCTACGGGCGATATTATGCTCACGATAATCTTCAACGAGAACGACAAGAAACGCATCTCAGCGTTATTCGATGCTGTTTTGAAGGAGTTTCCGCAGATCACATCGGCTGTATATTTCATCAACGAGAAGTGGAACGACTCTACGGGCGATTTAGCACCTATCTGCTATGCCGGTAAGGACCATATTATGGAGGAGATGGAGGGCTTACAGTTTAAGGTAGGTCCAAAATCGTTCTACCAGACCAACTCGAAGCAGGCATACGAACTCTACAAGGTTACTCGTGAGTTTGCCGATTTGAAAGAGGGCGATACCCTCTACGACCTATACACGGGTACGGGAACGATTGCCAACTTCTGCGCAAAGCGTTGCAAGAAGGTTGTCGGCATTGAGTATGTACCGGAGGCGATTGAGGATGCAAAAATCAACTCCGCAATAAACAAAATCGAAAATACGTTGTTCTACGCAGGCGATATGAAGAAGGTTTTAAATAACGACTTTATCGCTAAGAATGGTCGCCCCGATGTGATTATTTTGGACCCACCACGCGCAGGTGTTGATGAGCCTGTTATTGATGTAATTCTCAATGCTGCACCCGAGCGTATCGTCTATGTAAGTTGCAACCCTGCAACTCAGGCACGAGATTTGGCGTTGATGAGCGAAAAGTATCGTGTTGTGGCGGTACAGCCCGTGGATATGTTCCCACATACGCACCATGTTGAGAATGTTGTAAAACTCGAAAAACGATGAAAAGATTTATTCCATATCTTTGTGGCCTATGCCTTATTATACTCTCTTGCACTCAAAGTGAAGCGACAACACCCGATATCGCTATCACTCCCGAAGTGCTGAATTTCTCGGCAGAGGGTGGAGAACAAGATGTTTCTATTACCGCAAATTTCGAGTATGATGTAAATACAAATGCCTCTTGGCTGTCGTACACGAAGAACGACAATGGTTTAACTGTTGTTGTCACACCATCAAACGTTGATAAAAAACGCAAGGCTTATATCTTGATATCGAATTTGAAATTCAATATTTCAAGAATGATAATGGTGACGCAAGATGCTTATATTGCACCAATCCGTACAGAAGGTTGGGCTGAAATGCCTGCAATTATGCAAGCTCCACACTTGGAGTACGGATATCACCACAAATTGCCATCGAACAATCGCTTGCGCAACTACTCATTCTGCTTTGATAAGGAGAAATATTGCGCTTTGTGGGTGGCCTATCCACTGCACAAATGTTACATAGAGGGCGATGGTCATCGTACCGATGATTGGGCGTACGACCCTTGCTGTATAGAGGATCAGTATGAGCCGGATTTGCAAAACGCTTACTATCCGCAAAATGGCGACAAATATAGCCACTCACGAGGTCATCAACTCCCTTCGGCAGACCGTTTGGCTTCGGACGAGGATAATGCAACGACTTTCTACTTTACCAATATGACTCCACAGTTGCAGTCGCTCAATGGTGGCACTTGGGCTTCACTCGAAGGAGATATAACCAATAAATGGATATGTTCCGATACGCTCTATGTTGTTACGGGAGCACACTTTGCAGAGGGTTATGGCTACGCATACGATAATAAGGGCAAGGGTAAAGCCTGCGCTGTTCCGACACACTACTATAAGGTTATTCTGCGTACAAAGTCGGGCAACAGTGGCAAATGGGTAGGCGACTGCTCGACAAGCGAGTTGAAGTGCGCAGGTTTTTGGTTTGAACATAAGGGAGGGGCTCCACGACAAACAATGTCAGTGGCAGAGATAGAACAAAAAACAGGACTTACCTTCTTCCCGAATGTGCCAAATGCTCCGAAGAATATCTATAATTCGAGCGAGTGGTAACCTCTACAATACAATAATAGCAGAGGGGAGTGTTTTCGTAACACTCCCCTCTCTCTTTATCTATGCGACTACTCTACTCCGCTTTTGTCGAGCAGTAGAGGCAACGATATACCCCACCCTCCGAGAGTTGGAACTTATAATCCACAGGCTCGTTGTTGCAGATGCACTTTTTGTTCGGACAAACCAAGCCTTCGACCTCCACAGCCTCGTGGTTATGCAACGGCTCTGCGCCCTCTTCTTTCCACTTCAATAGTGTGTACATCAGTGCCATACGCACGAACTTTCCATTCTCCACCTGACGGAAATATGCAGCGCGAGGATCGGCATCGACCTCCTTTGCAATCTCATTCACACGCGGGAGTGGGTGCAAAACTGCCATCTTCTCCTTCACCAACGCCATCTTCTCGGCATCGAGGATATAGCAATCTTTCACACGCTCATACTCCGCCTTATCCGAGAAACGCTCCTGCTGAACACGAGTCATATAGAGGATATCCAACTCGCCGATAACCTCTTCGAGCGAAGATACCTCACGATACTCTATGCCATTCTTCTCGCACACATCGTGCTTGATATAGTCAGGCAAACGAAGCGAATCGGGAGCGATAAGCACAAACTTTGTCCCCTCGTAGCGCGACATCGCCTTAATAAGCGAATGAACGGTACGGCCATAGAGCAAATCGCCACAGAAGCCGATTGTGAGGTTGTCCAAGTGTCCCAACTCACGAGTCATCGTCAAGAGGTCAGTCAAGGTCTGTGTCGGGTGAGCATGCGCACCATCGCCAGCGTTGATGATAGGCACCTTCGACACCATCGAAGCATCGAGTGGCGCACCCTCAATATGGTGGCGCATAGCGATAATATCCACGAAGTTACCAACTACACGAACGGTATCCTCCACCGTTTCGCCCTTGCTCACTGACGAAGAGTTTGCATCGGAAAAGCCGAGTACATTACCGCCCAACTCCATCATTGCAGCGGTAAAGCTCAAACGGGTACGGGTTGAAGGCTCGTAGAAGAGTGTCGCCAACTTCTTGCCTTTGCAAACCTCGCTATATTTCTGACGGTTTGCTATAATATCGAGTGCCAGAGCGACAATATCATCGGTCTCTTTGCGGGTTAAATCCGTAGGGTCAGTCAAATGTCTCATAGTTGTAAAAAAAATTAAAAGTTTTCCGTTTTAATCCCACTGCGTGGGCTTTTCACTGCTCTGTCTCGGCATAGTCTGCAAGCAGCCTCTGCTCTCGACTTAATCGCAGCGGTCCGCTCTCCGTTTATTTAATCCAACTCTCGTCGCTTGGGTTATTGCGGAATGCGAGGATGCGCTCTTTCCACTCAGGAGCGATATATCCCTCCTCAGCAGCCACCTCTACGAGTGCATCGAGATTTGAGAGAGAGTAGTTTACGGTATTAGCCTCGGCGATGCGCTCCACACCACGTTTCATGCCGTAGGTGAAGATGCTCACGATACCCAAAACATCTGCTCCTGCCTCACGCAAGGCATCGACAACCTCGATGCATGAGCCACCGGTCGAAATCAAATCCTCGACAACAACAACCTTCTGGCCCTTCTCCAACTTACCCTCAATGCGATTTGTGCGACCGTGGTCCTTCGCACCACTACGAACATATCCCATTGGCAAATCGAGAATTGTAGCCACAATAGCAGCGTGAGCAATACCAGCGGTCGAAGTTCCCATCAACACCTCGCACTCAGGAAAATGTTTCTTCACCAACTCTGCCAAACCTGCCTCCACCTGCTCACGAACACGCGGTGCAGTCAAAATAAGGCGGTTGTCGCAATAAATTGGGCTCTTAATGCCGCTTGCCCAAGTAAAAGGCTGCTCAGGGCGCAAAAATACTGCGTTAATCGAAAGTAACTCTTTTGCAATCTTCTTCTCCATAGTTGTATATTTTTATTCGTTATTACTCATTTAAGAACTCTTTGCAGCAACGCTCGTATGCAGCCACAGGGTTTTCGGCTGCGGTGATAGGGCGACCTACTACGATATAGTCCGAGCCAATCTCGCGAGCCTGTGCAGGAGTCATAATGCGCACTTGGTCGTCCTTAGAACTATCAGCAAAGCGCACACCCGGAGTGATTGTGAAGAACTCCTTTCCGCAGTGCTCCTTTACGAGCGATGCTTCGAGTGGCGAGCAAACCACACCATCAAGACCTGCCTCCTTTGCATTCTCGGCATACTTTGCGATGCAGTCGTTGATTGTTGCATCAATAAGCAACTCCTTCTGCATACGCTCCTCGCTGGTCGAGGTGAGTTGAGTTACGGCAATCAGTAACGGGCGAGTTCCGTCCTCACGTGTCAAACCCTCCAAGCCTGCACGCATCATATCAACAGTTCCCGCAGCGTGAACATTACACATATCGACATCAAGGCGCGAGAGTACGCTCATCGCCTTGCGCACGGTGTTTGGAATGTCGTGCAACTTCAAATCGAGGAAAATCTTGTGCCCGCGAGCCTTAATCTCGCGCACAATAGCAGGTCCTTCGGCATAGAACAACTCCATACCAATCTTTACAAAAGGCTTACGACCTGTAAACTTATCCAAGAACGAGAGCGTCTGCTCCTTGCTGCTGAAATCGCACGCAATAATTACATCTTTTGCCATAACTTATTATGTTTTACTCAATTATTCCAATTATATCACTTAATTTCTCGATGCCGAGTCGCTCCATAACATACGGTAACTCCTCGATAATCTCCTTGCAGGCGTAAGGGTTACGCAAATTCTCGGCACCCACCTGAACGCCCGTAGCACCTGCCATCATCATCTCCACAACATCTTCCGCCGTAGCCACACCACCACAGCCGATAACAGGAATCTTAACAGCGTGAGCCACCTGATAGACCATTCGTACCGCTATCGGGAATATTGCTGCACCCGAGAAACCGCCCATTTTATTGGCAATTACGGGCTTTCTGCGAGCGATATCGATACGCATACCAAGCATTGTGTTGATGAGCGTAATACCATCAGCACCAGCCTCTTCGCATGCCTTTGCGATAGCGACAATATCGGTTACATTGGGCGAGAGTTTGATAAATACGGGCTTTGTGGTAACCGCCTTAACTGCGCGAGTTACAGCCGCTGCCGATTCGGGCGATGTTCCAAACGCCATACCTCCATTATGCACATTCGGGCACGAGATATTGACCTCCAAAATTGCCACTTGCTCCTCCTTATCCAACTTCGAGCAGCACTCCACATACTCCTCAATTGAAAAACCGCTAATATTTGCGATAATCGGCTTGCGGAAAATCTTGCGGAGTTCGGGCAGTTCGTGTGCAATAACTGCATCAACACCCGGATTTTGCAGACCTACCGAGTTGATAAGTCCGCTTGGGCACTCGGCAATACGAGGTGTAGGGTTTCCAAAGCGTGCATCGCGAGTTGTTCCCTTGAACGAGATAGAGCCGAGAATATTGATATCGTACACCTCTGCCATCTCCTTGCCGAAACCGAATGTTCCGCTGGCAGGAATTACGGGGTTGTCGAGTGCAACACCGCACAACTCAACAGATAAATCTCTTACCATATTACCTCCTCCTTCTTAAATACGGGGCCATCCTTGCAGACGCGCTTTGCCCCCTTTGTTGTATGAATAGAACAACCCATGCAGATACCAAAACCGCAACCCATACGCTCTTCGAGTGACACCTCTCCACTGATTTCAAGTGAGTTGCACAACGCCTTCAACATCGGCAATGGACCGCACGAATAGAAGTAGTCTGCCTCTACCCTTCTTTCTCGAATTGCATCTGTAACAAAGCCCTTTACGCCCACCGAACCATCAGCCGTAGCAAGAATAACCTTAGCACCCAACGCCTCGAACTCCTCGGCATAGAAAATCTCCGACTCGGTATTGAAGCCAAGTACTACGGTCACCTCCTTGCCTTGTGCAATCAAATCGCGTGTCAAACGATACAATGGCGGCACACCTACTCCACCGCCTACAAGCAGCGGTTTGTTGCACTCATGCTCCGTATCGAAGCCATTACCCAAGCCTGTAAGTACATCTAACTGCGTACCCTCTGCCATTTGCGACATCAAGTCGGTGCCTTTGCCCACTACTTTATATATAATAGTGAGTTCGCCCTCATCGTAGTTGCAGACCGAGATTGGTCGGCGCAGATACAAGCCATCGAGCGCAATCTCGACAAACTGTCCGGCACGAGTAACGCCCGACACATCACCTGCAAGTTGCATCTTGTAGATAAGAGGTGTCAGAGCCTCGTTCTTTGTTACGGTTAATATAACTCTCTGCATCTTTTATACTCTATTTTGCTCTATACTCGGCATCAATGGTCGAAACTCCGAGAGTAATCTCCTCCAATACATCAAGCAATGCACTTACGGTTTCGAGCGCGGTGATAATCGACACATTGTTCTCTACCGCAGCGTTACGAATATCGTAGCCGTCAAGGCGTGTATTGTGCTGATTTACATCAATAGTGTTGATTACATAACTTACATGTCCCTTCGAAAGACTCTTTATAATATCATCGCTACCATCGCTGATTTTGCGCAATAATCGTGTGCGAATACCATGCTCACGAAGGAACGATGCTGTACCTGCCGTAGCCTCGATATTGAAACCGAGGTTGTAGAAGCGGCGAATCAATGGCAAAGCAGCCTCCTTGTCCTTGTCGGCAATGGTTGCGAAGATAGTACCGTAATTTACGATAGTCATACCCGAAGCCTGCAACGACTTGTACAATGCACGAGTAAGCGAATCGTCATATCCGATAGCCTCGCCCGTAGATTTCATTTCAGGCGAGAGATACGAATCTACACCCTTAATCTTGGCAAACGAGAACGCAGGAGCCTTCACGAAGTGACGCTTGCGCTCCTTGCCATAGACCTCTGTTATACCCTGCTGCGGCAACGTCTCGCCCAACATTACTCGGGTTGCAATCTTCGCCATTGGTACATTTGTAGACTTCGAGAGGAACGGAACGGTACGCGATGAACGAGGATTTACCTCAATCACATAAACCTTCTCCTCCGAATCAACAATAAACTGTATATTGTAAAGACCCACAATGCCAATTGCGCGACCAAGGCGTACGGTGTAGTCAATCATCTTCTCCTTAACCTTGTCGCTCAACGAGAACGATGGATAGACACTAATCGAGTCGCCCGAGTGAACTCCCGTATGCTCGACATGCTCCATAATACCCGGAATAAAGACATTTCCCTCGGCATCGCAGATGGCATCAACCTCTGCCTCCTTACCCATAATATATTTATCGACCAATACCGGTGAATCCTCCGAAACCTCTACCGCATTGTGCAAGTAGTGGCGCAAAGCCTGCTCATTACCAACAATCTGCATTGCACGGCCACCCAACACAAAGCTTGGGCGCACCAATACAGGGTAGCCAATCTCTGCAGCGGCAGCAACACCCTCCTCAATATCGGTTACAGCCTTTGCCTTTGGCTGAGGAATACCAACCTTGCGCATAATTGCCTCGAAGAGCTTTCTATCCTCTGCGTTATCGATAGCCTCAATACCCGTTCCTACAACCTTTACACCCATCTTCGAGAGTGGTTTAGCAAGGTTGATAGCGGTCTGACCGCCAAGCGTCACGATAACGCCGTCAGGTTGCTCCATACGGATAATGTTCATCACATTCTCCACAGTAAGCGGCTCGAAATACAACTTATCCGAAATGGTAAAGTCGGTCGAAACTGTCTCAGGGTTGTTGTTGATGATAATCGCCTCATATCCTGCCTCGCGGATAGCCCAAATCGAGTGAACGGTTGAATAGTCGAACTCAACGCCCTGACCAATACGGATAGGACCCGAACCGAGTACAACAATCTTCTTGCGGTCGCTAACCACCGACTCATTCTCCTGCTCGTAGGTCGAATAGAAGTATGGTACATAACCCGAGTACTCGCCTGCGCAGGTGTCGATAGTCTTATATATAGGCTTAATGCCCAACTCCTGACGCAACTCGAACACCTCCGATTCGGTCATACCCCACAACTGTCCGATAAACTTATCGCCAAAGCCGATACGCTTTGCCTCGTAGAGGACCTCTCTGTCGCCCTTATGAGCCTTAACCTCGCGCTCGAAGTTTACGATATTATCCATCTTCTTCAAGAAGAACATATCAATCTTTGTGCGGTCGTAAATCAACGAACGGTCTACTCCTCGGCGCAACAACTCTGCAATAGCGTAGATGCGGTCATCGGTAGCACGAGTGATATATTGCAACATATCAGCAGTTGCCATATCATCAAACTTCTTGTGGTAGATGTGGCAAACACCCGTTTCGAGCGAGCGAACTGCTTTCAACAAACTCTCCTCGATGGTACGACCGATGCTCATAACCTCGCCCGTAGCCTTCATCTGCGTTCCGAGTTCGTTCGATGCCTCGCTGAACTTGTCGAATGGGAAACGAGCAATCTTTGTTACGATATAGTCCAATGCAGGCTCCGAGCAAGCAGGACCATTCGAGAGCATAATCTCGTCGAGAGTCATACCCACAGCAACCTTTGCTGTTACACGAGCGATAGGGAAACCACTCGCCTTCGATGCCAAAGCCGAAGAGCGTGAAACTCGTGGATTAACCTCGATAATATAGTAGTTGAACGAGAGTGGGTCCAATGCAAACTGAACGTTACAACCACCCTCAATCTTCAATGCACGAATAATCTTCAATGCGCTGGTACGGAGCATCTGAGCCTCCTTGTCGGTCAAGGTTTGGCACGGAGCAACTACGATAGAGTCGCCCGTATGTACACCCACAGGGTCCACATTTTCCATATTACAGATGGTAATTGCGGTGTCGTTCTTATCACGCATTACCTCGTACTCAATCTCCTTGTAGCCCTTGATACTCTTCTCTACCAACACCTGATGTACCGGTGAGAGAGCCAAAGCGTTACGCATCAACTCACGCAACTCTGCCTCGTTATCCACGAAGCCACCACCCGTACCTCCGAGTGTAAATGCAGGGCGAAGTACCAACGGATAACCAATCTCCTTGGCAACCTCGACAGCCTCCTCGATGGTATTTACAACCTCCGATGGCAATACGGGCTCTCCGAGCGAGATACACAACTCTTTGAACAACTCTCTATCCTCTGCCTGCTCGATACTCTCGAACGATGTTCCGAGAATCTCAACACCACACTCCTCCAAAACGCCCTTCTTGGCGAGTTGTACGGCAAGGTTCAGACCTGTTTGACCTCCCAAACCGGGAACGATAGCATCTGGTCGCTCGTAGCGAATAATCTTTGCGACATACTCCAACTTTAAAGGCTCCATATAGACCTTATCCGCAATAAATGTGTCGGTCATAATGGTTGCAGGGTTTGAATTTACGAGGATAACCTCATAACCCTCCTCTTTGAGTGCAAGACAAGCCTGTGTGCCTGCATAGTCGAACTCGGCAGCCTGACCAATAACGATTGGACCAGAGCCGATAACCATAACCTTCTTTATATCTGTTCTCTTAGGCATTGTGATTCTCCTCCATCAATTTAATGAATTTATCGAAAAGATATGCGCTGTCTTGCGCTCCCGGAGCCGACTCCGGATTGTATTGTACCGAGAATACGCTCTCCTCCTTGCTCTCGATACCCTCTATCGTGTCGTTAATTACGCTGCGATGGGTAACTTTAAGTGGGGTTGCGCTCAATGATTTCTCATCTATAAAGTAGAGTGAGCCTTGCGCTGTAATCTCAATTTTTCCACTCTCCAAGTTGCGTACAGGGTGACCTCCTCCACGATGTACGCCCTCAATCTGCGACACCTCTGCACCATACGCCAAGGCGATAAGTTGATGACCAAGTCCGACTCCGAAGATAGGCATCTTACCACGCAACTGCTTAATCAACTCTACAACAGCAGGCACATCTGCCGGCGCACCCGGACCATTCGATACAAGAATACCGTGCGGATTGAACGCCAAAATCTCCTCTATTGAGGTGTTGAATGGTACAATCACAACATTGCAACCTCGCTTATTCAACATTCTCACCAAGTTCAACTTCGCGCCGCAATCAACCAAAACCACATCAAAGCGGTGGTTAGGTGTGCGCGAATACCAACGCTTCTTGCAACTTACTCGCTCCACAGCGTTGTGCTCCTCAGGAGTAGCGGCGATAAGTGCCAAAGCCTCCTCTTTCGACATCTCTGCCGAAACGATTGCTGCACGACAACTCTTCGAATCGCGGATAATGCGCGTAAGCATGCGGGTATCTACCCCACTAATGCCCGGAATATCACTCTCCTCCATCAGCTCCGAGATAGTCTTTGTGTATCGGAAGTTGCTCGGTGTCTTGCACTCCTCACGTACCACCAAGCCTCCGATTGTGAGGTTTCTCGCCTCAAAATCCTCGTCTGTAATACCATAGTTACCGATTGTCGGATAGGTCATCACAACAATCTGATTAGTACAGGCAGGATTTGATAAAATCTCCTGATAGCCGGCCATCGAGGTATTGAATACGATTTCGCACACTGCATTTGTGTCTGCACCGAAACCGTAACCCAAGAACTCCTGACCGCTCTCCAAAACTAATTTTTTGTCGGGTTGTTTCATCTGTTCTATATTTTGTTGTTATTTGTTTTCACTCCAAACCTTCTCGCCATTGAAGAGTGTCAGCACGCATCGTCCGTAGACCTCCTCGCCTTCAAATGGCGTTGCCTTTCCCATTGACAAAAACTCGTTAGTGTCAATTGTATAAGGCTTTGTAATATCATAAACTGCGATGTCTGCCCTCTCGCCAACTTTTAATGCTCCGCCCAAGCGGAATATACGGCGAGGATTTTCGGACATCAGTGCAATAAGTTTTTCAATCGTAATAACACCCTTGCGTACAAGGTGCGTATAGCATATCGCAAATGAGGTTTCGATACCCACAATACCCATTGCACTACCCTTCAAGCCACGCGACTTCTCCTCAGCAGTGTGTGGTGCATGGTCAGTGGCAATAACCTCTATCGTTCCATCTTGAATACCCTCAATAAGTGCTGCTCTATCCTCCGCTGCTCGCAATGGCGGATTCATCTTAAAACGTCCCTCCTCTTTGAGGTTTTGGTCGCACAAAACAAGGTAGTGTGGTGCTGTTTCGCACGAAATATGGTCGCAGTGTTGCTTTGCTTCACGGATAATGGCTACACTTTCCTTGGTCGAAATATGGCAAACATGATAGCGGCACTTCTCCTCCTCAGCGAGTTTCACATCTCGCTTGATAGGCCCCCACTCACTCTCCGAGCAAATACCCTTATGGCCGTGAGCATGAGCATATTCACCATCGTGGATATATCCTGCGTGTAACAACGAGTCATCTTCGCAATGCGCTGCAATAATACCATCTACCGCTGCAATTCGTTGCATCGCCTCACGCATCAACTCCTCAGTCTGAATGCCGTTGCCATCATCGGAATAGCCAACCGACAATGGGCGCAGAGCCTCAATCTCTGCCAACTCCCGTCTTGCACGACCTTTCGATATTGTTGCAAAAGGTCGCACCTCAATCACAGCCTGCTCGTCAATCATCTGTTGCTGAACAGCGATAGTTTCCGGTGCATCGGGTGCCGGTTGAAGGTTAGGCATCGAGCAGACCGTTGTTACTCCGCCGTGTGCGGCAGCGCGAGTTCCCGTAGCGATAGTCTCCTTCGCAGAGTAGCCGGGTTCTCGCAAATGAACATGAACATCTGCCAAACCATAGGTCACGATACACCCCTCTGCATCAAATATTTCGGTCTGCGCATCGGCCGACAATGACTCCCCTATCGCCTCGATTTTTCCGTCAGCGACAAGGATATCTCCGTTCCATATTTTTCCATCGGCAACGATAGTTCCACTCTTTATCAGCAACTTACCGTTCATACAATCCACTTTATGCCCTACTTAATAAAAAACAGGCGACCAAACAGGTCGCCCGATAATAGTTAATGTGTCAAAATAGTGATAGAACAGTTGTAACGGCAATTTGACAACAACGGCTGCGGGGCGACTTGTGCGCTCTCATAGCCCGTTGTCGGGCACGACTTAACATTAAGTAAAGTAAATCGTTTCATTACCCTATCCTTTATTTAGGTGCAAAGATATTATTTTTACACCAATTTACAAAGTAAATTATCCTAAAACTTGCAATTATCTCGGTAAAATCTTCACTCCGAGTTTTGCGTATGCCCTTTCAGCCTTTGCCAAAGCATCTTCAACTGACACCCCCGTAGCCAAAATAACTCCGAAGCGGCGATGTCCAACAACCTCCGGCTTTCCGAAGAGTCTAATCTGAACGCCCTCCTCTTCGAGGACTTTTTCGATATTCTCGAACTCTACTTTGTCGGTGTCGCCCTCCACAACAATCGCCTTCGATGCACTCGGAGCAATAAAGCGAACAGACGGTATTGGCAAACCGAGTACCGCACGAGCGTGGAGTGCAAATTCAGACAAATCCTGCGATGCCATCGTTACCATTCCGGTGTCGTGTGGGCGTGGCGAAACTTCACTGAAAATAACCTCGTCACCCTTGATAAACATCTCGACACCAAAGATTCCGTAACCACCTAAGGCATCGGTAATTGTGCGCGCCACCTCATGTGCTTTTGCATATGCTTTTTCGCTCATTGGTTGTGGTTGCCATGACTCACGATAGTCGCCATCAACCTGATGATGACCAATAGGCTCCAACAGCGTAGTACCGCCAATATGACGCACTGTCAGAAGTGTAATTTCATAGTCAAAATTGACAAAACTCTCCACAATTACACGACCTGCTCCTGCACGACCACCCTCCTGCGCAATTTTCCACGCTTTATCGATATCAGCCTCGCATTTGATGGTCGATTGACCATGTCCTGACGAACTCATAATCGGCTTTACAACGCAAGGGATACCAATCTCTGTCACAGCCTGTTCAAACTCCTCGCGAGTGTCGGCAAAACGATAGTTTGCGGTCTTCAAGCCACACTCCTCGGCAGCCAAACGGCGAATACCCTCGCGGTTCATCGTAAGCCACACTGCATTTGCGGTTGGAGCAACCTTGTAGCCCTCTTTTTCGAGCTCTACAAGCACCGGTGTTGCAATAGCCTCCACCTCAGGAATAATAATATCTGGCTTCTCCGTTTCGATAATTTTGCGCAAACGCTCTCCGTCAAGCATCGAGAGTACGTAACTACGATGTGCCACCTGCATAGCAGGTGCATTCTCATAGCGGTCGAGGGCGATAACCTCTACGCCAAATCGTTGCAGTTCGAGTGCGACCTCCTTGCCCAACTCTCCCGAGCCACACAAGAGCGCTTTTTTTGCCACTTTCGTAAGCGGAGTTCCAATCTTCATTTTGTCGAAATGTTTTTAAGGTTTTCGGTTTTCTTATCGTACAATTGTCTCAGCACGGTCCGGACCTACCGAGATAATCTTTACAGGCACGCCTGTCTCCTTCTCGATAAACTCTACATACTCCTTGAACTCAGCAGGGAAATCCTCATAGTTGCGGACATTGCAGATGTCGCAGTTCCAACCCTTGAACTCCTTGTAGATAGGTACGATGTCGTCTGTGCACTCGTATGGGAAGTAGTCCAACTGCTTGCCGTCCAACTCGTAACCAACAGCGACTTTGATAGTAGCAAACTCATTCAAAACATCGCTCTTCATCATAATCAACTCGGTTACACCGTTCATCATCACGGTATATTTCAACGCTACCAAGTCCAACCAACCGCAACGGCGAGGACGACCTGTTGTAGCACCGAACTCGTTACCAATCTGGCGCAAAGTCTCGCCCGTAGTGTCGAACAACTCTGTTGGGAACGGACCGCTACCTACGCGTGTGCAGTAAGCCTTGAAGATACCATATACATTACCGATGCGGGTTGGAGCAACGCCCAAACCGCTACATACGCCCGAGCAGAGCGTGTTTGAAGATGTTACATAAGGGTATGTTCCGAAGTCGATATCAAGCAACGAACCCTGCGCACCCTCTGCCAAAACAGCAGTGTCGTTTTTGAGCGCCTCATTTACCATCTGCTCGCTATCTACGAGGTTGAATTTGCGGATAACATCAATACCCTTGAACCACTCCTGCTCGTACGCGGTGATGTCGTAAGAGTATGCATATTGGCGAAGCATCTCCTCGTGTTTTGCCTTCAAGCGGTTGTAACGCTCCTCGAAGTCAGGCATCAAAATATCGCCTACACGCAAGCCGTTACGACCTGTCTTATCCATGTAAGTAGGACCGATACCCTTCAATGTCGAGCCAATCTTGGTCTTGCCCTTTGCTGCCTCACTCGCAGCATCGAGCATACGGTGGGTTGGAAGAATAAGGTGAGCACGCTTCGAGATAACCATACGCTCGGTTACATCAACGCCCATCTTCTCGATATCGGCAACCTCCTCTGCGAGAATTACGGGGTCAATTACCACACCATTACCGATAATGTTGATTGAGCCGTCACGGAAAATACCCGATGGAACGGTATGCAAAACAAAACTTTTGCCCTCGAATTTCAGTGAGTGACCTGCGTTTGGACCGCCCTGAAAACGAGCAACAGCCTGATAATTAGGAGTCAATACATCGACAACCTTGCCTTTACCCTCGTCACCCCATTGGAGACCGAGAATTACATCTACTTTTTTCATTTTATATAATGTTTTGAGTCTTCCTATGCAATTGCGTGAGTCTTCACATTTTTACGACTACAAAATTACACTTTCCTATAATAATAGGAGATATAGCGACCATTTCACTTATTAACAATTTTTCAACCTTACATATCTTATGGGCTTTTAGCCGTTAGCCATTGACCTTTGGTCTTCACCGCTGCACTTCGGCATAGTTTGCAAGCAACCTCTGCTCTCCGCTTAATCGCGGCGGTGGTCATTGGCGATTGTTATTCCGAGCGAATGAAATTAGCATGGGAATCTTCCATATATTCTTTAAGTGAAAAAAAGTGGGAGATTGTCGCAGTCGCTACGCTCCTTCGCAATGACGCTCTTATTTATGTTTGCAATACTAAACTATATAATTCCGAAAAATAATGGCGACCACTCTGCGAAGAGCAGTCGCCATTGTTATTCAGATAATAATAGGTAAATTACTTTATCGTATCTATCCAATTCGCCATATCTTTCAACACATCTTCGGATATGGTCTCTTCAATCGCGCCATAATTGAGGGCAGTAGTTGGAACACAATGCTGGAAAAGGTGATTCAAACCATCATACTCTTTTATTACGCTCATCTCATTCTTTGGCAAATTCTCTTTGATGATAGGCAAGTTGTCAGTGCTTAATACTTGTAAATCCAAGGTGCCATTTAGCGCCATTACAGGGCATTCTATCTTGCTAATAGCTTGTGCAGGGTTATATCTCAAGAACCAAGTCAGCCAGTTACCTCCGAAGGTGATGCACTTTACAAGGTTTGACTTAAAGTTATTTGGCAATGTCAATTTGTTTGTTTGGCATAATGTTTCAATGTATGCAGACTTGTCAGTAATCTCTTTACCGCTAATTCTATCTGTATATACAAGCCTCAATGCAACAGCATAGTCGTCAATCATCTTTTGGGGTACTCCTTGGAGTTTCATTGCTGCTCTATTTTGACCAACAATTACATCTATACCAGTAGCAGCAGCACCAGCCAATGAGATAAGAAAATCTACACTCTTATTTGCGCCCATCATAAATGCGATAGTACCACCTTCACTATGTCCCAAAGCACCAACCTTACCAAACTTTTTAAGGCTACGCAGATATGCGATTCCGGCTTCGGCATCCGCGAGGTTATTCTCGGTTGTAGTACTTTTTGTCGGACCTGTCGATTTACCAACCCCTCTATCGTCATATCTTAATGAGGCTATTCCATTTTTGGCGAGAAAATCTGCAATAACGAGGAAAGGCTTGTGGTCAAAAATCTCCTCATCACGATTCTGCCCACCACTGCCCGCAACCATCAAGACGACAGGAACAGAGCCCCCCTTATACTTCTCGAAATTAATAGGATAAGTCAATGTGCCGGAGAGTTGAGCACCCTCAGCTCTATTTGTGAATACCACCTCTTCGGTCGTATATGAAAAAGGAGATGTCGGAGTCTGGGGTCTACGAGGTTTATACTCTCCTCGTTTAAGTGTTAGTGGGAGGGTTAAACCACCTTGTGAGAAGGTTCCAACAAGTTTATCTTCGACCAACTCTGCTTCATACGAAGCGCCAATAGCAGGCACAGAGAGTGAAATTTTCTTATCCGTAAGAGTATTTTTGTGGCAACCAATACCCTTGACTCCTTGGTCCGGGCTATCAAGAGTACAAACCACATATCCGTCTTGTTGCTCTATATTAAGTCCGATATTTAATTCCCTTGACCCGAAAGAGAGTTTTCCAATCCAAGAGCCTGCCAGAGTTGTGGTATTATTGACTCCTTGTGCAAGAGCAATCCAAGAGCTTAAAATAAAAACCACAGAAAGGACAAAGTGTCTCATGTTACGATATTTTTATTAAAACCTTATGTACAATAACGAAGTAGCATTCAATGCACAAAGATAATGAAAATATCTTTGCCATGTCGTAAAAAAGACTTTGTGTCTTTGTTTGTTAGCACTTCAAATATACATACTTTTTTATGACAAAATAAAGGGATTATTGCTGATTTTCGGTAAAAAACCTGTTTTTTAATGGCTTATCAGCCGAACTTTATTCTGTTCACAATACTGTCTCGGTGTCACTCCATATTCGCGCTTAAAACGACTTGTAAATTGTGATTGGTTTCCAAAATGACATCTGTGACATACCTCCTTAATCGATAAATCCTCCAAAATACTCAAGAAAAACTCCTCCCCAAAACAGAGAAGAGCCTCCCTAACTTTTTCTCTTGTTAGATAGGCTCTTTGTTGTGTTGAGCTGCCGGGACTCGAACCCAGAACGACAGAACCAAAATCTGCTGTGTTACCATTACACCACAGCTCAATCCGTTGCTCGTAAGCGGTGCAAAG
The DNA here is from genome assembly GCA_017937805.1 of Alistipes sp. GTDB lineage: Bacteria > Bacteroidota > Bacteroidia > Bacteroidales > Rikenellaceae > Alistipes. Next base: position 2,605 of record JAGBCX010000028.1, on the reverse strand, counting down.
GTACAAATAAATTTCAAAATGCAAAATGCAAAACGCAAAAAGTTTGTAAAAAATCGAAATAAAAGATTATTCCGTTCATAAAATCGAATATGCTTGAACTATTTTTGTGCGAGGCAAGGGAGCAAAAGCGGAGCATAGTAAGCCTATGTGAGCATTTTGCTATCCGCCGGCTCGTGCAAAAAGAGTCAAGCAGAACGATTTTACAGCCACCCCATTTCGTAATAGGTCACAATCTGTTCGAGCAGTTTATCACGCTTTTCGGGTTGGTAGTCGAGTTTTAGGTTGTTGCCGAACATCTTGGCGAACATCTGCCAAAAGCCCGCAACAAAGCCACCTCGAAAATCTTTAATTATCTGATATGCCGTCTGTTCCGTTTCGCGGTCAATAAGTTTTAACAACACCTTGCCCTCCGAAATTGTCATTTTGAGAATCACGGGCGTATATTGCTTGATAAGTTGTTTCTGCAACTCCTTTGCGAGTTTCTCCTGCTCCTTTTTATCCTTCACGGCAAGCAGTTGTCGCTCCATTCGTTCCATCTCCAAACGAGCCTGCTTTGCTAACGGATAGCACTTCTTCACTTGGCGTATAAGTCGCTGATAACGGCGCATATCTGGCTTGCGAGCATATTTGCGAATTGGCAGAATATGGATATGAGGTATCGAGTCGCCATTCTCTACCGTCCACTCCTGATGATAGAAACCACGGCCACGCCTTTGCGCCGACACGTTCGGCACAACAAATGCGATAAGCAACAGCAATATGACTACCCTATTTTTCATAATTCTTTCCGCAAATATAACGATTTAGCGGAAATTTTGAGTACATTTGCCCCATAAAATAGAAAAAATATGAAAGAAGGATTATCATTTACCGCAACAATGCGAGTTACGCCGGAGGTTACGGCAGAGTATATCGGCTCGGGCGACTTGGCAGTTTTGGCTACGCCTGCGATGTGTGCCTTGATGGAGAATGCCGCAATGATGGCAGTTGCACCCCACTTGGAGGAGGGAAATACAACTGTCGGAACGGCTCTGAATATCGAACATTCCAAAGCTACAAAAGTAGGTGAGATAATCACCGCAACTGCCGTACTTACAGAGATTAACGGGCGTGAATTGAAGTTCAATATCGCAGCCCGTGACGAGGTTAGTATCATCGGCGAAGGAACGCACACACGATTTATCGTAAACAGAGAAAAATTCTTGGCAAAGTTGGGATAACGGAGCGAGGTTTGCGTAAAATAGATATTTTTCGTACCTTCGCAGCGCAATTATGCAATTATAGAGAATAAACAAAAATATATATGTTTGAAAAACTTACTGACCGCCTCGAACGGTCGTTCAAAATCCTGAAAGGTCAAGGTCGCATCACCGAGATAAATGTTGCCGAGTCGCTCAAAGAGATTCGCCGTGCGCTGATTGATGCCGATGTAAACTACAAAGTTGCCAAGCAGTTCACTGACGAGGTTAAGCAGAAGGCTCTCGGCCAGAATGTCCTCACAGCGGTATCGCCCGGTCAGATGATGACCAAGATTGTGCGTGACGAGTTGGCTGCGCTGATGGGTGGCGAGGCTACCGACATCAAGCTCGAAGGCTCACCTGCTGTAATTCTTATTGCAGGTTTGCAGGGCTCGGGTAAGACAACCTTTTCGGGGAAACTCGCATCGTTCATAAAGAGCAAAAAAGGTCGTCAGGTGTTACTCGTTGCAGGCGATGTCTATCGTCCTGCCGCTATCGACCAATTGAAGATTTTGGGCGAGCAGATTGGCGTGCCGGTATATACCGAGGAGGGCAACCAAAACCCTGTCGAGATTGCTGAGAATGCCATTAAATATGCTCGTCAGAACAGCTACAATGTTGTTATTGTCGATACCGCAGGTCGTTTGGCGGTTGATGAGGCGATGATGCAGGAGATTTCTCAAATCAAGGCGACTATCAACCCTTGCGAAACACTCTTTGTGGTCGATTCGATGACAGGTCAAGACGCCGTAAATACAGCTCGTGAGTTCAACGACCGCCTCGATTTCGATGGCGTAGTTTTGACAAAGCTCGATGGCGACACCCGTGGTGGTGCTGCGATTTCGATTCGTTCGGTGGTAAATAAGCCGTTGAAGTTTATTTCGAGTGGCGAGAAGATGGACGCTTTGCAGGTCTTCCACCCCGAGCGTATGGCAGACCGTATTTTGGGTATGGGCGATGTTGTTTCGCTCGTGGAGCGCGCGCAGCAGCAGTATGATGAACAGGAGGCTCGCCGTCTGACCAAGAAGGTGATGACCAACAAGTTCGACTTCAACGACTTCCTCTCGCAGATTGACCAGGTGAAGAAGATGGGTAACCTCAAAGATGTTGCCTCGATGATTCCGGGTATGGGTAAGATGTTGCGTGATGTGGAGATTGGCGATGATGTCTTCAAACATACCGAGGCGATTATCGGCTCGATGACACCGTTGGAGCGTGAGAAACCCGAAATTCTGAATGCTCGCCGCCGTGAGCGCATTGCGAAAGGCTCGGGAACTTCGATGGCGGAGGTCAATCGCCTGATTAAGCAGTTCGAGGATATGCGCAAGATGATGAAGATGGTCACGAGTGGCAAGATGAAGATTCCT